>NZ_JAGSOY010000199.1 GCF_018837975.1 Zooshikella harenae | reverse complement strand
TTATCTTATGGAGATCAGGATGTTTATGAATAGACACCGCAATGCTTTTAATTTGAGTATTGTGTTCATTTTCTCTATCTTAACAGGTTGTGACAAACATAATCAGGAAATAGAATCCTTCAAAACATCGATTAAGGACAACTTCATTGACTTTAACGGTGGAGAAATGCATCGAAAAGTCTCTTTTGACTTAAGCTGGAAACTAGAGGAAAGAAATCGTAAAGTACCAGACTACTTCAACGTAGTCGTTTCAGATTTCACAATACAGAAATACCCCGCTACCTGTTATGAATTTGAGTTTTTTATGAGAGTAACAGGGCATACCTCTGAACAATTCGAGGATGCTAAATGTCCTGATAAGAAAAAAACACCCGCAAACTCAATACCTTGGTATGATGCTCAAGCCTACTGTGAATGGCTTGGCTCAATATTTGGTAAAAAGGGATCTCTTCCTACAGAAGCCCAATGGGAGTTCGCCGCTACTAGTGGTGGAAAAGATGTGGAATATGCAACCAATAATGGCAAAGTTGAGCCTGGGGTAAACACTATTTGGGGTGACCCTAAAAAAGCACCAAAGCAACCACCAGCTATTGATAAGTACCCACCTAACCCTATGGGTATTTATGGTATGCATGGGGGGGTAGGAGAATATGTATTAGACTGGCATGATGCCTTGTATCCTGCTGATGCACCAGAGAAGAATCCTACGGGACCAACCTCTGGAACTCTAAAAGTTTATAAAGGAAACGACTTTCGCTCATCAAAAATATCTGAAGTGTATACACGTGGTTCAACAGATCCAAATTACGGCTATTATCGTGCGGGCTTCCGATGTACTCTTACAAATTAAAGGTCTATATTACTTTTTAGAGGCTTTCTGAGCCTCTTTTTTTGCGATTTTTGCGGGACTAATATAGTCATCAAGTATATTTTGAAACTCTCCGTCAATATATTCCTCAAACTGCTCATTTCTAATATAAAATTCTCCAAAGCCCCGAATATCACGCAAATCATCATCAACTTTTAGTGCAAGTCCTTCTATTGATTTTGTATCTAATTTAAGGGTATCCTTTTTATTTTCAATATTCCACATAATTCGATTCACAGTATAGTCAACATCATATTTTCTAAATTTTGGAGTTTTAATTGTTGTTGGACTATTTCTACCTGAACCATGCGGTCTAATTTCTATTTCTTCATACCCAGCAACTTCTGAAATTCTTACATCCAAAAATTCACTGAATTTTTTCTTTAGAATCGCTCGTATCTGAACATCACTCAGGTCTTTAGCTGGATTATATGCATCTTTATTTTCATCTCCTTTTTTTGCGGGCCATTTAAAGCTGCCTAGAGGGTACTCTTCCATTAATACTTTTTCGTCATTCCAATCAACTTCAAAATATTCAGAAACAATATGTGCTTTTAATACAACGGGTAATATTTTACCTTCCCCTTCAACTTTTACTTGCTCATCGCCGTTAATATCAATTGTCATCGTTGTGTTATATTGAAGCCCTGTTTCTCCAGTAACTGCTGCACCTAATGCATCACCCAGTTTTACTTCAATTCCAATTTTTGGTACAGCTTTCTGTTCAGATGTTACTTGTGCTTTCTCTTTTTCACCAAAAACTATTCCAGCTTTTAGCTCCCAACTTGCATCAAGAGAAATAAAAGCTTTGATAAAATAATTATCTTTTATCTGTATTGCAAGACCAACTTCAAACTTAGCCTCAATCACTTTTATACAAAACAGTAATTCATAGTAAAGATACACTTCAGGTTTCTCATTATATTCTTTATTCTGCCATTTTAAGTGTAATCCTCCTTTAAATATATCAATGTTAACATCCGCGTAAAAACCTAGCTTAGCTGTTGACAGTGTCCTTAAGGCGGTTATAAATCCATGAATAACATCACAAAGTGTAAAAATGGGGTTAAGTTCTTGCAAACAGTCAAACTTAATTTGATTTGCACCAAATCCATTATCAACGGTTAAACTCATATCAGGGTAAGCAAGATCAGTCCCCCTTGATAACGTTCGTGACTGCTCAATTAAAGTTTGGGGAATACCATCTTCTGATTCAGAAGTAACTTCTTTTCTTTTCTCCTCAAGCTTATATGACTTTACCTCAGCTTTTCTTGGATCATAGTTTTTTATTTCATCTGTTTTTAGAAGTTCCTTATCCCTGAATATTTTCTTTATG
>NZ_JAGSOY010000198.1 GCF_018837975.1 Zooshikella harenae | reverse complement strand
AATAACTGGTCACTATTGTAGGCGAAAGCCATGAGGGGCTAAGGAATGGACGTCACAAGGCTACGATCTGTTACAAGAATGGTTGGCTATATACCTGCTTTTACCTGATTAGAAATCAGCTTCCTATCCATTAGCATTTAACTGCTCATTGATATGATTAATTAAATAAGAAACATTCGAGATTAACGCGTCTATTATTTCTTTTGTAATTTCAATTTGTTTATCATCTTTACTTTTTCCATTTCTGTGAACAAGATCATGCCGAATATTAATCGCTTTAAATATTTCCCCTAGATTTGGTGGAAAGTTTACATTTAGTGTTGTTTTATACATTGGTTTGATTTTCTTTATGTTGTGCCATAGCTGAGAAAGCAAATATTCTTTTACCTCATCCTTTATTCCTTCATATTTGGAAAATACTTCTGATAAATTAAATGTTTTCTTGGTAAACTCCGGAGTCTTTTCAACAAAGGTACGAATATGACTATCATCGTTAAGTACTGTATTTATAAATGCATCCGATAAGTATGTCTCTACAGCAGTTATCACACTGACGTACAACAAACCAAAAAGATGCGCCTGTGCTGCACCACCAACATTTGCTGCTAATATCTCATTAATATGTGCTATGCTGTCGTTGAATGATTTGAAGTACTCGTTATCAGCTAAGATTAATTCAAGATAATCATCTTCGTAATCGCTAGGCTTTTCCGCACTCGTCCACTCAGGACAATCCATTGATAAATCATGTGCCAATTCTTTAATTACATCATCTGGGACATAGTCACTAAATATAGATAGCTCATCATACGCATCATATGGACCACCCCAAATATAGATATAACCACCTTCCGCTGACTCAAACGGTGTTCTTTCTACAGGGTCTTCATAACGTTCAAAAAACCATGTGCGCATAGTCTCAATTTGTTCATCTCGAGACATTCCTTTTAAGTCACTAAGAAGAACATCTGTGGAATCTATTGTTATTGACGGAATTGCTTCTGTATCCATTGGTTTCTTCTAATTTCCAACTATTAATAAATGTCTCTATAAAAAAACATTACCCAATATTGATATACAACATCAACAGCAATTTAGTCTCACTTAAACCAATAGCCCCCTCAATAGCCTAGTTACTTATTTTTTTACCAGCTTAACTCTTCTTTTGATGCTTGATTTTGCTCGTTGTACATCATAAGAATTGTATTGTAGTTGCACATATCTATACTGCAATATTGCTGCATAACTTGATCAAGTAGCTTCCTATTTTTAATCTTGGTTAACTGTTTAAAAGCTTTTAGTTCTTCTTTTTCCATCATTCTAAGTGTCAAAGCATCTGCCATCCCAATTTGACTATATGTTTGTTTAACACTCTCTTTAATCTGGTTTATAACTTCAACTTTTTCTTCTTCAGATCCCTTAAAATCTAACGGATGGATTATTGACCTAGCAGCAATACTTACTAGAGGGAACATTATGATTAATATAAGTGACAGAATTCTGCTCATTACTCTCTCCTTGTACTGATCTTAAGATGGCTAACAACCACTGTTATCCATTCATGATAAGCAGGATTATCAACCATTTTATAAAACCATTTAAGTGGGCTGTCAGTGTTTACCCGATTAAGTTTGTGGGGCTGATTGTTCAATATTTTGTTTAGGTGCGCCACGTGTCAGACGCCAAACAATTGCAGCAATGAACAGCACAACATGAAAGCCAACGTAAAACCAATATATTGAGCCAGCCTCAGTTGGAGCACTGGTAGTAGTTGTTCCAAGGTCTAGGGCTCCAGAGGACGCCGCGTCACTAATCATGATACTAGGGCTAAGAAAAGCTGTATTGATTATATTAATACCAAAGGTAACCCCTGATAGCGTCGGTTGCGATCGAAACGCTATTATTGCCATTAAGCTACAAAGCATAGCAATAAACACACCTCCAACAGGAATAAAAATTGATAGCGCACTGAAAACTAATGCGACAATGGATAAAGCTTTCATATTGCCTTTTCCTTATGCAATTATTGAGTAGTATTAAACCAACTATTAATATACTTCACTATGACAAAAACATTATGAAGCACTACCGTACAAAACCCAGATATAATATTAAATCTCACTCATACCAACAACCCTATCAGAGCCTGACTGCTTAGACTTCTAGTAAAATACGACTGTTAGCTGGTAATCATTATAAGGCTACGATCTGTTACAAGATGGGATTTTTAACGGT
>NZ_JAGSOY010000197.1 GCF_018837975.1 Zooshikella harenae | reverse complement strand
CCATTTACTGGCCTGGATTGATTTATTATCAATGCCTTTAGGTGGAGAACTTGGGGAAGTCTTAACAGGTGATGATTTTGCGTATTTGGATAATCAACCCTATGAGCCATGGTATGCCAGTGCAGTTAGTGTTGTTATTCCAAAAGCTTATGCCAAAAGTCCAAAAAAATCACGATTACCACTCGGCAGAGCAGTTCAGCTTTTAAAAGAACTGAAAGCGATGAAAAAAGAGTTGGATTTGGAAGATGGCTTTATTGGTGATTTAGTAAAACAAATCTGTGCCTTGATGAAAGATAAAAAAGCTCATAGTAAAAGTCCTGCGTTAAGTGAAATAAGAAAAGTTTTGTTTAAACCAGAATTATGGCGGGCAATAATTTTCGTCAAAGCTAGAATAGGTTGGAAGAGAGCTAGCAATATGCTTAAGGGCTATAGTATCCAAAGGCTATCAATATTAGAAGTAATTGGACTGATAGCTTTTTATCAAACAAATATTTCAAATGGTGTTATAAGTGAAAAAGCTGCTGCAACAATGGGAGGGACATTAAAAAAATCGTTTCAATTTGGAAATCTAAAAGATGCAAATGGAGCTCAGTTTCAACTTGCTGTAGCTGCAAGCTATATTGCTAGTGGGTTCAAGTTAAAAGGTTTTGAAGAAAAAAATTATGTAGATTTACATCTGAGAGGCGATATAGATAAATTAGAAAGGAATGTTGATATTGTTATGAAAGGGGAAAAATACGAAAAATGGATTGAGGTTAAGTCACTTCAGAAAGGGTGCAGTAATTTTTCTAGAAAATGGGTTTATATTTATAAAAAAGATAGAGGAAGTAGTAATAAGAAATGCTCTTCAGGTGGTAATTACAGAAGAGAGTTTTTCTTAGATAGAAGCTATGCTGGCCTGACGGATATTAATAGTAAGATAAAGTGGTTGGTTCATAATTTTAATAAAAAATATAAGAATGAAAAGAAAGAAGAAGGTATAAATACTAAGGAGCTGTTAATATCTAAAGTAGAAAGAATGGTTGAGGAAAAGCCTGAATTTGATATTGATTTGTCAAAACAATTTTCATTTCAGTATTTAGGGAATGTTTTTTCAAATAATGCCTGGAAAAAGTATAAATATTTAGGAAGAAAAGATCTGATTTTTGGCTGGTATCAACTGTTTGACACTGTTAAGCCATTTCATCTTCCCAAGGAAGCCATAAAAAAGAATGGGCTTAAGCTTTTAAAAAGTTATATACCTGAAGAGGATTAAGGTAACACAGATATGTCTTCAACTTATGTAACATTATCAGTTAATAGTAGTGAGTTTGGTGCTTCAAGGGAAATATGTAATGGATTATCTAATTTAAATGAAGTTAATTTTAAGGAAGTTGCTGCTTTCATATGTGAAGAAATATTAAAAGTTAACAGCAAGGAGGTTGAAACGTTATCAGATATATTTTTTGAGTATGAAATAGTGGCTGATAAAGAGGCGAGTTTCTCTAATAATTATGTTTCTTTAAAGGTTGGGTTGTCAGAGGGGGTAGAACAGTTATTCAATTTTTTTGTGGATAATAGAATGACTGACTTCATAATGGAAGCATTTAACTCAGAGTGGCAAAGTTTTGATAGCGGGTATCCTGAGGCGATAAAATACATCTGGAGAAATGGTAGGAAAGATATATTTGAATTTAATCCAGATGTTAGTGAGAATGTATCTAAAGAAACTGTTAACTTTGTTGCAGCATGTAAAAAAAATGATGTTAAGTTAGTAGAAAAGCTAGTTAAACAGGGAATTGATCCCTTAGTTTGTCATGAGTACTATCCAGGTTTTTTACATGCAGTTAAAAATGATTCAATGGATGTAGTCGAATATTTGATGGAATCAGGTTTAGATATAAATCTCGATGCTATAGATTGTGAGGAAAATAGGGTTAATGCACTTATAGTTGCAATCAAAGAAGATAATAATCGAATGACCCATTTTTTAATAAATAATGGAATTAATGTAAATTTTAAAGATTCTAAGGGGGATACAGCATTAAGTTGGTCGCTGCTAGAGTTAAATTTTTGTGCGGCAAAAAAATTAATAGATAATAATGCTGATATTAATGGAAAGAATAAATATGGATATCCTTATATTTTTAAATTAATGTTGGAGTTGAATGAGGTAGGCCAAGAGTTAGATTGTATAAATAATCTTTTTGATTATTTTGTTGTGAATGGGTTAGATATTAATATTTCTAATAATGGATATAATCTTTTAATGAAGGCCGTTAGTACAGGT
>NZ_JAGSOY010000196.1 GCF_018837975.1 Zooshikella harenae | reverse complement strand
CAATACCCCTCGTCGTGCTACCAATACTGAAGGCAACATCGTCTGGGCTTGGTACAGTGATGCCTATGGTGTCGGTCAAGTGGCTGATAACCCAGATGGTGATGGGCAAAGCGTTACTTTAAATCTGCGCTTCCCTGGTCAATACTATGATGCTGAGAGTGGGCTCTTTTACAACTATTTTCGCGATTACGATCCAAGTAGTGGACGATACCTCGAAAGTGATCCTATTGGGTTAAAAGGTGGGTTGAATACCTATGGCTATGTTGGAGGAAACCCCGTTAAGTATATTGACCAATTTGGCCTTGCTTATAGTCCAATGGGGGAGCATGGTATTCCTCGCGAGAGTAATGATGACTGCGGATGTTTAGCAAAAGCTTTTGGTTTTGAGACTGCAGCTGGTGCTGGGATGGCTGTGGCAGGAGCTCCAATTATTCCTTATCCTAGAAAAGGGGTTGATGGTAAGGCTTCAACAGGAGCAACTTCTCCAATATCTAAGCGCTTGTCACAATCAAAAAGGATACCTAGACACTTCCCCAGAAAGATAAGGGTTCCAGCGCCAACTCTTAAAAACCCTTTTGCAACAACTAACGTTATTGGTAGGGCGGCTGGTCGATGGGTTCCTATTTTTGGTTGGGGACTTTTAGCTAATGATTACAGACAGCTCATGCAATGCTTTGTCCAGTGCGAAAAAGACAAAAAGGCTTGCCAAGTTAATGAGTAAATCAAATGATTCTGATAATGACGTATATCAAACATTAACTGCTTTCTTAACTGATTGGTTATCTATTCGCAAAACTACTAAATTGACGCCTAGTACAAGAATTTTCCATGATTTAGGTGTTGATGGTGATGATGCAGTTGAGCTTTTAGAAGCCTATTCAGAAAAGTTTCAAGTTAATTTAGATAAGTTCTCTATTAACCAATATTTTGGTGAAGAGGCTCCACTAAACCCTCTTGATTTAGTTACATACTTATTGAGAGGTAAGCTGCAAGCTGATAAAAAGCCATTAACTATAAAGGATTTACTTGATGGTATAGAAAAAGGGCATCTTAAATAGAGGTCTAGGGTGAGTAGAACGGCTGGAGTGATCTAGCCGTTCTACTCACCCAGGTGCCCCAATAGGTGTAGCTATCCTGGTCAATACTATGACTCTGAGAGTGTGTTCTTTTACAACTATTTTCGCGATTACGATCCAACTACTGGACGCTACATCGAAAGTGATCCCATTGGGCTTGCTGGTGGGTTGAATACCTACGCGTATGTTGAAGGCAATCCTGTTGGTTTTGTTGACCCAAAAGGTCTTTTTAGATGGATTAGAGTGTTACCAAGAAATCAGCAAGGGCGTGTTAGAAATCTACCAAGAAACATGCAAGAAAATTGGGGAAATAAACCACAAATAAAAAAACCAGTCAGAAATAGGCATAAAAATAAACCATCTGATGATGTCCCTGAGTGGGCTAAAGAACATAGGCCTTTAAATAAAGATACAGGGGAATCATTTGCAAAACGCTTATGTGACGATAAGTATCCAGAAGGATACGGAAAAGGTGCCACTAGCGATTATAGTAAGATAAAAAAATGGGCAACAAGAGACTTTGAAAGAACTCCTATACCTGAAGTACCTAGCTCAGGGCTTCAAGATCTTAATTTTCCAGGAAGCCCTCTCTTTGATCCTGCTACATATGATCCTTGGGAAAATCCTTTTGAGAACCCAATATGAAAGAATATTATCCAATTTTGTGCAAACACGGTGCTAAAACTTTTTACCTGATATATGTCAGCACATCGGTTGATTATATACTGTCAAAACACAGTAATCACATTGCATTTACAAGCTTTGAAAAGTGCAAAATGTTTATAACTGATAACAAACTTCTTCCTTTTCATGAAGATGAGTTAGGTTTTTTTAATTTTGATGTGATTGATAAATTTATCAAAAGTAACTGCAAAACTGATTTTTCTAGAGGGGTTTTAGATTGTTGGGATTTATTTGATGATATTGGAGAAAATAATACTAAATATTGGGCTGATTACTGTAAAAAATCAGAGGAATTAAGAGATTTACACGAAAAACTGTTTTTTGAAATTGATGTATTTAACAGTGGTGACACTGTTAAATCATGTTGGAACAGCAGTGATCTTCTATTAATAAAAGATTTACTGGAATCTGGATTAACGTTATTCAATCAACATTTACATATAGAAGAGTAATTAAGCAGCTTATTAATTGACTCCCAATGCAGATTAGTTTGATCGCCCGCATATGCGGGCATTTTT
>NZ_JAGSOY010000195.1 GCF_018837975.1 Zooshikella harenae | reverse complement strand
ATCAACTTCAGCCACAGTGGCAGCAATGATGACATCAATGTCGCGCAAAACATCAGCTACCTACCCTTTGGCCCTGTCCAAAGCCTAACCTGGGGCAATGGCTTAACCCTGAACCGTCAATATGACCAGGATTTCCAGCTTACTAGTCAAAGCGTGCAAGGCATTCAAAGCCTGAGTTATGGCTATGATGCGGTCGGTAACATCCTCAGCATCGACGATGGTTTACAGGCCAACCTGAACCAAGCCTTTGAATACGATGCCTTAGACCGCTTAGCATTGGAAAGTGGTTACTTTGGGCAGAAGACCTATCAATTTGATGAAGTGGGCAACCGTACTCAACGTATCTGGACTACTAAAGCGGATGCGTCTGGTAACAGCCAAACCAAAAAACAAGTCCTGAGCTATCACGACAATAGCAACCGCTTGAGCAAGCTCAACAAAGAAACCGTCAGCTTGGATGCGATGGGGAATACCCTGGCCAGTCGTGGTGCCAATGCCACCTATGACGCCCGTGGGCGTTTAAGCAGCATGACCGTAAACGGTGAGCTTCGTGCTAAATACACCTACAATGCCATTGGTGAGCGGGTCGTTAAAGAGCGCATCTTAGGGGGACAGTCTTACTATGGTGTTTACCAATATGACTTAGCCGGCCAGCTATTAGCCGAAGCTAATTACTCCAGCACCCGTAAGCTACTCGATCGTCACTATGTGTGGTTAGGCAATATGCCGGTGGCCATGATCGAAGTGCATTACCAAGGTGATGGCAAAGTAGCCAATACCCAGGTGAGCTATATCCATGCAGATCACCTCAATACGCCACGTCGTGCGACTAACATCGAAGGTAACATTGTGTGGGCCTGGTACAGTGATGCGTATGGTGTGGGTCAGGTAGCCGATAACCCCGATGGTGATGGGCAAGCCGTTACTTTAAATCTGCGCTTCCCTGGGCAATACTTTGATGCAGAGAGTGGGCTCTTTTACAACTATTTTCGCGATTACGATCCAACTACTGGACGCTACATCGAAAGTGATCCCATTGGGCTTGCTGGTGGGTTGAATGCGTATGCGTATGTTGAAGGGAATCCTTTGCGGTGGGTAGACCCAAGAGGCTTGGCTATTGGAGACTATCCTCCACCACCACCGGGATATGACCCGGATACATGGGGACACGGCCAATGGCCTAATGGTAAGGACTATGTCACTGATCCAGATGGTGATATATGGACTGTTCATCCCGAAGATAAAGGCCATTGGCCCCATTGGGATGTAGGCCCATCTGGAGGTAAAACCAAACAACACCCAGAAAACGCTAAGAAACCATGGCCGGGGCAGAAAAAACCTAAGAAAGATCAGTGTGAAACAGACCCAAATGGGGATGACTATGATCCATGGGAACACCCGGAACAGTCAGCACCTAAGGTCTTACCTCCACCTCTAATTTTGCCTAAGCTTCCAGGAGGAGGGCGAAAGTGCGCACCTCTTAAATGTGGCCCATTGTCACCGCTTCTTCAGTAATTAATAGAATTCATGTCATGAGTATTTCAGAGAAATTAAAGAGAAGACGAATTTCACTAGGGATGACCGACTTAGAGCTATCAAAGAAATCCGGCCTCACAATATATGAGTATGGTGACCTTGAATCTTTCGACGATGAACTTGAGACTGTTCTGGACCTAAAAAGACTAAAGCAGCTATTAGCCGTTTTACAGACAAATTATTTTGATTTTTTTGAGGCATCTAAAAGTAACCTGGGTCAGTTTAATTCTCTGGTTGATATGCCAAGAAATAAATTGATAAAAACGAGGCGTGAGCAGTTAAATAAATCAAAATCAGAACTTTCTGATGATATCGGTTTTTATGAATACGTAATTGACTCAATGGAAAGTGAAGAGGATTTTCTTGAAAACTGGTGTATTGAAAACATTAAGCAGCTGGCCAAAGCTTTGAATATACCAGTTGAACTACTTATGTTTTCTCCTTCCGAAAGAAATAAGTAAATGGAATAAAAGGGGACCGTAACTCGGATTGGCCTTGGCTTACACTGTTAAAGAAAAAATGAGCCGACCATATTTCCGGCTCCATTTTGCAGGTTGGCTACGTCGTTCTAAACACAACTTCATTGCCAACCCTCCTCCCCAAAATTTTACTGAGAAATCCGTGCCCTCAGCTCTTGAGGGCCTGCCCTCAAACACTCTATTTTTTGACACACTGATAAACCCGATAGCGGTTACTTTAAATCTGCGCTTCCCTGGGCAATACTTTGATGCAGAGAGTGGGCTCT
>NZ_JAGSOY010000194.1 GCF_018837975.1 Zooshikella harenae | reverse complement strand
AATGCAGCACTTGATCAGGAAATAAAACAGGCTTTAGAAATCACACTAAACAGTGAAGACATCCGACCGTTGACGGATAAAGTGATTATTCGAAGAGCCGAGATCATTCCTTATCAGATTGAAGCGAATATTCACGTCTTTCATGGCCCCTCCAAAGATGCGATTCAACACGAAGTGGAAAAACAATTAAATACCTATTTAGCCCAGTGTTTTGCCTTGGGGAAAACGGTCGCTATCTCCGGTATTTATGATGCGCTGCATACCGGTGGTGTTGATCGGGTTAAGCTGTTATCACCGACCCAAGATATAACCACTGCGCAGTGGCAAGCGCCGAAAAACACCCAGATTATCTTAAATTTTAATCCTTAATTTCGAACGCCTTTCTACGTTATCCATGTCTTTGTTGCCCAGTAATGCCAAGCCGTTTGAGCGTGCATTAGAGGCCAGTTGCACCCGTGTGTCGGCGATTCCGGCGCGTCCTGATATTATTTGGCAGCCCGACTTATGCCCTGAACCCGTTTTACCCTGGTTAGCCTGGGCGTTATCGGTGGATGAGTGGGACGAAAATTGGACGACAGACATTAAACGCCAAGTGATTAAAGCCTCCATTGCTGTGCATTTAATTAAAGGTACGTTGGGGGCGGTTAAAAAAGCCTTAGCCGCAACGGGCGTTGATACCAGTATCAAGGAATGGTTTCAGTATGGGGGGCAGCCCTATACGTTTAAAGCGGAGGTGAATTTAGAGAATAATGGCATTACCCGAAAACAATATGAGCATATTCGCCGACTTATTAATCGCACGAAAAACACCCGCTCTCATTTTGACTTAACGCTGTATTTAACCAATAAAACCAAAATACCGCGTATTGCTACCGCCTGTTTGAACGGGCAAACGACCTTTGTCCGACCGTATTTAACGAAGGTCATTAGCAACCAGTTTAGTAGTGTGATGGCGACAGGCAGTCAAACAGTTTATTACACAACCATTGCCCCCCAATTAACCACCCACCTCCATAGCTGTATTTGTCGGACGTTGTTAGTGGGTTATCAAACGATCCATACCCATATCATCAAACCACGAGAGACTTCATGATCACCAATGCAGAATACTATAGCTTGCTCACAGATGTCGGGCAGGCACGTATTATTAATGCCCATGCCCTGGGTAAAACCGTCAAGCTGACCACGTTGAAAGTGGGAGATGGCGGTGAAGATGGGGGTAAGGAAACCAGTCCACAAGAAACGGATACTCACCTCGTTCGGGTTCGCTGGCAAGGGCCGATTAACAGCATTTACCAGGATGAGCAAAACAAAAATTGGCTGGTCAGTGAAACGGTGATACCTGAACAAGACGGTAATTTTTATATTACCGAGTTCGGTTTATACGACGATGAAGATAATTTAATTGTCGTTGGGCGCTATCCCAAAACCTATAAACCTCGATTGGACCAAGGCAGTGGCAGCAGCCTGTATTTAAAGGTGATTTTTGAGTTATCCAATACCAAAACAGTTGAATTAAAAATTGATCCGGCCATTGTCTTGGCCAGCCGTCAGTATGTGGACCGATCGATTTTAGCGCATGAGCAAAAAGCCGATCCGCATCCGCAGTATGTACAAAAAGATATTTACAATGTAGAAAAGAAATTTACAGGGACGCCTGGAGAAATAGGTTCTGTCAGTCGCTGTGTGTTACAGGGTATCATTTATCAGACCACAACCTTTGAAGATACATCGCCTCCTCGCTCTGATGGCGACTTCCCTACTATAGATCTCAAAACAGAAAAAAATGTGTATTGCCATTTCGTAACACCGTTTAACTTAAACCAGCATAATCACATGTTTTTATTCAATGTGCGGGGTTATTCTTATGGCTCAACCAAAGAGATTTATGAGGCTATTGTCGGATACTGTTATGCCATAGACAAAAAATTACTATCGTCAAATACACGTGGTAATTGCTCACCCGCACTTTATGTTGATAAATACGGCAATATTATTTTCTCATTATTTTTTGCTAGCATTTATTACACCACGATTGTCATTGACTCACTTCTCGTAGGGAATGGACGCACTATTTACCGCGGTGAAATGAAAGCGGTACTTTCCTTACAAGACAAAATCGACTACCCCCGCAATTAATCTTCTTTTTTTCACAATAAACACTAGGTAAACAACATGCCAGAACAATTCTTACATGGCGTTGAGGTCGTGGAAATTGATAGTGGCCCGCGCCCGATTCGCACCGTTAAAAGCTCCGTCATTGGTTTAGTGGGTACTGCCCCGGAAGCGGATGACCAGGCTTTTCCGGAAAA
>NZ_JAGSOY010000193.1 GCF_018837975.1 Zooshikella harenae | reverse complement strand
TCATTGGGAATGATGTGATTGATGGTGGTAAAGGCAACGATATTTTGCAAGGTGGTGAAGGTAATGATCACTATGTTTATACCACGGGTGATGGACATGATGTCATTGAAGATAACCAGGGTAACAACACTCTCATCATTAATGGTAAACAAGTACGCACGTTAACGGCCATCAATGATGACAGAACAATATATCAGGATAAAAATAACAATTATTATTTATTTGAAAATAATAATTTAATTGTCTGTCCTGCGGGTGGTGGAACCATCACCATTAAAAACTTTCAGTCTGAGCACTTCAGCCTTGAGATTAAAGAAAAGGAAGCTTATCAGCCAGAAGCAATCCCCGAGAATCACTTTGTTATTAATACTGATACAGATATGAGCGAATTAACTCGATTGCATGGTAGAAATAACAATATTTCAGTAGTTTATAATGCTGAAACGTTTAAAACTACTGTATTTTCTAGATGGGGGTATGAGAATTACAAGACACATAGTTGGAAAAATCAACTATCAACCTACTACCCTTACGATCTTATCGACGCCCATAATCTTGCAGGTGAACCACGAGTTAAAACGAATCAAGCTGATCAACTCAATGGTGATGATTTTTCTGATAGAATGGCTGGTTTTGGTGGAAATGACCAAATATTTGGTAACGGTGGACATGATTATATAAATGGAAATGCAGGAAGCGACTATCTAGTGGGTGGAACAGGTGATGACTTAATAGTAGGTGGTGAGGATGACGTTGGTGACTGTAATGTGATCTTCGGTAATGAGGGTGATGATACACTGATGGGGGGGCACTATGTCGACATCATGGAAGGTGGTAAAGGTGATGACTATCTCGGTGGTTTTAATGGAAATGACCAAATTGCTGGGGGGAGCGGAGTTGATATTATTGCAGGTGATTCCAACATAACACGCAAATATTTGCGGAGTGATTTGATTGGCTCCATTTTTTTTAGTAACAACGAAAAAGAAGCTAAATATTCATACAATGATGTTTTATCTGGTGGGGATGGTCGAGATCTCATTTATGGAGAGATTGGAAATGACCTTATCAGTGGGGACTCTGGTAACGATATTATTTATGGAGACCGTTCTATTGATGAAAAACTTAATGCTGCTTCGCCAGCAAAGGACCTCAATTATGCCTGGTTTGCAGGTAATAAAATCGACGCCTTGCCATTAGCGTTGCATGGTGATGATGTTTTATTTGGTAAGGATGGAGACGACATTATTGTAGGTAACGGCGGGGATGATCGTCTTTATGGTGGTGATGATGATGATGAATTATTTGGAGACAGCCGAATAGAAGATAGTGAGCTCATGGGTAATGATTATTTAGATGGTGGTGATGGCAACGATACAATTTATGGTGGCGGTGGTGATGACACACTGATTGGTGGACTAGATAAAGATTCTCTGTTTGGTGGTAAGGGGAATGACCACTATATCTATCGTAAAGGTCATGGGGTGGATGTGATAGAAGATCTAGAAGGACACAATGTCATTCACCTGAAAGATATATTGCAAGATGAAGTTAGTTTTTCGATGAAAAATGGAGAATCCTCCAGTAAAAACTACTTTGTTATTTCAAGAAAAACCAACCAGAATGATTCGTTACAGATTCATGCTGTTGAAAATAATATGCAGGTAGAATTTGCAGACGGTACGCGAAAAACAGTGCTTGAATTAAGAAATCAGCTGACTGAAAGTACGCGAGAAAGTCGAAGTACTCGTCGCAAACGAAGTGCATTTGGTTCCGCTCCCCTTGATATTACCAATAATCAATCTGAAAGGGTTCCTGTTGTGCTTCCTAGTCGAGAGACGCCTCATCTTCCTTCTGGCAAGAGCGGTGTAAGCCTATCTGGAGGGGAAAAGCTAGTCTGGGGTAGTCGAACAAGTAATAGATCACGACGTAACAAAAGAAGTATCACGGAAAGTACCTCTGTCGATTCCTTACTAAAGGATCCAAAAAGCGTACACACTAATAATTCCTTAACATCATCAGGCTCTGCTCCAAATATTGAGCCACTTGTCCAAGCTATGGCTACGTTAGCCACCAGTGACGCCTCAGACATGAGTTCATCACCAACGGTTAATACTTTACTCAGACCTGTACTAACCACCAGTGCAGTATAAAAAACTGTCTCACTAATGCATACCCAAAGGACTGGGTATGTCAAAAAGTATAGGTCATCAAAAAAATAGCCGATAACCCTGCTTACCGGCTATTTTCCCTAAGAGAAGGATGGATCAAAATTCATTATTATCCTAACGGATAAGTTAAATGGGTTCTGTCGCAAA
>NZ_JAGSOY010000192.1 GCF_018837975.1 Zooshikella harenae | reverse complement strand
GAAATTATCCCTGACTTTAGAACACAGGATGTTTATAACTTTGAGGTAGCTGATTACCACACATATTTTGTTGGTAAGTTAGGTGCTTGGGTTCATAATGGCGATGGGCTTGACTGTAAAGTTACAAAGAGTAGAGGGTATGACCGTCCTGAAATTGAAACCAAGAGCGGTAAAGCGGTTAAACAAAAGAACGCGACCGATGAATGGGACAATTTCTTAGGTGATAAGCAAACAAATATAGACCCTAGAGATGGACTACCAGACCCAGATCGTATTTGGTCGGCAGATGGCAAGAGAAGTATCAGGTTTGGTGACCACGAAATGAACAGCAAGCCAAATAAACTTCATTATCATCAAGAAACTTGGCATGACGATAAAGTGGAAAATGTATTGCAGAGGATTCCTCAGTGAAGATTAAAATAATCAGTTTTGAAGACGTCGACGGTAATACAGTTGTCAAGTTTGGTTCAGGTGTAGGGGATGGCATTGCAACGTGGATTGGTGCTAATAAGCCGGTTAAAAACTATGAGTACGATGTTGAAATTGACATTGAGAAATCTATAGATCAGGTGATTAATACTAGTAATAAAAACGAAGATCGGTATTCAATGGCACTTCAGGGGAGATCTACACTTATGAATGGTGAGGTTGAATCTGTCGAGGAGGATGGCATGGCATATTTTCGATTATCCAAAGATTGCCTAATAATGGTTGAGTCGGGAGATTCAAAAGTTAAAGAAGGCGATTGGATTAGCCTAAATATACAATGTGAAGATATAGAGGTTTCTGCTCAAGGAAACTAGTCTAATTAAATTATAGCTCGCTATCGCGGGCTTTTTTACGCCTACGATTCGGCTATGATTAAATGTTACAAAGAAAGGAGGCGGGAAAAATGCTAAGCATGCGAATCAAAAAAGACGGGATGCTGCGTCTGAAAAATATGAAAATGCAAAATCGGATTACGAATCTTTAAAAAGCCAACCGAATAAAACCCCAGAAGTGAAGAAAGCTATGGAAAAAGCTAAAAAAGCGATGGAAAAGGCCAGGAAAGATAAAGATTTTACTGGTGAGCATCATAGTTCAAATGCAAAAGGAAATCGCTAATATGAAAAGATACACCTTTTTTCTTGAATGGGGCGGCGGAACATACATATCGCAGTGTTCCTCGAACTCTCTTCTCGAAGCGATTCGAACTTGGTCTCGTGGTTTTGATATGACTACGATTGGTGCTTCTGATCATTCAAAGTCAAAGTTTCTTTCTGGCCTTGAAGACGAAACCCCTACGGAAGTTGGTGGATTGGCTTCTGTGTGGTGTGTTGGTTCAATTGTAGAATCTTGCTTGGCTGTGATTCATATTGTTGAAACAGTAGATTAAATTCTTGATCAATAAGTTGTTACAAAGTGGGGACCTGGAAAACAGCTTTGGTCCAAGGGAAAGTTAAAAACGCACTTTAAGAAACATGGCGCTGAGTTCGGTGCTAAAAATTCAAAGGAGTATAGCGAAATGGCTCTTGAATTTGGTACGAGAAAAAATAACGGTAACTTGGTTGAAACAACGAGTGGAGCGTTTAATTATAGATTCGAGCCATCCACAAACACTATTTTTGTAGGAACAAATGCTGGTGGAAAAATAAAGTCATTTTACAAGTGGGATGGTAGAAGTGATGATGTTGTCATCAATACGCTGAAAGAGGCTGGCAAATTATAATGAAAGTAATCTCTAGAGAGGAAGTTGTTAAGCTTGTTACAAAATGCCGTTTGGCCTTTAATTCTCGTGACGAACTTTTGGAGTTGCTAGAGGATATAGATGAGAGTGTTGAGCTTGAGAATCAAGTTTTTGAAGTGCTAGCAGAATTATATATAGGTGTAAGTAATGGTTACTTGTCAGAACTTTACGAAGGGATGACGGGTAAAAAGGTTGAAGTTATAGGGGATGTTGCTGAAATGTTTAGGTGCCCTTGCTGCAACATGAAAACGCTTTCTGAAGTTTATAACCAAGAAGAAGGCACTGGTTATGATATTTGTGACTACTGTAATTGGGAAGATGACGGAACAGCCGATATAGATTCTTCTAGTGGCGCTAATAAAGGGAGCATTAAAGAATATAGAGATAGGATCAAAGAGCAACCCAATTTATTTTATAGAAATAAGTGGTTAAGTAATTAAATTTATTATTTGATTGGAGTAGCCCCGCATTCGCGGGGCTACTAACCTGTTTGGTCCAAGCTCCTCAACACCGCGTAATTTTAGTCCCTACCTGAATCCAGGCTTTACCGGCAGCAGCTTTATGGAGCGTATTCAGGATGCAGTAGGGAAGTAAATAATCCACCTTCTTAGAAGGTGGATTATTTACTTTTTGATTTTTTTTG
>NZ_JAGSOY010000191.1 GCF_018837975.1 Zooshikella harenae | reverse complement strand
CAGCAGTGGCGAAGTAGCTGATGGTAATGATGGTTTTGGTAGCTCAGGTGAAGTCGATGCGGGTGACACGAGCGGAGGCTTTGGTAACAGTGGTGAAGTGGATGCGGGTGATAGTAGTGGTGGCTTTGGGGCTGGTAATACATGGACGCCACCAAATTCAAATACGAGTGATAACCAAGGGGCTGGTTCTCAAGTTACAAAGTGGGGAGTACCGAAAAACGTTACGGAAAAAATCCCAGCTGGATGGGGTAATAAAGCCAATAAGAAAGGTGTTGGCACAAGATGGCAAGACCCTGACAATCCCGGAAATGGCGTTCGTATAGATCAAGGAAATCCACACCATAGTCTATCCAGTCAGCAGGTCGATCATGTAATTGTTAGGCGCAATGGGCAAGTTATAGGCCGTGACGGAAAACAGATTCAGGGGTCAATCAAAGATAATGCTGAGCAAGCACACATACCTCTCAATGAATATCAGAATTGGAAAAGCTGGGATTCTCCTTTATGAAATACCCCGCAATGCGAAATGAGTTACTTAGCTATCTGAAGGATTTATCGAATTGGGATTACCAAAATGACTGTTGGGTTAATGGTAAATGTCCCTACGGGGTTGAGCATGATGAATTAGACTATGCTATCCATTTTCTTTTTGATGATACGGTATTATCTGATGACCCCGAAAGTCTTATAGGGGTCTTTTTGAGGAACAAGGAGGAGGCTGATTCAATCAGGTCTCTTTGTAATGAATTGCAGATAGTCTTTGAAAAATATGGAACTGAACTGTCTGATAGGGAATACATAAACTTAGTTGAATGGAAAGATGTTCTTATGTTCGCCCAATTAGCATTCAGAAAGCTTTCTGGTACTGAAATCCAACACACCCATAATCCAACAGAGCGCAATAACTAAAAACCTAGCCGTATTTATCAATCATCTGCTTACAGACCCGGTACAGCGCCAGGTTTGTAAGCGGGTTGTTTACGCTGTCTTAATCTTCTGGACGGATACTGTTCATTATCCTGTGTCATTTTTAGCCCTCTACAAAAGCACGCTTAGCGTTGTGCTTCAGAATTAAGCTTTCCAGCAAGGTGTTTACCACCTTAATTTCTTTGCGAGAATTCCAAGACACCCACGAGAATTCCAAGACACCCATAACGCTTGCAGAATTCCAAGACACCCATAACGCTTGCAGAAATCTAAGGGCAGAAATCTAAGACACCCACAATCCAGAAAGGCGCACAATGAAAAATTCAAGTCGCCTTTCTGATTTGTCAGGTACAAACCCAGCCCGCTCTGCGGGCTTTTTAATGAGCAGCTTGCTGTAACACTGTCTCTAACATCTCCATCACAAATTGCTGCTTTGTTCTTGGAAGTTGTCTGACCTGTTCGATCAAGTGTTGCAGTTTAGAGGCAAATCACTGCCGGGAATAAGGCTAACAGTGCGTCTAGGGTTTTAAGTTGTTAAAATGCCCAAGCGCTTGGGGTTTAGTCTCTTTAAGACGTTGAAGACACTGGGGTTGCGAGCAGTCTTGGTTACGATGAGCGTCAGGGTGTCTTGATGTTAGAGGGTTATATGGTGGTGTTCCCTTTTCTCAACGGGAATACGAAGCACTTGTTGATGGTGAATGGAAATCTGGCGTAGCTGATAATGTAGTAGGCAATAATGCCATAGAAGCAAAATATGTTGATGACTGGAGTAAATCTTTACGTAACCCAGACAGTAAAAATGGTGATAAGCCTTGGGCTGTTGCTGAGCAAAAGAAAATGCTTGACCAAGCTAAGAAGTATAGTGCAGGCTTCGAAAAGGTCATCTATCATACAAACAGCACTGAACTCGCAGAGCACTATAAGAAAGTTTTTACTGATGCTGGGGTTAGTAACTTTGAGTTTGTTATTACACCTGTAAACAAACTGTGAGAATTTAATATGACGAAAACAATGAAAGAGATTCTAGGAGCAGAATTTTTTGATAAAGAACGTAAAATACCAGGCACTGTAGTTAAAACAGAAAGGGAGTTTAGGTATATTAGCTGTGATTCCAATTCTACTTGGAAATCATTAAGTGCTCTCTTTAAAAAGGTTGTTCGAGAGATAGATCCTCCAATAGCTACTAGTGGTGGGGTAATTAATGAAGGCTGCAAGATCTCAGTGCCTTCAGGTGGTTGCTACTTTGCCGTTTCCTATAAAGGTGATATTGAAGGATGGCGTCAGCAGATTGAGCAAGGAGCAAAATCTCTGGGGCTTTCTGTAGCAAAAATCCTCCAAGATAAAATATTGCTTCACGATGGTAGTGAATATTTATTATCTGAGTGTAATATAGAATTTGATTAAAAATCAAAATTATCAAATAAATAAAAAGCCCAGGTTTGTTACTGGGCTTTTTATTTTAAAACTGGAAAATCTTTTTCATACACACGCTTGCCGAGGGGGCAC
>NZ_JAGSOY010000190.1 GCF_018837975.1 Zooshikella harenae | reverse complement strand
GCTGCTTACAGCATCAATATCTGTGTTGAGGTCAAACTCAATTTTGCTGTTAATAAGCTCTTTACTATAGGCAGTCACTTCTTAACCCTTCTTGGTTTACTTTATTTACAATCTGAAAAGAACTAACAAAGATAAGGAGACTATACCAATATATTTAGAAAACAAAAGACGTATATCAAGGCTATAGCAAGATATGCTTGCAGTTGCTGAAGTAACAATGAATAGAGTGGAAAGTCATCAGTGGCCTAATCAAGTGTGCCAAGTGGTCTATCAGAGAAAGCAATTTTCTTGGACACATGATGATATTTCAGACCTTATGAAAGATAAGGAGTCTGCTGAATTATCCGCTCTTTTATCTCAAGCAGTACTAAATGGGTTGGACCTAAATTTAACCAAGGGTGCAACTCATTACCACTCACATCTTATCCAACCATACTGGACCCATTCTTTAACAAGAACTGCACGAATAGGAAATCACATTTTCTATAAGTGAAAATAAACAGGAACTAACATGATTGAATTTACTACAGATGGCGTAATTACATTAGGTGACCTTAAAAAGTTTATTGCTGAGGCAAACATTCCTGATGATGCCATCCAACATACAGACGATACAACAAAGCCATTTTGTGGCTCAGGGTTACTCTATGTAGATAAAATTTATTACGACAGTACAGACGGGAGTTTAACATTTGAGTACTAACCGTGTGGGCCTACTCGACACGGACATACTTTGTTTTCAGGCTGCATCAGCAGCTCAAAGGTCAATTAACTGGGGGAACGATTGGTGGACTTTCCATGCAGACTTTAATGTAGTTAGAGAAATCTTTGAGGAAAAAGTTAGGTACATAAAAGAAGCATGTCAATTAGATAAAGTTATTATGTGCCTGACTGATAGGGACAATTTGCGTAAGACAATTTATCCGCAATATAAAGGAAACAGAAAGGGTATTCCTAAGCCATGTTCCTACCCAGCCATTGTCGAATACGCTATAAATAATTATACTTCTTTTAAAAGGCCCTCATTAGAAGCTGATGATGTGATGGGAATTTTGGCAACTTGGTCTAAGTTTTATTCTAATTACAAAAAAATAATTGTATCTGAAGATAAAGACATGCAAACTATAGGGAACACCTACTTATTTAATCCTGTAAAAGATTTAGAGCCACGATTTATTTCCAAATCAGAGGCTGACCGTTTCTTCATGAAACAAATCTTAACGGGTGACACCGCTGATGGTTATCCCGGTTGTCCAAATGTAGTTGATTCTCTTGCTGAAGAGCTACTCACAGATAGACTTAAATTTGAATCTTATGAACACACCTTTAAATCGGGTCCTCGTAAAGGGACCTCTGAAATAAGGTGGGAAAAGGTTCCATCAAGTTCTATGTGGGAAACTGTCGTATCTTGCTATGAAAAAAATGGTTTATCTGAAGATGTTGCAATTCAGCAGGCTCGTTGTGCTCGTATATTAAGGGCATGTGATTATGACTTTAAACTTAAAAGGGTAATTTTATGGAAATCTTCATGATATGTTTCGCGATAACGTTTATATTTACTTTAGGTATATTTAAAGTAATTGAGTTTGGCTTTGAGGAATTTAACGATTGAGCTTTAAAAAAGGCGATAAGGTAGGTGTTAAAGATGAATACCTGCAGCTTTGTAAAGAGCATGGTTGGTCTACAGAAGTCCTCCAAATCGTGTTTACACAGTTTTATCTAATAAGGAAGGACAGGTAAGCCTTGACGGTGTATCCCGTTTATTCCATTACAGTCACTTTGAAAAAGTAAGTGGAGGTAGTTTGAGTAAGGATATAAGTTACTCGTTTAATGAGAGTACGTATTTGTCTGAAATAAGGAAATATATAGATAAGACCTATAGCCAACACTATGCTTCTAAAAAGGTTCAAACAGGTGAACTCATTTACTCAAAGCCTGAGCGTGGTCTGCACTTTTCAATAAGTAACATTATTAAATATGCAGACCGCTTTGGTGACAAAAAGGGTATGAATAGTAGTGACTTATATAAAATCTGTCATTATGCTATTCATGCCCTTTACTGCCTTGATGCCTTAGATGGAGATAAAAATGGCAAAGAAGAAAAAGAAAGAGGAAACAATTACCGCTGTTAACTTTATGCAGTTAATCTCTGAGGCCCTGTCTAATCAACCAGAGATGGAATTAAAGCACTTCCTGAAAGATGGCTCCGTTGAACGCTTCGTAGTGTTCAAGGTAGATAATGAATATAAATCTACTGCAGTATAAAGAGCTAATCACCTACCTAGACCAAACCCTCACCTTATCCACACCTAAACCCAGCGATAGCTTAGAGAAAATAATGTATGACGCAGGTCGTCGTTCCCTAATAGATTTACTTTTATTTAAACTTAAAGAACAAGAGGAGAAATCTTTTAATCCATAATGTGTTCATCTCGACTTTGGCCAT
>NZ_JAGSOY010000019.1 GCF_018837975.1 Zooshikella harenae | reverse complement strand
TAAAAGTATGTTTTCTTTTTGATTTATAAATTTAAATTTTAATGTGTAGTATGAGGTCAAAAGACTACAGGATTTAGTTATTCATTCTATAGCACAGGAATTAATGGGCACCGACGTGGTCGAATGTTTTGTCATGATAAGATAATAATTGATACAGAGCAGATGTAACGTACGAGGTGTATTGTTAAGGTTATGTTGTGACTAAATAATTATGGAGATCTTGTCATGAGTATGAAAGAAACATATGAAAAAAAACTGCAAGAACAACTTGATCACTGGAATGAAGAAATTGATAGGCTCAAGTCCAAAGCAGGGCATGTTAAAGAAGATACACGTCATGAGTATCATGAACAGATGAATCATTTGCGTGAAAAACGCCATGAAGCGCAAGCTAAGCTGCAGGAGTTGAGAGAAGCGAGTGATGATGCCTGGGAGGATTTAAAAACGGGTATTGAGTTAGCTTGGGATTCGTTGAGTGAAGCAGTGAAATCTGCAGCTTCTCGCTTTAAGTGAGATTGCCAATCCATAGTACATATATTGAGGTGTTAGTCATGACTGTTTTTAGGGCTACTTTTACTGCTTTCATACTGTCATGGGCAGTACTATTCAGTATGTTTTGTACAGCTCAAGAAGATGAAAGTACAACATCAATTGAAGAGGTAAAGCAAGAGTCTCAAGAAGCGCTTCACGCTGTTAAAAATTACTCAGTGGAAAAGCGGGATCAGGCTATGGAAAAAGTATCTTCTGCTTTGGATAAGCTCGATATGCGTATTTATGCCATGCAAGAAGATATTGATAAAAACTGGGATCAAATGAGTGAGGCTACGCGAACAAAAACACGTGCAGCACTGAATGAATTACACAAGCAACGCAACGAACTGGCTGAATGGTATGGAGGGATGAAAAACAGTACTGCTGATGCATGGGATGATATGAAGCAAGGCTTTTCGAATGCATTTTCATCCTTTCAGCACGCATGGGATAACGCTAAAAATGAATTTAAGGACAGTGATGAAAAATAAGCTTTTTGTTGCTGAACGTAAAAAATAAACGAGGGGTTTGTTGTTTTAAACCCCTAATTCAGTAGGTTAACGTTCAAAAGTGGTGTGTGAAAGGTTAACCTTCTGCAAATGACTGTGATATTTGGTCATTTGCTTGAATATCTTCAATAGTAAGATCATAAAACAGGTATTGTGGAAGGACACCAGGTGTGTTTGAATCCTTGATTAAATCAAAGGTTGCCCCT
The DNA here is from genome assembly GCF_018837975.1 of Zooshikella harenae. Lineage (GTDB taxonomy): Bacteria > Pseudomonadota > Gammaproteobacteria > Pseudomonadales > Zooshikellaceae > Zooshikella > Zooshikella harenae. The sequence goes on along the minus strand of NZ_JAGSOY010000019.1, from coordinate 80,263 downwards.
TCTGGATAGTCCTCGAAAATGGCCTGTAGCCAGCCCGTTTCGACTTCTTCCATCTCTTTTATCGAGAATGCTTGGCTCCAGCCATCATCAGTTTGTAGCGTGAGCATTTGATCTTTAGGCTTTTCTTTACCTATTCCATACTCAAACTTGACTACTAAGCCACGTGGTGTTGCATCAAGATAGGCGACTGATATTTTATTTTGCCGGTTTCGGTCCAGGTATTGTGCAGGTTTTACACGGCTATTCTGTTGAGGAGGCAAAACCTCTGGATTTTGGTCTAATAAAGCGGGTGCTATGGGACCTACAGGACCATCCTCCAGTTCAAAGCCCTGACTGCTTTCATAAATGTTAACGGCATCAATTGATGTGGCTCGGGAGTTTAATCGGCCAGGGTTACTTTCCAGGCGGTCTATTTCTTCCCACGAAAGTTGCCGTTTACTATACATCATTTTGACGCCTGTAGCGCCTTGTTGAACCTCGCCATTCAGTTTATAAGGAATCCAGATAGAATCATAAGCTGTACCCAATGCTTCCCGTTCCATGTTGTTAGTGGGGTTGAGTTTGCTATGACGTGTATTCCGATAAAATCCCAGGCGAGTATCACGGTAGGTTTGGTGTTTACCCACTTGAAGCTCTCGCCAGAGCTTGTTTTTCCAAAAAACATAAATCCATCCAGACTCAGGTAAAACATCTGATTCTGGACGAGTTTGATTTTCAGTGATATACCCAAGTGGTTTAATGGGAATAATAATACTTTCCCAACGTTTTTTGTCAGTGTCTTTGGGAATAGGCTGAATGCTGTCTATTAGTGGTAACAGTAAAGGTGGCTCACCACGGCCATGCATTGCAATGCGTAGCCCCAATTTGCGAGGTATGTTGGGAATACTATGGAAAGCAACCAGACTACGGTAGGGACTGTTGTCTTTTCGATAGGTCTCAGCCGCTTGAAGCTCCTGTGCTAAATTATTTTCCCGGCTGGCATCCAGATAAAGTCGTTGCGTTGAGGGTAGTTTGATGCCTGCAACTTCGATAACAATTTTGTAGTTCAGATCGGGTTCAGTATTTGGAGGCGGGACTGGTGGCACTACTCGTTCAGGGATGGGTGGCACCTTTTCTCGAATAACATAAGGTAACAGTGGTATACCATAGTCTGTCTGTTCGAGACTTCGTACGTCATCCCAAACAGATGTCCCCAGTTCTGGGTCACCATAGATTGACATGGTTTGATCTGGTTCCCAATAGCGGTCTTCTGCAATGTCAAAAGAGGGATCATCTTTGTACCGCTCACTAAAAGGACGCACATCAATAGGTTTAAAACGCATGTCTAGGTTCCTGCTGTATACTCCAATACCATTATAAAAGATGATAACAAAACTAACGTATCGAGAGTTTTAACTGTACCGCATCATATTTATTATTTTTTGTAACTGTTTTTATTTTTTTTACGCAAAAAAAATCACTATTTTTAGAGATGCCCTATAGTAAAAATTAGACGTTTCTGGGCTTGACGTTGCCCCAAAGATCGTTTTTAATTTGGGGGTCTGACATTAATTTTGATAATGAGGAATGAAAGTCAAGCTTTCGTTTGGATCAATGTAGTACATCCTACCTTACTTAGTAGCATTAGCTACCTTCTTTATTGAGTATGCCTCACGCTCTTGGATGGTTTCTTTATCGACGGATAGATATTTTGCGTTCTTTTTTCAGAAGAATATAGACTCTTTGCTATGCACATAAATTGTTGCTGACAAAAGAAATGTCTGGAACTGGAATAGCTAAAACGTAAGTAAAATCTCGCACTGTCTTGCGTTATGTATAAATAACCGTTGATTGTACTCACAGCCTATTGCTGTGGAAGCGATTCCTTAAAAGATTACTATGCTTAATAGATAGCATAGCATGTTTGAGGGCCTACTCTTTTGTGCCAAAACCAAGTACAGAAATGTCATACGTTAATGCCTGATGCTCAAACTCAGGGCTAAATAACAGTATCTTGGCTAGTAGGTTGGGAGTATATTGATATGAGCAGTAATAACATAAAGCGATACAAATACCCACGAACACCTCATTTACCGTGGTCTTCAGGAGGCTCTAGTGATGATGTGCGATGTTGTGACGTCAGTCAGTTTGAAGGAAAACAGGTTATTGTCACGGAGAAAATGGATGGTGAAAATACCTCCTTATATTGTGACTATATTCATGCCCGCTCAATTGATAGTCGTCATCATGCTTCTCGGGATTGGGTGAAAGCATTACATGCTAGCATAGCGACAGATATTCCTGTTGGGTGGCGGATTTGTGGAGAGAATCTTTTTGCTAAGCATGCCATTGGCTATGATCAGTTGCCCTCATACTTTATGGCTTTTTCTATTTGGGATGAACAGAATTATTGCTTGTCCTGGGCTGAGACTAAGCAGTGGTTTGAGTTATTAAATTTGACACCTCCTCCTGTGTTATATCAGGGAGAATGGAATAAAGGACTCATTCGACAACTTAAAATTGATACCTCGCTTATGGAAGGTTATGTGGTACGGATTAGTGAAAATTTTCATTATAAAGAGTTTGCACAGTCTGTTGCGAAATGGGTGAGAAAATCCCATGTTCAAACAGAGGAGCATTGGATGCATACCGCAGTAGTGGCAAATAAATTGCTCTCTAATGAAGTTGAATAAGATGGAATATATACCCATAGCGAAGGGTATAAATAAAGAATAAGGGCAGTTACATGATGAAGCGTAGAGAATGGTTAGACGCTTTAAAAAAGGATGCATTTCCTGATGTGGATGAATGTATTCATTACTTGGGCAGCGTGTGTACCTGGTTACACGATTTAAAATCAACACCACAAGATCCTGAATGGCATGGAGAAGGTGATGTTTATATCCATACAGGTATGGTTCTTGATGAGTTATATGGATTGTTAAAAGATCAGGCTGCTCATATTACAGGTGAAAAGCGTCAGGCTTTAATTTTGGGGGCTTTATTTCACGATATAGGTAAGCCCGTTACGGTACGAGAGAGAGAAGTACAAGCGATTCGTCGTATTGTTTCACCGCAGCATGAAGCTGTTGGTCGATCTTATTTGGCTTTTTTATTACCTGAGTTGGAATTAAGCCATGAGGTTATTTACCTCATTATGGGGTTGGTAGGTGAGCATCATCGACCAAAATTATTGATGGTTAAAAATCAAGGACCAGAGCACTTTTGGTTGTTGTCTCGATGTGTTGATATTGAGCTTGTATATTGGCTTGAAGTTGCTGATATGTGCGGTCGCATTTGCTTAGATATAAAAACTCAATTAATGTATCTAGAAGAATTCAAGCTTTTTTGTAAAGAATATGGGGTTTGGAAATCGGACATCCATAATGAGTGGCAACATCAGCTTGAAAATACGCTTAAGCTGCTACCAGATGGCTGCCAAGATTATGTATATAGTCGAGCTATTTATGATATGGAGCGAGCAACTATTTCGACTGTTGAAGAAGCGGTTGCGAAAACCTATCAGCGACGTGAATGCTTTGCTGAGTTAATGGTTTTATGTGGCCCCAGCGGGTCTGGTAAATCAACATGGGTTAAGCAACAATCGAATTATCAGGTGATTTCACTTGATGTAATTCGCCAGGAAATTAATGGACATGCAGCCAGTCAAGCGAATGTTGGTAAAGTACTACACTTAGCTAAGGATCGTTTAAAGGCTTGTTTGCGTAAAGGCGTAAACGTTATTTGGGATGCGACTAATTTACGTTATGACTTTCGAAAAATCGTGTGTGATATTGGAAAAGACTATCATGCACTCGTAACCCTAGTCGTGTTTCAAGTTCCGCGTTCGACAATTTATCAAGGCAATCGAAACCGCACACAAGCAGTACCTGATGAGGTTTTAGCAAGGCAGTTTATTTCATACCAGTGGCCAACACCCGATGAAGCACACCGTTACTGTATTGTTAATGATAAAGGGCAGACTTTATTAAAGCATGGTTATTATTCAGATTAGTTGTGGTGTTATTTTAGTTTGGAGAGTGGTTGTATTATCGTCATACGATTTTTTATGATGTGCTACCTGCATATTTTTTGGAATTTGATATTTATGATAAAAAGATTGGAGTATTTTTAGGTACAGAGGAACGAAAAAAGCGGCTGGCTGGATGCTCTTTTATACACTCAGTTAGAATTATTGATTCAGGACGTTTTAAATATGTTGGAGGTCTAATAGCATTAATTGGCTATTCAGTATTTATTAGTGAAAAGTATAAAGCACGTTTTTTAAAGCAAAATGTAAAAAGTACTACTCTTAATAAAATCACTGACACTTTGGATCGCTATATGGAAGGGCTATATATTAAAGTGGAAAATAAAGCTGAAGTGGTAGCTAGGTATAAGTTTATTCGAGGGGATTTTCTCACAAGAATTAATTCAGTAAACGCACATTGGTCCAAATTGCCTGTTACGCATAACTGTTTGATTAGCATTTAGTGTTATTAAAAAACAGATGATTGTAGAGTAACTGTGTTTGTAATGGGTACAATATACACTTGCATACTTTAATGGGTATATTAAGTATTCTCTTATTAGCAACGACAATGTATGTTGGACAGTTTAGCCTGGCTATTGACCTATACAAACTATGCTATTAGTATAAGAAACATAACATACCGGCAAGTGAAGTAATATAATAATAAAAACTTTAATAATTGACAATGATTTATGGATTAAACTTACACATCAAATTTCGTTTGAGTTCCTGTTTACCCTCAAAGTTAAAGTTGTAATAATGTATACAATTAACGTAGTATATTTATTATCGAACCTGATATTGATAAGAAGGTATAGTATCATTTAGGAATATATATTGGGGAGATGACTGAAAAGCTAACATCGACTATGGAATAATCATACTAAAGTATAATACAGCATGGATGGCTAGTCGTGCTATAAGTGTTCTGTATTACGTCTTAATAATAAAGAGTGCTATATTAGGATATTTTTATGTTATCATCATTAGGGTTGACTACAGAGCAACTTAGTCAGGTAGAACAGTTATTTACATCGTCTACTCAGCGTTTTGGACAGTCTAGTTTAGATCGTTTAAAGCAGGCTTTACTTTCTCAAGACTTATCTCCTCCTCAAGGCAATAGATGGCAACAGCCTAAGATATTTTTTCCCTTTCTTAAAAGTAAACCTTGGTATGAAAATAATGAAATAGACGGTGTGCAAACACTGGTAAGTATGGCAAATACGATACAAGGTGAGTTGGAACATGCCTTGACGCTAAAAAAAAATTACGAGTGTTCAGATAAGACAGGCTATAATGGCCAGTGGAATATTTTTTATTTATCACGTTCACCCTTGTTGGTTGACGAACGGATTAAATATAATCAGCAGTGTTGTCCCTCAACAGTTGAAGCATTAAAGAGTTTGCCCCGTTTTGCTGGAACTGCTTGGTTTTCGGCACTGAATCCACATTCATCTATACCTGCCCATTTTGGAGATACTAACTTAAAACTTAATTTACACTTAGGTTTAATTGTTCCTGATGATTGTGCATTACGTGTGGCGGAAGAAAGTAAAGCATTTTTACATCATGATTGTTTAATTTTTGCAGATAGCTTTGAACATGAAGCCTGGAATAATTCAGATACAACGCGTATTACGCTTTTTGCGGATATTTGGCATCCAGAATTAACTGATGCTGAAGTTTTTGTGTTATCTCAGTTACAGGCGATGTATGACGTGGCTATACAACAGCAGCGTACGCAGGATATTGGTGGTAAACATTTTCTTGATAATGAAAAGTGGTGGGTGTTATAAGTCATGTTGCCCTCAGAGATGGTACCTATAGATCGGGTATCTGCCATTGTCTATGATCAGTTAGGTCCGCTGGATCGTATTATCAAACAGTCGACAGACAGTATTATTAATACACATATTAAACAGGGAGTTGTTGATCAAAAAGTAAGCCAGTATCGTTCTAACGCTTATCAGGATCGTATGCCCTATTTTTTGAGTGATTTTTACAAAAAAGTTGAACATGATTTAGATATTGACGCTCGTAGCTACCATATTCATATTGAAATTCTAGGTGAAATTGTCGGTAGTTTACGTGTAACCTGTGCGCCTTTCGAGTTTAAAGAAGTTCTTCCAGTAAGTGAAGGTATACCAAGCGAGTTTGATCAGTATATTGAGTTGAGTCGTTTGATTGTTGATCATAATCGGTGGCGAGCTGATATTGGCAAGCTACTTATCACGCGAGCCATACAACTGGCTTTTGACCTACAAGCGAAAGGTATTGTTGCTTTATGTAAACGGCCAACAGCAATGGTTTTTAGCCGTTATGGTCTGGAAAAGTACCACTCCAAGCCTATTATTGTTGCGTCTAGGCATTATCAGCCGTATTATTTGATGCACACAACACTTAGACGACTTATCATGCATATTGATTCAACTACACATAATGATAAAAAAACAACTGTAAAAAATATAGCGATACCTGTCGTTTAAATGCAGCTTACATAGCATGATTATGGACAAATTCAAGTCTGCTAAGGTTGTTGAAAAAGTAATAATTACAGGCAGTTATTAGCAACAAGGATACCGTATATGTATATACCTGAATCATTCAGGATTAGTGATTTAGAAACATTACATAGCTTTATTGACCAACATTCATTTGGCATCATTGTGAGTGAGCGGGAAGGTAATTTATTAGCTTCTCATGTACCTTTTTTATTAAATAAAGATCAAGGTGTATTAGGCTGTTTACGTTCACATATGGCGATTAAAAACGATCATTGGAAATTTTTTGAGAAGGCATGTGAAGTATTAATAATTTTCTCAGGACCGCATGCTTATATCTCCCCAAGCTGGTATGAAAAAAAACCTGCTGTCCCTACATGGAATTATACCGCCGTACATGTTAAGGCAAAAGCCTCTATTGTTAGCAGTGATGTGCTGGATCATGATTTAAATGAATTAGTAAAGAAATATGATCCTGTATTGTCAGGTGATCATACAATGATTCCTGATGATTTCAAAGAACGACTGATGCAGGCAATTGTCGGGGTTCAATTTGAAATTACTGATATTGAAGGAAAATACAAGCTTGGTCAAAATCGAAGTGCAAACGATCAGGAAGGTATTATTGCTGGATTAAAAGCACAGCCTGATGTAGATAGTCATTTATTAGCCAAGTTTACTGAAGAATACACGAAAAAAGGGGAGTAAAAATGACTAAAGAAGAAATTAAGCAGAAACTGACTGAGCTTAATGAGAAGCTGGCACAGGTTTGGGACGAAATTCTTTCAGCGTCAGAACTCGTACAAGCTATTAATGAAAAACGCATAGATCAACGTCTTTTTGCGTTGTATATGTTGGAAACTTATCATTATACACGCCATAATGCTAGAAATCAGGCTTTAGTTGGAGTTCGTAGCTTTCAGGCTGCTCCAAGTTATGTCAAATTTTGTTTTGATCATGCGGCAGAGGAAACAGGTCATGAGCTTATGGCTTTGCATGATGTTAAATCAATGGGGTTGAATATTGAAGAAAAAGATCTTCCTCCAGCATTACCTGCCACTGAGGTATTGATTGGGTATCTCTACTGGATATCTATGCAAGGAAATCCTCTACAACGTTTAGGTTATAGTTTTTGGGCTGAGAATTGCTATCAGTATATTAATCCGATAATTAATAGCTTACAGGAACAGCTCGGCTTAAAATCCTCACAGCTAACATTTTTTATTGCACACTCTACTATTGATGAGAAACATGCAGAAGAAGTTAATAACATGATTATTACTCATTGTAAGACAGAGGATGACTTAAAAGCTGTTGAGAAGGTAATGGAAACCAGTTTACGATTGACGGGGCAATTGCTTAATGCGGTATATGACGTTTATTCTTCGCTTGAAAAAGGGAGTTCAGGTACTTATCAATTTTTGAATGTATTGAAAAAAATTAAATAAAATTAACTAATTGCAAATCTCTTTGAGTATAAGTTAAAAGATTTTAAGGGTTGATCTAGAAAACAAGGGCTAACATATATACTCATTATGAAGGGGATCTTCACTTAGGTATTGATGCCGTTAGCCCGAATAATCTAAGGTTACTTTAATAGACCCTATGGCGAAAAGCATGCAAACTTATTTTACACATTTGAATTATAGTTTAGGGGATGAAGATAGTCTGATTGAATATAGGCTATTAGAGGATAGTGTTAATCATGTTATTTCCATTGCAGGGAGTGGCGCAAGAATATTGCCGTTATTAGCAAGGCAACCAAAAAAACTAACCTGTGTTGATATATCTCAGGAACAATTAGCCTTAACACAGCTCAGAGTTATTGCAGCAAAGCATTTTGAATATGATGATTTTATTGGTTTTTTAGGATATCCTCCATCTACATTCTCCCATAAAAAAAGAGAAGAATTATTCAATACACTACCTCTAGATGTTGAGTTAAAAGGGCAACTGAATCGTTTGTTCTCACGTCATCAGTGGGCTCCAATTATTTATTTGGGAAATTTTGAGTCAACATTAATCAAGTTTAGCCGATTTATTCGCAGGGTTACCCGAGGTAAACTTGACATACTTTTTACTTTTAACACCTTACAAGAACAAAATTACTTTGTTAACAGCGCTGATTTTCCAAATAAATTATGGCGGTTAATCGTATTATTACTTGGTAATGCTAATGTATTAAATGCATTGCTGTATAAAGGAAGTTTTCCTAAGAAAAATATTCCTGGTTCTGCTTACCTGCATTACCAACGTATTTTTAAACAATTATTTCAGCAAGTGCTCGCTAAAAAAAGCTTTTTTTTACAGCTATTACTGCTAGGTGAGCTTCGCTTTGAAGCAGGTAACCCTATTGAAACTGAGCAACATGTTTTTGATAAGGTTAAAGAAGCACTGAATATAACAGAAATAAACTATGTTCTTGGTGATATTATTCATACCATCAAAGAACAGGAAAACCCCGTTGATTTTGTTTCTTTATCTGATGTACCTTCATTTTTCGAAACACATCGGGAAAAAGTTTTTTTACAAGACATTAAGGCTAAGCTACTTCCAGAAAGTAAAGTGGTTAGTCGAGGACATTTAAGGCTAGCTCCAGCAGATACAACAGGATTTATTGATATAGCCAATGAGTACCAGACATTATTTGCGGAAGACGTTACTCAGCTTTGGCATATCCAAGTCTATCGGAGAGCCTGTTAATGGCTGAAGTTACCCTTTATGATCGAGAATCTGTTGTTCATTTACGTTTTCCTAATACAAGAGCTGGTCAGCTTGCTGCGGATTATTTTTTACCCATAGTCAAGAATGGCACAAGAAACTATATAGATAATGTTGATCAGCCATTACTCATTGCAAAGGTTGATAATGAGGTTGTGCCTTTGGTTATTAATAATGGAGAACAGGATCGGTGTTATTTAACTTCACCTATCGCTTATTATATTCATTATGTTGCTGACTTTATAAGCACTATAAATCAAAAATCTCTTCGAATCAGTTTACAGTTATTAATTTATGGGTTGAAACACATATTTGGTTTACTTAAGTTAAACCGAGTCGTTTATGTGAATAACTGGTTATTACCTACAGGACCATTTTTAGCATTAGAGCGAAAACAAGTTGAATCACTTATTAAAAAGTTAAGCTGTCAGTTTCCACAACATGCTATTGTTTTTAAAGGCTGTACTGAAACAGCACATGAGCAGTTGAAACGAATGGCCGAAACAGGGCTGTTAAAAATCGTTCATCGACAGGTATATACCTGGGACCAGTCAACAGTTGAAGATATTAATTTAAGCACCGCTAAACAACGGCGTACTTTCAAAACGGATCAAAAATTTTTAAAGAATACTCCTTACCAGTTATCATGCATGAATGGTAAGCATGTTGAAAAGCTTGATTACTCCCAAGCATTAAGCAATTTATATAGAGAACTGTATGTGAAAAAATACTCAAGGTACAGTCTTCAATATAATGAGCGTTGGTTTCAGCACACGTTGACAAGTGAGTGTTTTAATTTTGTTGGATTTTTTAATAAGGCATCTGAGCAAACACTGGAAGGATTTATTTCTTATTATAAGTCTGAACAGCAGTTAATCAGTTCTTTAGTTGGCCATCAAACACTCGAGGCGAAAGATACAGGGCTTTATCGATGTAGTATCAGTTATTTATGTAAGCAGTCTAAGGAGGAAAACCTACCTGTTAACCTCAGTTCAGGCGCTGGAGAATTTAAACGTCGACGTGGTGCCAAGCCAAGTTTTGAATTTGACTTTGTATATATTGATCATTTATCGAAATGGCAACAGTTTGGGTGGCGATTGTTGGCTTTATTGTATAATACATTAGCAAAGAAAATTTTTACAACGATGAAGGTTTAAATAAATGCAACCTCTAAAATGGATAATTGGCTGCACATTATCATTGCTAATCGTCATTACATTGCTTCTGATGGCTGGCCCTTATCGTTATTTGCCTTCTCTTTTGATGTATCAAAAAGCTGATCTTGATGATCATAAAATATTTAATAACCATATTGTTGAAGTTAGTAAATCGATGCCTTGGTCCAAAGCTAAGAAATATAACAAAATCACTTTAAGTCAAGAGGCTCAATCGATATTAAGTAAATATGATTCAAAAGCATTTTTGATTGTGCATAATGGTAAATTACTGTTTGAACGATACTGGCAAGGGTATGATGAACATATTCGCTCTAATTCTTTTTCTATGGCAAAAAGTATTGTTTCCTTACTATTAGGGGTGGCAATTTCTGAAGGTTATATCCAAGATTTAGAGCAAAAATTAAGCGATTTTTTACCTGCTTTTAACCAGGGACAACGTAAGCATATTAGAATAAAAGACGTACTTACGATGAGTTCTGGTTTAAACTGGGATGAGAGCTATAGTAGTCCTTTTTCTGTCACAGCACAGGCTTATTATGGACAGCGTCTATCAGGTCTGGTAAATACGATGCAAGTGGCAGAACCGCCAGGACAACACTTTCGCTATGCCAGTATTAATACACAAATATTAGCTGAGGTGCTTGAAAAGGCAACAGGTGTAACTATTTCCAAGTATGCAGCAGCAAAGCTATGGCAACCGATAGGTGCAACACAACCTGCATTGTGGTCTTTAGATCAGGCTAATGGGGAAGAAAAGGCTTTTTGTTGTTTTTTTAGTAACGCTCAGGATTTTGCACGTATTGGCCAATTGATATTAAATGGAGGAAAATGGCAGGATCAACAGGTTATTCCTTCTCAGTATTTGGTTGATGCATTACGTCCTGCAAGGTATCTCAAAGATCATAGGGATGATCAAGAAGTAGATTTTTACGGTTATCATTTTTGGCTAACTAATTATAAGAGCATGGAGGTTGTTATAATACAGGGTATCAAAGGTCAATATATTTTGGTTGTTCCAGCAATGAATGCTGTTATTGTTCGGTTAGGTGAAAAGAAAAGCACTCACCGAACTCGTTATATGGCTGATGATATGTTTAAGTATTTGGATATAACCATGTCAATTTTAAAACAAATTGGTTTAGAGGGAGCTAATATTTGTTGTGGCAGAGCGTTGTCATTTAACTAAGAAATGCTATTTTTTATTTGTTTTTAGTATATAAAAATCATGCTTTCTAAAAAAAAGTTTACTCTTATAGTTTATACTGGACGTGTAGACTTAAAAACAACCTTTTAATGGAAGAGAGATATTGGTATGTCTAAGGAAGGAAAGCCTCAGCATAGTGCTGAAAAAGTTGAACTCAAATTAAGTGACCAACAACGTCAAACCCTTTCTAAAACATTGGGCTCTGATGTGGCTAAACGCCTGGATAGCATTGTTCTGCAGCGTGAAGGTAGTAGCATTAACTCGTTAATTGTTATTAACTAATTTCTAGCTATTAACATTGTGTGATAGTTACATCTGTATGACTATCACACAACATAGCTTCTTGTTCTGAAATAGTTGTAAATTGTTCACGCCAAAATGTGTTTAAGTCGTTAATGGCTAAAAAGATATCAGGTAGTTTGCAGAAACAAATAATACCCATTAAAAATCTAGCAATAATTTCATGAGTATAATAGTTTCCTAAAGATAATTCTTCTAGTAATGCCCAATTTGATACTAGTGTGTGTAACAGTTTTTTAGGGTTTGTGATCTGAAGGAGTTCTGCCGCTGTAGCATAATTAATTTGTTCAATTTGCTGTTTAAACCATTTTATTCCTAATAGTTGACATCCAAAACAAATTCCATGTTTGGTGGGTTTTAGTCCACTTATTTGATAAAAGTAATCAAATAATACTTTTTTATTGGTTAATGGTCGTTTAGCTGAAAAGTACTGCAAGCAGTCTATATAAGGTAAGCGGCTTTCTATGCTTGCCATAAGGTAAGGTAAATCATTATTCATTCTGCATAAATGACCTGGAAGTCTGTATTTGAAATCAATTTTATTCCAATCAAAGGGATTTGGTGATTGAGTGGATGTTGAGAAAGCTGTCGAATTAACGTTTGTTAAGATATCAATACCTGCTATTTCAGAAATAAATTTCAAATCTTTTTGACGCTGAATAAAAAAAGGATGACTTTTGCTGGATACAAAATAGTGAGGATATCCCCAGAATATTTCATCGGCACCTTCACCACTTAGCACAGTATCAAAACCATCTTTTTTGGCATGTAATGCAGTTAAATAGATAGCTAACCCAGAAAGCGAAGTGATAGGGCGGTTACTGAGCATCAAAAAATGGTTTATATTCTGTTGTAAGGATTCAGGACTAATTAAAACTGGAATTACGTTAGAGTGGAGCTGAAGAGGCTTGTCTCTATGCCATACAGCACAATAGCCTGGAATACTATTGTCAATTGACATTGCAAGGTGATGAATAATGGAGGAGTCGACCCCCCCACTGGCAGCGACCCAGGTTTTTTGGGGAATAATGCGTTTATGAACCGAAGTATGTAAGGTATTAATCACGGATTTTTCATTGGTCTTCTTAGGTTCAGTTAAATCTAAGGAATTGCTTTCGAATAAAATATGTTTAGTGATACTTTGGTTTGTAGTGAAATAATTAAACTCAATGGTCTGTCCAGCAGGAACTGGAAAAATATTTTTTTCTAAAGTCTCTTCTGGAGTTATACCGTAGACTAAAAATGTTTGTGCAGCCGTTATATTAATGCTGGAACTTTGTTCGTGCTGTTCTGTTAGTACTGCAACGGCTTTATCTGAGGAGCCAAAAATAATGCTGTTTTCTAAAATTTTATAAAATAGTGGTTTACTGCCAAATGAATCTCTTGCAAGCCAAAGTTGTTGTTTTGCTTGATTCCAGTGACAAAATGAAAACTCTCCTTGTAACTGACTTAATGATGTTGCTGCTGATGGGTGAGATAAAAGTAAGGATAAATACTCTGTATCTGATATATCTCTATAATGAACAAGTGTTGATTGAGTTTTATTAATAAGCTGATGGATATTGTATAGTTCTCCATTTAGACAAGTAATCGCCCGTGTTTTTTGGTTCACAACGGGTTGTGGGCGTTCCAGGTTTCCTGTCCTTGCTAAGCGGGTACACCAGATATGAACGGAAGGTTGGTGGATAGCACCATAAATATCACCACGATATGCAATATAGGATAGTGCTTTTGTAATGATGTCAGAGGAAGGTGTTAATTTGCCTACGTAGCCTAAAAAGCCACACATAATATTATGAAAACCCAATTGAAAAGTGATTTAAAGGTTGAGCAAAACGAAGGGGTTTGGATGAGGAAAAATGACAGACTCGTTGGTAAACGGCTTCTGCCACTTTAGCTCCTAACTCAGCATTAATAGGCCCATGACTTGGCATGATGCTATTTGTCAGTCGTAGCCAAGGGAAACTTGGAGAGGGCAGCTGTTGATCTAGTTCATGGATAATAGCACTATTACACGAATAGCCTGCAAGAATTATACAGGCTTTGCAGTGAGAGGATACTAATTGCTTTAATAAGTTGTGTACCAGGCCAGGAGGTTCATCAGCAGTGATTAAAATATAATCAGTGTGAGAGAGATAATCCATTCGACTACAGGAGTTGAGTTCATTGGTGTAGCAAGTGATATCACAGTCAGGAAAACGTCGAAGGATTTCTCTTTTTCCTACTTGAACTTTAGACTCCCCGACATCGGTTTGGGTAAATAATAACTGTCTATTTAAATTAGTTGATTCAACATGGTCGTGATCACATAATATAAAATGTTTAAAACCGCTTCCTGCTAAGTTAAATAAGCAATGGTTAGCGATACCTCCAAATCCAATAAATGCCATCTGTATGTTATTAATACTTTCAATTGCTTTTAGTAATTGGTTACAACAATCCGCAAAACACAAGCTGTATGAAATACTGCGAGAGTAGATACTGTTGACCAGTAAGTGGTGGATGGTTTCGACTTCAGTTGCTGTACCTGGGATGATAGCGCCTACAGCCATTAAGCTTGCTACGACAGTATCTCGATTATTTAGTGGTAGGCCAAATTCTCCTTTGGGTGTACTAATAGTTAAGGACTGGGCGTTGTTGTGTATTTGGAAAAGGAGACCAGGGTGTAAGATGCCAATGGCTACGTCTTTATTAAGCCAGATACCATGGTGATGGTAACAAAGATGGATTTTGTTAAATAAAGCGTTTAATTCTCTAGGAGACATTAATTGGGGTGAGATGTCTTTATTTACATTTGTGGTAGTCACTAACGGTTTCGAGTAGCCATCCATAGCTTGTTCCATGTCATGAATAGGTAATAATGACCTACTATTGATATTTTTATAATCAGTAATTTAATTAGATGATTTTTCAGGGTGTATCAAGTAAAACGTCGAATATGCTTGGCAAGTTGTGCTAATGCTTTGTTATTGGCTCGTTCGTGGTCATGAGAGGATAAGTAGCCTTCATAGCAATGAAAAAATTTATTCTGCGTTGAGTGTATGCTTTTGAAGGTTGAGGTGTTGCCTGTGCCATGCATGGGAATAAGCTTACTATGAAGATGATCAACACCGTATCCCTCAAAAATCAATCCAGTACGACCAACGCCTTCTAATGCACGATCAAGTAATTTTCCAACATGTTTGGATGCTAATATAAGTTTACATAAGACAGAATCATCTTGATCAAAAGCGTAACTAGAGTAATGATCTTTAGTGATGACTACACTAAAACCGTCAGTATTCGGAAAAACAGATAAGAATGCTAAATGTGCTTCATCCTCCCAGATTTTGTGATAGGACTCTTCTCCTGCAATCATCTTGCAAAATAGACAATGCATGACTTACTCCTTGTGCGTTATGTTGAGAGATTATTCAATAAATACCTTTTAAAGAATAATGTAACGTTATAATAAATCCACTCTCTGGATATGATTGAGTATTATTGCAAATAAAGGCTGAGGGTAATTATTAGACCACCTGATCTATATTCGATGATGCATAAATGATGTACTAACCTGAAAATGACAGTATTGTGATGTTTTTAAGGTAATTACATGAAAATGGGTTATCAATTATTCAACAGGTGGTGCGTTGTATTATTGAGTGTTAGTTTTTCTATAACAAGTCTGGCAGAAAACACGGTTTTAATTGCGACAGGGGAGTATCAGCCTTGGGCCTCAGACAGTTTAAAGCATAAAGGATTTGTGAGTCATGTCATTGACGAGGCGTTTAAAAGGGCTGGTGATTATAAAGTAGAGTTTAAATTCCTACCCTGGAAGCGTGCCTATGAGTCCGCTAAAAAAGGGGACTTCCAGGCAACATCTTTTTGGTTTCACTCGGCAGACAGAGAAAAGGATTTTATTTATAGTGAACCTGTGATGTCAGAGAAGACGGTATTTTTTCACTTGAAAACTAATCCACTAAAAGCGTGGAATGAACTGACCGATCTTTCTGATAAAACGATTGGTGCAACTATAGGTTATACCTATACCAAAGAATTCTGGGGTTTAGCTAAGTCTGGAAAACTAAACGTACAAACAGCCTCTGCGGATGATAAAAATTTTAAAAAGCTGTTTGCTTCAAGAATTGACGTGTTTCCAATGGGGACTGTTGCCGGGTTTGGCCTATTAGCCGAGAAGTTTGATAAATCTGTAGTACATTTAGTTGATTTTAACCCTAAGCCTCTTGTTGAGGCGAAGGGCCATTTATTATTTTCACGAAAACATGCTGGTTCAGAACAACTGGTGAAAGACTTTAATAAAGGGATTAAGCAATTACAACGTGAAGGTTTACTGGATAAATGGCGGGAAGATTTATTAGCAGGTGCTTACAAACAGTGATGTTTGGTTAAAGCGCATCTCTAACAATATGTCATTTTCAGCAATGCCTTCTACACTGTATTGAAATATATATTTAAATTCAGGAGTACCAGTCTCTCTTTTATATGCAATGAGCGGTACTCCTGATTAATTTAATGATTTCCTATAATTTCATAGCAAGGTTCGTAGTCACCACTCCCTGGGAGTTTCATCCGCTGGTTGACAACAAAGGAGTGCAGTAGTTGATTAATGTCTTCAGTAAGCTCAGGGTCGCCAAAAAGTTTAAAAGGACCATGCTCAGTAATTGCTGCGATGCCAACTTCTTTGACGTTGCCAGCAACAATACCAGACATCGCACGTCGTAAGTTGGCTGCCAGCTTGTAAGCAGGTAATTGTTTAGATAACTGAAGATCAGCCATATTTTCATGGTTTGGTTCGAAAGGCTGCTGAAATTCATTGTCTACGGTTAACTGCCAGTTATAGTAAAATGCATCACCTGTCTGCCGCCTAAAGCGGGTGACCTCCTCCAAACCATATTTTATTTCTCGGGCAACCGTTTGAGGGTCGTCAATAATAATTTTATAGCGTTGCTGGGCTTCAAGGCCGAGCGTTTTACCAATAAACTGGTGTATATCCGCAAAGTAGCTTTTCGCGGATCCTGGACCAGTAAAGATAACAGGAAATGGTATGTCACGATTACTGGGGTGTAATAAAATGCCTAAAATATAAAGGATTTCCTCAAAAGTACCAGGACCTCCAGGAAACACAATAATACCATGTCCCATACGGACGAAAGCCTCTAAGCGCTTTTCAATATCGGGCATGATAACTAGCTCATTGACGATAGGGTTAGGAGATTCAGCGGCAATAATGCCAGGCTCCGTAAGCCCTATGAAACGACTGCCAGTGATACGCTGTTTTGCATGAGCAATATTGGCACCTTTCATAGGGCCTTTCATCGCGCCCGGACCACAGCCTGTGCATATATTCATACCTCGCAACCCAAGCTGATAGCCTACACGTTTGGTGTATTTATACTCAGCTTCACCTATGGAATGTCCTCCCCAGCATACAACAGTATCTGGATGTACTTTGGGGCGAAAAGCATTCGCATGGCGTAACACATGGAATACCATATTAGTGATGTTCGTAGAGCTTTCAGTGTTAACTGCAGCATGTTGTCTAATTTCATTTGCGACATAGAGAATATCGCGGACAACTGCAAAGAGATTTTGCTTGATCCCTTTGATGAGTTGCCCATCAACAAAGGCATTACCGGGTGCATTAATCAGTTGTAATTTAAGACCACGGTGTTCTTGAATGATGCGTATATCAAAGCTTTGATACTGTTGAAGAATCTTATAGGGATTATCGGAGTGCTCGTCACAGTTTAAGACAGCCAGTGAGCACTGACGAAAAAGTTGGTAAAGTCCCCCTTTGGACGTGTCTTGAAGTTGTTTAACTTCATTATTAGAGAGGACACTCATACTTCCACTGGGACTGACTAACGTTGAGATTAATGTTTCACTCATATGAATTCTATCTGCTTCTTGTGTTAACGTGCCTAATCTCATTGTAGATAAAACATTTAGTGAATGAGTTCAATAACCTACAAAAGAAATAGTCCACATCATCAGTAATTAGTCGAAACCGCACGATTAAGGCGTTCAAGTTTGGTCCTGTTTGAAAAAGATTGTTTGAAGAAGGTCGTTTGGTAATTTGATGGTGAGATTGGCAGAGAGAGGGGTGGGCCATCAGTCAACATCATGATATGGTGTGACAAGCCTAGTACAATAGCCACAGTGATGGCTGTGCATGATAAAAATAATGAGGGAGAGCCATGCTACGTGAAGAAATAGCTAAACCTTGTACCCATCATGAGCGGGTGACCATTGTTAACGAACAAAATGAGTGTATTGGTGAAAGTAGCCGATCAGAAATGCGTAAACAAGGGCTTTGTCATCGGGCCGTGTATGTGTTTGTCTTTAATCCACTTGGACAGTTGTTAGTTCAAAAGCGAACAGTCACTAAAGATGTGTACCCTGGATTTTATGACCTTGCAGCAGGAGGGGTGGTGCAAGCAGGGGAAGAGTATGAGCCAGCCGCTTATCGTGAGTTGGAAGAAGAAATGGGGATCACTGGTGTGTCTTTACATAGTCACTTCCATTTTTATTTTCAGGAGTCAGAGCAGCGGGTTTGGGGTAAGGTTTATACCTGTGAATACGATGGCCCACTGACATTAGAGGCTGAAGAGGTGGAGGATGTCGTGTTGTTGTGGCCTGAAGACATTCTGCGTTCATCGCAGTCACTGCAATTTACACCAGATAGCCTGATTGCGTTACAGCGGTTGTGGCCTAAGCTTGCAGTTGCAGTTTAAATAACCCATAAAGCCAGTTATGTTTGTTAGGTATGTATTGCGATGAGGTTAATCAGTAAGCGCTAAACTCAAATAGAATTAGACTCAGACATAATCAACACTTTAAACTATTATACTTTGTATCCTTGCAGAAAGTCTTCATAGGCTTTCTGTCCCTCTACTTAAAAAATTGTATAAAAATGCGTGAAGCATATTTAGCAATTTTAACTTCTCTATACGTTATTTTTGACAACACCTCCAGCAATTTTTTTCTTTAGTTGTCTATATTTTGAGTAAAGTTTCAAAAAGTGTTGTTGTGCTTTTTTACACTTTATAAATCTTTTGTTGAAATATTGTTGTCGTGTTTTTTTAGTAATCGTTCATAACCTTATATTTGTTTATGATCAATGTAGCCATTTTTTAGGTTAATTTATTTGGCGTGAATTCTGCACTGCAATTGAGGGTTTTCAATGTAGAGCGAGAATTAGCATGAGGCTTTATTACATGGATGCAATGCGCAGCACATTAATGCTATTAGGTGTTGTTTTGCATGCGGCGCAAATTTATAACCCTGATCATGTTTGGAAAGTTGTCAGTGGAGAACGCGCCATATTTTTTTCAGAGCTAAGTAATATTATTCATCTGTTTAGAATGCCGGCTTTTTTTGTTGTTTCAGGTTTTTTTTGTCTTATGACAGTTATTAAATATGGTGAACCTGTATTTATTAAGTTGCGCTCGAAACGAATTATAATTCCATTAGTCTCAACAGCTTTGTTGGTTAACTCAGTACAAGAATATCTATTGGGTAATTTTACTGTTCAGCGATTTTTTTTGGATTCTGGATGGCTTTCTCATTTGTGGTTTCTTGTTAATTTATGTTGGTATTTTTTAGTCGCTGTCTTTGCTGTATGGGTTGTTAGGCAACTACCTTTTTTAAAAGGTATGTTGGCAATAAGTGCCAGTGAGATTCTGTCGAGGCGCTGGCTTATTCTACTATTACCAGGATATGACTTTTTGGTTATTATGTTGGGGAAGGTTATACCTATTTATAGTATTTCACTGGGTGGTGTTACATTATTTGGTTTGTTAATTTATTTTCAGTATTTCATATTTGGCTTATTTCTTTATCGTAACAAAAATATGCAATATCTGTTTGCCAGTTTTCAGTGGATCTATTTGCTCTTTTTAATAATTGCTTGTATTAGTGTTGAGGTTGCACCTAAATTAATATCAGGACTTGGCTTGGAAGTAGTTAACATCTATTTGCATGGATTGATTACTTGGCTAGCGTGTCAACTCTGCTTTTGCTTTTTTTCGAAATTATTTAATCGACAATCACGTGTATTTTTTTATTTATCAGATGCCTCTTATAGTATTTATCTTTTCCATCACTTGATAGTAATAAGTCTTGGCATATGGATTGTACAGTTGGAGTTGAATATGTATTTAGGCTTCAGCCTCATTGTTGTCAGCGCTATGCTATTATCACTGTGTATTCATCATTTCTTGATACTTCGTTTACCCCTATTGCGCTTGCTATTCAATGGCAAATAGGGGGGGCCATACAAAAAATCGTTCGTATTGGCTATATATAGATCTTTGGGTTAATGAGAATATTCATTTGAGGCTTGAGTGGGTTGTTTGAACAACTGCTGTTTTAGGTTAATCAGTCGATCTGGGTAGTCAGTAATAATGCCATTAATGTCTTGTTTCATTAAGCGTTGCATTTGTGCAGTATCATTGACTGTCCATACTTGTACCCAAAGTTGATGTTGGCTGGCTGTGGCGAGTAAAGAGGGGGAGGTTATAAGCCGTTCATCATGATATTCAGGGATTTGTAACGCGATTGCTGGCGGACGGTATAAATGGCCTAAACCGAATGTATCAAGAATGACCATGTTCCTGACTTCGATATGGCTTGCTGATGTGGCAACTTCTGGACAAATTTCACGAAATGTATAAAGGGACGTTTCTATAAATGAGCCAACAATGACATTGTGTTGCATATTGTATTTACGGATAGCGTTACAAACTTTTTGTTCAATGCCAACCTCTTTGATTTCAATAACCATGGGCTTTAGGGGGAAAGATGATAACACGGAGGTGAGTGTGGGAATTGTGATACCTTTGCCTCGAAAAGGATAGGTTTGTCCTTTGTCACTTGTCCAAGAGTATCCAGCATCCAAGTGTTGTAGATCTGTCCATAACAGATCCTTGATATTACCTTGGCCATTTGTTGTGCGGTCTACTTTTGGGTCATGCATAATGACGAGGGTGCCATCTGCGGTACTTCGAACATCCATTTCTAACATATCTACCCCAAGCTTAACGGCATTATTAAATGCAAATAAAGTGTTTTCAGGCCATAACCCCCTACCACCTCGATGGGCAATCACCAAAGGAGAGTCTTGGGGTTGGGTAATAGTGGGGGCATTAGGAGGGGCTGATAGAGCTGTTATGGTAAAAGGAATAAGGTAAAGGCTTATCAATAGTAATATGACGATTGTTGCAAGGCGCTTCATGCTCATCTCTCTGTTGTTTTTGTTGTTATTAACCGACAAAGCTCTTTTATTGGGTGGCTTTCATCTGACACAGCATTAATCAAAGAAGGAATGCAAAAGATTACTGCTCATCAGGTTGTCGGTTGTTACTGCAATTATCCCGTCTGCAGAAAAGGTGTTACAGGATTTTCATGGTGTCATAATGTACTGCTCAAGTGCTTGCCATGCAACTTTACTAGCATCAATTAAGCTTGTTTAAACGCTTACAACAAGTTTGATAGACAGTCCGACCATTGGGCTGGGTGAATAAGCTTGAGGCGAGTGTTAAGCTGTACTTTTGGCGTCTTATATGTTGAATCTATTTTTGTTTAAGTGCTTTTTACGTAGACACTTTTTATATTCGCTTTTTATATTAAACAAGTGATGCAATTTTTAAACAGGCGATTTTGCTTTTTGCCAAACAGTGAGCGGTGTACAGCTTACACTGACTGAAATGGTCTATCGCGTACGGTGGGGCCATTTGCTTTAGACCATTTTGCTTTGAGCTAATCTGTTTTAAAACCCAATTACTATGAATATATCCAATGCCTTTGAAGCGTTATAGCTCTCTGATTTTTTTGACAACATTTTTATTGACAGACTCATCATTGCCGTTGTCTGTCTCATACTCATAGAAGCCCGTGTCTTCATTAAAATCAGGGGTATCTACAGTTTGGATATGGGTACCATCTTGAAGCGTGATCAAGTGGGGGGTAGAACAGCCAGTTAATGCAGCAAATAATACAAGCGGTAATACAGCTCTCATTTGACAACTCCTATAATAGGGTGATCAATTATACTCGCTTATTATACTAAGCTTAGGAGTATACCTGATTGACGCA
Organism: Zooshikella harenae; assembly: GCF_018837975.1. Classification (GTDB taxonomy): domain Bacteria; phylum Pseudomonadota; class Gammaproteobacteria; order Pseudomonadales; family Zooshikellaceae; genus Zooshikella; species Zooshikella harenae. The sequence continues at coordinate 58,249 of NZ_JAGSOY010000019.1, read as the reverse complement.
AGAATAGGCGGCTTATGTTGTGTTTAGTTCCTATTCATAGGGCTGTCTTTCAGGGTTTCTACTTGATCATTACAATGCTCAGTCATGTACTTAGACGTTAGACTTACTCAGCTAACGCTTGCCCTTGTCTTCCAGACGTTATTTTCCTGTTTAAGTTCAAGTCTTTTCAGTTAAAAAGAAAAGACTTTATAGAATCATTTATTATTGGGTGAACAACATGCTTGTGATGTTGAGTTTCAGCTTATTCTACTGAGTAATATTCAAAGCTCCAGCCATGCTTTAAAATTATTGAGACCTGTATCATTAATTTGGTTCACTTATGATGCGGATGTTTTAAATCTGTGTAGCAGGTAACTGTGACTGTGATGACTGAGTGGACACATAATAACCATCACCTGGCAGCAAAAAAATTGAATTAAGTCAAACACAATACGTATTAATACAGCAATGTTTGCCTAACGAATTGATTCAATGTACATTAATGACCCGAAATCACTTAAGTTATCCATAAAGTTTTACATTAAAACTGAATCCAGTCGCTAGTAGATATCTAATTATGAATAGCAATGTCTGATTGTTGTCGTGAAGGAAGGCATCAGGCGTGTAAAGAATGGACAACGTAAGATGTGGATATCGTTTATACTGGATATCGCTTAACAGCGTGGAATTCTAGTTAAGGAAAGTCTATGACCCCTGCTGAATTAATGACCGAAGGTCTTTACTTAATGTTGCTCGGAATGGGGTTTGTATTTGTGTTCTTGACGCTGCTGATCTATGCCACAGAACTCATGTCAGCTGTTGTCCAGAAATATTTCCCCGAAAAATTAATACCAGCTAAGTTGGCAAAAATAGGTCCTGTCCCTGCAGAAGCAGAGGATACCCAACTGATTGCGGTTATCTCTGCAGCTATCCAGCAATACCGTAAAAAGCATACTGATCGGGACTAACAGATAACAATTCATTTTTGGTTAGCGATGGAAAAGGCCTTTCCTCATGAGTGAAAATAAAAAGCCCCTTGGAATTACCGATGTTGTATTACGGGATGCACATCAGTCGTTGTTTGCAACGCGTCTTCGTTTAGATGATATGTTGCCTATTGCCAGTAAGCTTGATCAGGTTGGTTTCTGGTCTTTAGAGTCGTGGGGTGGTGCCACCTTTGATTCGTGTATTCGCTTTTTAGGCGAAGATCCCTGGCACCGAATTCGCGAGTTGAAAAAAGTCATGCCAAAAACCCCTCAGCAAATGTTGTTACGGGGGCAAAACTTGCTTGGATATCGTCATTATGCGGATGATGTAGTAGAAAAATTTGTTGAGCGTGCGGTTAAAAATGGCGTAGATGTCTTCAGGGTATTTGATGCTATGAATGACCCTCGTAACTTACAGACTGCACTGGCGGCTGTTAAGAAGCAGGATAGGCACGCACAAGGGACTATCTCTTATACAACAAGTCCTGTACATACTATTGAAAACTGGGTGGATCTAGCTAAACGTATTGAAGATATGGGGGCTGATTCGATAGCGATTAAGGATATGGCGGGCATTTTAAAACCCTATGATGCTTTCGAGCTGGTTTCTCGGCTAAAACGCTCACTGTCAATTCCTATTCAACTGCATTGCCATGCAACAGCAGGGCTTTCACCGATGACGCTGATGAAAGCCATTGAGGCAGGCATTGATAACGTCGATACAGCTATTTCTTCAATGAGTATGACGTATGGCCACACACCCACTGAATCGATAGTGGCTGCATTGCAAAATACTGATCGCGATACAGGACTGGATCTGTTATTGCTTGAAGAAATCGCTGCTTATTTCCGTGATGTAAGAAAGAAATACGCCAAATTTGAAGGTAAATTAAAAGGCGTCGATTCTCGTATACTGGTGGCACAAGTTCCAGGTGGTATGTTGACGAATATGGAAAACCAGTTAAAGGAACAAGGTGCCCTGGATAAGTTTGACCATGTATTGGAAGAAATTCCCAAGGTTAGGGAAGATTTAGGGCATATTCCCCTTGTGACGCCTACTTCACAAATTGTGGGTACTCAGGCAGTACTTAATGTGCTTACTGGTGAGCGTTATAAAAATATTTCAAAAGAAACTGCCGCCATCCTTAAAGGTGAGTATGGGGCTGCGCCTGCTGCTTTTAATGCAGATCTTCAGAACAGAGTACTGGATGGCAAAGAAGCTATCACCTGTCGTCCAGGTGATTTAATTCAGCCGGAAATGGACAAGCTGCTTAAAGAAGTGGCAGAGCTAGCTAAAGAAAAAGGGTTTACCTTGGCTGATGAGCTAGTGGATGATGTGTTGATATATGCATTGTTTCCACAAGTGGGTTTGAAGTTTTTGCAGAACCGAGGCAATCCTGATGCCTTTGAACCAGTGCCAACAGGGGAGGAGATTGCACCTGCTCAGGCTAAAACAGCACCACAAACTGTCAATGGAAACGAGGTTTATACCGTCAAAGTCAATGGTCAGGCTTATGTGGTGGAAGTCGCTGAGGGGGGGGATATTCAGTCTGTAGCCGCTGTTCCTGCTGCCGCGAGTACTAGTCAGAATGCTGGCAGTGGTGAGCCAGTAATAGCACCACTTGCAGGGACTATTTGGAAAGTGCATGTCACACCAGGACAAACCGTACAAGAGGGTGATGTACTGGTGGTGTTAGAAGCAATGAAAATGGAAACAGAGATACGTGCCCATAAAGCGGGTAAGGTTATCACTGTTAATGTGAAGGATGGCGATGCGGTTGTAGTGGGTGATCCGCTGCTGACTCTGGCGTAATAAAGGTGTAGCTCCAATGGAAAAACTCTACGCACTTTGGCAAGGGTCAGGGCTGTATAATTTAAGCATTGGCCAGTTTGTAATGATATTAATTGGTTTATTGCTGTTGTTTCTTGCCATTCGTAAAAACTTTGAGCCTTTGTTATTAGTACCCATTGGCTTTGGAGGCATTCTTGCCAATATTCCTGAGGCTGGTTTAGCTTTTTCTGCCTTGGACAAAGCCTTATATCAAGCAGCTCATTACCTGGCTTCTGACGATATTGGTTTGCAGCAGCATGCACAGCATGTGGTAACAGCAATTGCGGGAGCTTTGCAATCAAAAACGACAGATCCTTTATTGTTGTTAAAAGAGTACGCTACAGCCAGCCACCATTTACAAACAGCTGCAATGAATACGGCACTTGACTTACAGTATAATCATGGCGTGCTGTACTATTTTTATGCAGCCGGAATTGGTAGCGGTGTCTTCCCACTCTTGATCTTTATGGGGGTGGGGGCAATGACTGACTTTGGGCCGCTCTTAGCCAATCCTAAAACGTTGTTTCTAGGCGCGGCGGCTCAGTTTGGCATTTTTGCTACGGTGCTAGGAGCACTTGGTCTTTCTGCGACAGGGTTGATGGACTTTTCCGTGGCTGATGCTGCGGCAATTGGCATCATTGGTGGTGCAGATGGACCTACAGCGATTTATGTGTCTAGTGTTTTAGCGCCACAGTTGTTAGGGGCAATTGCAATAGCAGCTTATTCTTATATGGCTCTGGTCCCATTGATTCAACCTCCTATTATGCGAGCGTTGACCACAGTAGCTGAGCGAAAAATTGAAATGACTCAGCTACGTCATGTATCAAAAACAGAAAAAATATGCTTCCCTTTAGTGTTGCTTATTTTGGTCGCGTTATTTATACCTGATGCTGCGCCGTTATTAGGAATGTTTTGCTTTGGTAACTTAATGCGTGAATGTGGCGTTGTTGACCGGTTAAGTGATACTGCACAAAATGCTTTAATTAATACCGTGACTATCTTTTTAGGACTATCGGTTGGCTCTAAGCTGGTTGCTGATAAGTTTTTACAAGCAGAAACCTTAGGTATTTTGGCTTTGGGTATTGTTGCTTTTGGTATTGGTACAGCAACAGGTGTACTAATGGCTAAATTAATGAATAAAGTCAGCAAGCATAAAATTAATCCACTAATTGGCTCTGCAGGTGTGTCAGCTGTACCAATGGCTGCTAGAGTATCAAATAAATTGGGACTGGAAGCTAATCCACATAACTTCCTGTTAATGCATGCCATGGGACCTAATGTGGCAGGTGTTATAGGCTCTGCAGTTGCTGCGGGTGTTATGATTAAGTACGTTTCTGGTTTATAAGTCACCTGTGCGTCGTCCTGAGTTGTGGACGACGCCCAACCAAGCACAAGCACATGGATGCGCACATTGAATTTTCCTGGCTGACCGCCATTCTTATTGGTCTTATTATTTTATTAGCCGTCTACTTTCATATCGCAGCCTTTCAGCCTCGAACTGTTAATCACGCGCCAACGCTACTCACCAGTATTGGTATTTTTGGGACCTTTTTAGGAATAGCCTTAGGTTTAAAGAATTTTGATACGACTGATATTCAAGCCAGTGTACCCATGCTTATTGAAGGGCTTAAAACTGCTTTTTGGTCATCTATTGCGGGGTTAAGTGCTGCACTGACCATAAAAGCACGCTTTGTCTTAAGTAAGCCAAGTCGAGCAGAAACAACACACTACCAGACTCAGCTTGAGTTATTAGGCGAAGTTCGGGATGCGATTCAACAACAAGGTAATAACCAACAACAGGCCGTTGTTGGTATGCATGATGACCTTAAACAGGCTATCGTTCAGTTGCAGTGTATTTATGAACAGCACCAGCAGGCATTAACGGCTAAGCAAACGCAGGCATTGCAATCAAGTTTGCGCGAACTATTGATTGAGTTTAATGAAAAAATAGAAGTGCAGTATGGTGAAAATTTTCAAGCGTTAAATAAAGCCGTTGGTGGGATGCTTGAGTGGCAGCAAGTCACCCGACACCAGCTGGATGAGTTTATGGCACAGCAGCAGGTATCCCTGCAAATAATGACTGAAGCAACCGCGGCTCATGAACGTGTGGTTAAGCAAACCAGTATATTTACTCAGGTGTCTGGTGCACTTGAACAATTACTGGGGGGGTTAGAAAAGCAAGCAAAAGGGCTGGAAGATTATCTTCAGTTACTGGGTACGATTGTTAATTCGGCATCCAGTGGTTTACCGAAACTGGAAGAGCGAATTATCAGTTTAACATCGGGGCTGGCTGATACACTAACGATGAACCAGCAGCAAATGAAGCAGTTAATGACAGAAACAGCCAATGACCTTGTGATGGATCATAGAAATTTAAGCACCCAGTTACAGCGTTATCAACAGGTATTGGACAAGCAGGGAGAAAGCTTAGTCGGACTGACAGAAAAACACTGGCAGCAATTAGATAGTGTATTGACATCTCAGTTAAATAAGTCACTTGAAACCTTTGGTTATCAATTAACCGCATTATCAGAAAAGTTTGTCAGTGACTATGCACCGTTGACAGAAAAATTACGGAAAATAATAACAATCGCTGAAGCTATGGATGCTTAATGCTATACCCTGTGCTAAAGGGACGGCCGATATATAGGTAAGGGTTTTACGATGTTTACTGAAGAGCATGCCGCAGAGAGTGAATCTCATTGGGTAGCTATGAGTGATTTAATGGCTGGCCTGTTAATGATTTTTATGTTGATTGCGGTGTTGTTTGTGGTGGTAATTGAGCATGAACGTAATAAAATTCGTAATGTGGCGCTTATTTATCAACGGTTAAAATTGGATTTACATACACGCTTGTATGCTGAATTTAAAGATGATTTGCCCCGCTGGGGAGCAACATTAAGCGATGATGCCAGTATTCGGTTTAATAACACCGATATTTTATTTGATCGAGGTAAAGCAGAACTTAAAACAGAATTTCAATCTATTCTTGCTGACTTTTTTCCTCGTTACTTAAAAATTATTACCGATGATGACTTTCGAGGTGCTGTTGAAGAGGTAAGAATTGAGGGGCATACTGATAGTGGTTGGGATAATGCCTTAAATCAGGATGATGCTTATGTTAAGAATATGGCTTTATCTCAGTCAAGGACACGAACAACCCTTGCTTATTTGCTTGCCCTTGAACAGGCACTGGTACAGCAAGAAAAGCCGTGGTTAAAAGCGCATTTGACGGCAAATGGGTTGTCTTCTTCTAAGTTGATTTATACAGAAAATCATGAGGAGAAAAGTGCACAGTCACGCAGAGTTGAGTTTAGGTTAAGAACCAATGCTGAGGAGAGAATCGCTGAAATTATTGAGGGTATTCAGTGAATGAAGCTGATTAATTTTTTAACATTTGAGCCTTTTAATCAGTTAAGAGAAAAAATAGGGACTAAGAAACTGGGTTATTTCGAGCTATTTAATCCAGAAAAACACCTGACAGGCAATGAGCGAATCACTTTATCTGAAGACAGACTTACGATTGATAGTCAGCATTTACGGAAACTCTGTGATCAAACAATAGCCTACAAAAATAGTCGAATTATTGTAGCTGGTACTGATCAAACTTTGCACATTAGTGGGTGCGAGGTGATAGAGCGGGTGTGTAAGCAATCAGAATCCCTGGTGATATCGGCTAATGAGAATTTGTTAAATACAGCAGAGTTTAAGTGTTTTTCTATTTGTAATTTGTGTCTGCAAAAAATTCGTTACAAAGGGTTTGATCAACGAATTAAGCGTAGGGCAGGGTACAACCAACTGATTCAAAGTCAGTTTTCGCTTTCGGCATTTTTTTTAGCCTATCCACCCTACCCGCTTATATTTTAAAAGCATGTAGTCAAACATGCTATAACAGCAAACAGCATTACTTAATATTGATTATAATCATGCTTAGGTTGAAATATACCTATTTGAGGTTGATTATACTGGCGTTTTTTCTTGTAAGTGACACGAGTATTAGCGTTGTTATTACGTCGGCTTGTATAACTATTATCTGTAGGCTGGTAATCGTGTGTATTACCTGATGTATAGTGCCGGTTGCCCCGCGTCGTGTATGGATATTGACCTTGACCTTGACTTTGACTTTGTTTTTGGTTATTTCGGTGGTTATAGGTTTTAACTTCCTGCTGTTGAGGGTAATAAGTGTCATCAGGCAACTGTTCTTGGGCCTGTTGCATGTTGTGGCGCATCCGATAGGGGTGGCCATGTACCCGACGAGGGCGTTTGGGTTTTTCTTCCCGTACTTGTTGAGGTTCGGGTGGTTTTTGACCAGTAAACTGTTCGTAGACTGTAGGGTATAAATACTTTGGCATACTAACTCCGGCTATTGATTAAGCCTGTTCACTACTTTATTTACGAACTAACCTGTTAGTGCTAATTTCGCAGCTTTTCGTCAGAAATATCTGGTTAATCAGGCATTAACTAATTAACAGACGCTTTAAAAAGACAGAAAATAAATGGTTAAATTCTGACAAAATAAGTTCGTTATAAATAAATCATAAAAATAATTATCTTCTAGCAGCATATGCTACTTGAAGCATAAATTCGGGGTTATTCTTGGTTCGACAAGAAACTATAAACTTAGAAAAGCTTTACACGAAGCATTTACTGTGTTGCTTTAATGTATGATTAATGGGTTGATTGCAATACATTGTCTTCCAAAGAAACAAGTAACTTCTTAATTTCATATAAATAGAAATGCAACTATTAAATTCTACCAATGGTAACCACTAACAAGCTTCCTTAGCACGTTAAAATGAGGAAAAACCATGGTAAAAACAATGCAGAGGCTATTTGGGTCCTTTGGCTCTGCAGGTTCTCTCTTTGCTTCTTACTGTAAACCGAGTATAGGTGGCTCGATTAGCCAGTAAAACAGGCATATACACGCTTAAAGTCGTATATTTTTATGGCCTACTACGCTGAAGCTACTAAGACGTCTGCGATTCTATTATAAAATCGACTGAATCACAATACAAAAAATTATATTAGATTAATGACGACTGAAATCATGCTGCAGGAATGCTATAGAACGTGTTTCAAACATGCTGATACTATGGCAGTAAAGCATTATGCAATTGATGCTTTCTAAATATTCGTGCAGCTTTAAACTGTGTGTTAGCCAGTTGTTCTGCAATTATCAAGGATCTTTAATCATGTTGCATCTTTGCTAGTCTTTTTACGCTGTTTTATTTGATGCTTTAATTTATTGGTTATCATGATGATTAACAGGCTTAGCGAAGTTTTTGTATACCAACTATTTGCCAGCTGTCATCGTTGGTGAGCTTCTCCAAGTGCCAAAGATGAGCATAGGCAGTCACATCTTTTTGATCAGACTGTTTCATCCAGCCGTGAAACTTAATACTGAGCATACTGATATCTCCCATATGACTGGCATGTGTAATATCGTTGAAAACAGTGACAATAGATGAAGAAGGCTGGCTATCGATACTGTCCCTTTCGCTCAATAGTTGTTCAAATAATTCAGGTGAGGTGAGATTGGCTAGTACACTGTCATTGTGAGTCAAAAGTGCAATATGGAGTTGTTTAAAGTGCTCTTTGGCTTGCTCTAAATATTGTTCGGGGTTGAAATCCGGAGGCAGATCAAATTGGTTATAGTGAGGGTTAACTTGCTCGGCTTCCAGAGAGGCAAGTGCTTGGACTGCTGCTGACCGAGTATTGGGTTGAGGAGGCGGATTGGCAACTTCCTCCGCGACAGGATCTAGACCTGCAGCGGTTGCTGGTTGTTCAATAGGCGACGATGGTATCTGGCTAGTTGAGGTGGGTTCTGTTGTGAAAGATGATGGGGGGTGTACCTTTGGCTTAGCAGATGGTTGTTGAGTTTGAACTGGGGGGGTGTAAGGAATTGTGATATCCCTACGAGCAGGCTGTACACTTGGTTGCGGTTGCGGTTGCGGTTGCGGTTGCGGTTGCGGTTGCGGTTGCGGTTGCGGTGCAGAATAGACTGTACGTTGAGCTTGAAGCTGTAGGTTGCTTTCACGTAATCCTGTTTCTACTGTGTAGTGATCATTACGCAGTGATTGTTCTGCAAAGGTTGGTTCTTCTCTGACTCTGCTATGCCCTTGAGAAGGTGATGTTCCTGATTGACGTCTGAGCCAGAAGACCACCAAACAGACGGCGCAAGAGAGGATAACAATATCCACCAGCTCAAGCCCATCAAAATCACTGCCATAAAGCAACCAGGCCACTAGTCCAGAGCCAACCATATTTGCCAGTATACGGTCATCCTTATCAGAATCCGCTGCTGAGGATTCATGTTGTTCTGTCGAGGGGGCGGGTGGTGCTGCCTCTTCAGCTAAGAGTAGGGGGCAGTGGAACATTATACTGACAATGCAGTATAGGATAGCCAGTTGCAGACGCTTCAATGCGATAGCTCCAATTTTCAAACAAGGTTACTGCTAAAGATGAAATTATGCCCAGTCAGGACGTTTGCTGCAATTGGCGTTTATCTTCAGGAATGTGGTGGGTGTCAAGAGTAACAACTTTTGTACATGTTAATACCTGGGTAAACCTTGGTTCTGGCGAGTCGAGTTTTTGTCTAGGGGGGCCTCATTGAAAGTCAAGTACTTCTTCAGATGTCTTGTTTATTCACAAGCCGTTCAATAATCGTTCTAATTACATCAAGAGAAGACGTATTTGGGGGGAGCGAGCTAATTTAAGCAGGTGTGCAGTTTTGGGACTTAGTGCTGCAAATCCATTAATCTGTCAGGGAAATTTTTTTGCAACATGACGTCTTAGTTATGTTTATAATGTAAAAGCTCACCCTTAAAGTATGATAAAACAGGGAATACTGAGGTATTTCATGAAGTCAATTGATGAACTCTCCGCGTTTTATGTAGATGCATTTGCCGAAGGTAAGGGCGATTTGGTTAAGCAGAGCGAACTGATAGGCAATACCCTTTATCAAAGTGTGCAGAAAGGACTGCTGGTTTGGTTAGCCGCAATCATTATTGCTGCGTTAGTTTTTTCCAGTAGTACATGGATTTTATTTTTTATTTTAATCTCCGCAGCTGTTATTGGCTGGTTGTTAAATGACCAGTATAAGCAGGCTAAACAAGCATTTAATGAACGATGTTATGCTGAAATATTTCCCAAACTTGTTAAGTTTGTTGATGGAAATTTACACTACGCTTCTGCACGTGTTGTTTCGCAACATATTTTCACTGATGCAAAGTTTATCCCTCTGCCATTCAATACTTATTCTGGCCAAGATTACTTGTCTGGAGAGTATGATGGTGTTCATTTTGAAGCTTCAACTATTGTTGTGCAGCATCAGAATGAGTCTTCAAACCCTGTTATTAAATGCTTAGCTCAAGATAAAGCACTGTTTGACGGCGTATTGATTCGTGCAGAGTTTGAGCAGGCTAATGATAGTCAGGTTGTCATTTTGCCAAAATGTAAGCCAGATTTTGATCCTGAGTATTTGGATTCAAAATGCTATGCAAGGTTGGAGCGTTACCATACAAAGTTTGCAGAGTTTGAGCGAAGTTTTGTAGTACTTGCTTCAGATCCTATGTTAGCCAAGACCTTACTATCAGAACGTTTTATGCTTCGGGTACTGTCTTTGCAGCAAAAGTTTGGCAATAATGTGTATATCACGGTTGAAAAGGGTCATATTACAGTTGCTGTAAATGGTCTGCATATATTTGACCGTTCCAGAAATATATACTTTGAAAACTTCTATGCTGATGATGTTATGAGCTGGTATGGAGATTTGATGCGCGTGTTTACTATTTTTTATGATCTTGGTTTGACTTCCCGCGCATCGTAATCAAACACGTTGAGTAACAACAATAGCGTGATTTTTTTTCATAAGTGAAGTAAATCCCTGCTGTTGTTACTCACTTTTTTCTACAGATCTAGATGATAAACTAAAATAAGCACTAAGGATTTAGCCACCACTGACTATAACGGTCAGGGTAGACAGGACGTATATCTTCTTTCTCTATATAACGTTTTCCTTGCTTACCTTCGTTATCTGTGATGATAACAGTCAGTTTGATGGTATTGATGGGGTAACGGAAACGGTAAATGCCACGACCACTTAAAGATTCATCAATAATGATCCGGTCAAAGTCATTAAATACTTTGATATTGCCTCCTGCGATAGGGGTACCTTCCTGACTATATGCGCGAACAGTAATGTAATCGTTGATGGCTGAGAAATATACGGCAAGAGGATATTTAGCATGCATTTTTTCAATGTGACTGCAGCCAGTAAGTATAAAACTTAACCAACAGGCGATTAAAAAGTAAATTTTCTTCTGCATTGCCTTGCCCTTACTCTAGAGTTGATTTTGGTGTTTTGTTATCAAATAATTGTGTATTCGAACTCTTAGTGTGCGTGTATTGGACGACAGTTCAAAGGTTGTTAAAGGTTTAAGTGCACTGCGATAAACAGTACTCAAAGTGTAATCCTTTACAATATGCATTCTTCCCTCCTGTAAACATAGCTAAATTCAGTACGATATGGGTTTAAACGTCAATCGAGTCAGATGACAGTGATGTTAAACCGTTTTTTTATGGCAACCTTAAAAAATGAATAACTTATTGATTAACTGCAATTACGCAAAGCAAGGAAGGAGAAGATGGCTGGAGTGGCTTAATGAGTGCCCGCAACTTACAGGCACTATTATGAAAAACTTGCTGTATTACTACAGGAAAGTAACAATTTAACTAATTAAGGAGTGTATTTTAGTCTTGATAAGGTCAATGGCTATTCGGTTCTTGCCACCATGAGGAATGATTAAGTCTGCATATTGGCGGGAGGGTTCGATAAATCTTAAGTACATGGGGCGAACGGTTTCTTGATACTGGGAGATGACCATGCTGATATCTCGACCTCGGCTGATGATATCTCTCTGTAATCGTCTGAGTAAACATATATCGAGTGGCGTATCCATGTAAAAGCGAAGGTCAAACTCTTCTCGTAACTCAGGGGTAGCTAATAGCAAAATCCCTTCAATAATGACAACCTTGGTAGGTTGAACTGTTCGTGTTTCTGTTCGGCGATTGTGGATGGAATAGTCATAAACAGGAACTTGTACTGAATTACCTTTTTTAAGCTCCTGCATGTGCTGGATTAACAAACCATGGTCGAGTGAGCGAGGGTGGTCATAGTTTGTTTTGACTCGCTCCTCCATGGTTAAGTGGCTTTGGTCTTTGTAGTAAGAGTCTTCAGAGATAACAACCAAGTGTTTTGATGGTAATTCTTTGGCCAGCGTCTGTGCTAATAAGCTTTTACCAGATGCTGATGCGCCAGCAATACCCACTAATATCGTTTTTTGAGACATCGATTACAGCCTTAGAGAACTTGCACGATACAGAGTCAAAATTTTTGCGATTCTACTGAAAATTCTATGTGAAGTGCATCAGTTTTTTTACCTATCTGTGTTATTTGCTTGTTTATTAAAGAGTCAATGATTGGTAGGGCAATATCTGTTGCTAGGTATTACAGGCTATCTCTCCTACGCACTCAGTCTTTGATTAACCATTAAAGGAGACTGAAACCAATGACATTGCTTAATAAGTGACTGGAATGATGGGTATCAATAAAGGGAGACTATTCCTGCTTTAATAGGTCCGATCAAAAGAGAATAATGAGTCTATGGTGCTTTTATATGCACAATTAGTATAAATGTGTTATTTTTTATTATTATTCAATAGCTTAAGATTCCGGTATGCTTCCGCGTCAAAACGCAAGTCCCAGCGGGTATGTTTTATAAGTAAGTGTAAAACAGGTCTTGCTGGACATAGACTTCTGTGGCGATATCACGAGGGTAATGAAATATTATCAAGGTGAAAGCTCATTACCCTGCCACTACATATCGGTATCCTTAGTTTTAGTAGGTGAACTTTTATGAGCAATAGTATGCTGCAGCGTACCCTTTGGGTGTTATTTCCACTAATGGTAATGTTGTCAGGGTGTGAGCAGTCATCAGAAAGTGCTACTGCAGAAAAAACAATTAGAGTGGGCAGCTCTGGCAGTTACTATCCCTTCACCTTTGTTGAAAAGGATAAGTTGCAAGGTTTTGAAATTGATCTTTGGAATGAGATTGGTAAACGTCAGGGGTATAAAGTTGAGTTTGTAACGGCTAAATTTTCGGGTTTATTTGGCATGTTGGAAACAGGGAAAATCGATACGATTTCAAACCAAATTACCATTACAGATAAGCGAGCAAAAAAATATTTATTCTCTGATCCTTATGTTTACGATGGTGCTCAGCTGGTTGTTCATAAAGATAATACATCTATTCATGGTATAAACGATTTAGTGGATAAAAAAGTTGCTGTGAATTTGGGGTCTAACTTTGAGCAGGTTTTACGGAACTCGTCAGTTGGAGACCAAATAAATATCACTGCCTATGATGGTGGTATGGAGCAAGATGTTGCGATAGGCCGAATGGATGCCTTTATGATGGACAAAGTATCTGTATTGGCATTGATTAAAAAGTCTAATTTACCTTTGAAATTAGCTGGAAAACCTGTTGAAACAATTGCTAATGCTTTACCTTTCAAAAAGAATGAGGCAGGACAAAAGCTTCAACAGCAGGTTAATAACGCGCTGGAAACAATGCATGCAGATGGTTCCTTGGCTCGTATTTCAAAACACTGGTTTGATGCGGATATAACGGCGAAACCATGATTCAATTTGATGTACATTATGCACTAGAGTTACTACCAATAATTCTAAAGTATTTGCATATTACTCTTGGTATGGCTGCTATATCGCTGGTAATAGCCCTGTTAACAGGGTTATTACTGGCACTGATAAAAGTTTTTAAGTGGTCAGGACTGGTTTGGTTAGCCGATCTTTTTATTTCGTTTTTCAGGGGCACACCTTTATTGGTGCAGCTTTTTTTGTTTTATTATGGCTTACCTCAATTATTTCCGGCATTAAAAGATATGACAGCCTTTCAAGCAGCTATTGCCGGATTGAGTTTGCACTTTGCTGCTTATATGGCAGAGAGCATGAGAGCTGCGATATTAAGTGTTGAGTCCTCACAACGAGAGGCTGCGTTAAGTATTGGTTTAACTGAAATTCAGGCGATGCGTCGTATTATTTTGCCACAGGCAGCACGCATTGCGATTCCTCCGCTAATGAATAATTTTATTGATTTGCTTAAATCAACATCGCTTGCATTTACGCTGGGCGTAGCCGAAATCATGGCAAAAGCACAGTTAGAAGCTGCGAGTAGCTTTAAGTTTTTTGAGAGCTATTTAGTTGTGGCTTTAGTGTATTGGTTTGTTGTGGTGTTATGCACTAAAGGACAACAGTGGTTGGAAGTGCGGCTAAGCCGGGGGTATCGATAGATTATGATTTCGGTAAGTGGACTCAGCAAAACGTATGGGATGCAAACAGTTTTTAATGACTTAAACTTTTCGATTAAAAAGGGGGACATTATTGCTATTATTGGTCCTTCGGGTACAGGAAAGTCCAGTCTTTTACGTTGTTTAAATTACCTGGAAGTGCCAACTTCTGGCAGTATAACCATTGATGATTTAACTGTTGATAGTGAACATTATACAAAGCAGCAAGTATTAAAACTGCGTCAATATACATCTTTTGTTTTTCAGAACTTTGCTTTATTTAAAAATAAAACTGCAGTACAAAATATTATGGAAAGTCTGCTTGTGGTAAAAAAGATGCCTTTTGTTGAGGCTGAAAAAAAAGCTATGAGTATTCTTGCTGAAGTGGGATTGGCGGATAAGCATGATGTGTATCCAGCTATGTTATCTGGAGGACAACAACAGCGAGTAGGCATTGGTCGTGCCTTAGCAACAGAAAGTAAGGTCATGTTGTTGGATGAACCTACGTCGGCTCTAGATCCTGAAATTGTTGCTGATATTTTAACGCTTCTACGTCAGCTTGCCGAAAAAGAGATGACAATGATGGTGGTGACTCATGAGTTACGCTTTGCAAAGCAGCTTGCCAGTGAAGTGTGGTTTATGAGTGATGGTGAACTCGTGGAGCAAGGTACACCCCACGAGCTATTCTCGTCACCTAAGGATCCACGTACGCAACGATTTTTAGAGCACCTTGGGGCTTAGTTTAGCCTTCGTGGTTGCCATGGGGGGTAACCACAATATTGCCTGCAGCACCAGGTTGCATAACGGCTTGATGAGCTTTAGCGGTATCGCTTAAAGCAAATACATCTCGAACAACCGGATCCAGCAATCTCTGAGATAATCCACTGAATAAATACTCTTGTGCTTCTGACAGTTCATCTGGGCTGCTATTAAATAGTGCCATACCAATAATCGTTGCATCCTTTGCCATCAGTAAGCGAGGATTAATACTGACTTCACCGCGACTGCCAATCACAATGACTCGACCATTAAAGGCGAGTGCTGGCAAATCATGACCTAAATTTTTATTGGCTAGCATTTCTAAAATAATGTTAATACCTTTGCCAATAATATTTTTAGGAAGAAGTGTCAGATGGTCTGCTTGGTGATGATCAATGACATGATCCGCTCCTAATAAGGTAAGCAGTTGTCTCCCAGAATCACTGCCAGCACTGGCAATCACTTTTAAACCATGGGCTTTGGCAATTTGTAACGCTGCTGTTCCTACACCACCAGAGGCACCGTGAATTAATACTGTTTCACCGGGTTTAGCCTGAGCCTTTTGAATTAGTGCACGATAGGCAGTGGTATAGGGAGTACCCAAACAGGCACCTTGGGCAAATGTGATGTTATCAGGCAATGGATGAACCTGAGCGATTTCACACAACGCATATTCAGCACAGGTTCCTGTAATACTGCCTGTGCAATAGACCCGATCACCAACGTTTAAATGTTGAATATCATCGCCTAATGTTGCAATAACACCAGCGCCATCTTTGCCCGGTGTGTATGGAAATTGTGCCGTATAATTATTGCTTCCAGCGCGAATGTAGGTGTCAACAGGATTAATGCCAGCCGCCATTATTTTGATTAAAACCTGGCCTTTTGCCACTTGAGGTGTGTCTGTGACCTGTTCTTGTAATACATCTGTATCACCATGTTGATGTACACGAATAGCTTGCATGTTATGTCCCTCAATACACTTGTATTGTGTATGTATACCCTTCGCATTAGGTATAGTTATACATTATCTGTATTAACAAACTGAATATCATCCACAACTATTCCTGCGGTGGAGTAATACCAGCGAATATTAAGATCCCAAAGAGATATACCGTGGTAGCGAGGTTGTTCGCTCTCTGGTACGGGCTTATTACGTAGATAAGCTGGTCTTGGGTCTTGAGCGAGTATTTGTTGAATAAGTGAACCCAGGACTCGGCCAGTTTGTTTTTGATAGTCGGCACAAAACTGCTGCGTATCTGCAGTGAATAAAATTTGCAGCTTGTTTGGACATTGCTCATCAAGAGGTTGGTCAGCATAGCCATAGGTTGCATCAGTAATGACATCAGCATAAGGCAGATAGGGTTTAATATCCACAACAGGTGTTTTATCTAAAAAGTCTACACCACTTAGTTTTAAATAAACTTCACTGTCTTGAACACAGATTTCTTCTAGCTTTACTGCTGAAAGTCCTAAAGGGTTTGGACGGTGTGTGGATCGGGTGGCAAAAACGCCTAATCGTTGTTTGCCACCAAGACGGGGAGGCCGAATAGTGGGTAACCAATCATCACTTTGAATCTGATGAAAAATGAACGTTATCCAGATATGTGAGAATTGCTCAAGACCCTTGATGGCTTCTGCTCGATTATATGGTGGTAAAAGAACTAGCTCTGCTGTTGCTGCTGGAGCTAGCCTTGATTGTCGTGGTATGCCAAATTTTTGTTTGAAACAGGAATGGATAATACCAATAGGCTTTAAATGAATGAGGGCAATAGACACGGAGTGAAACCTGTTTTAAATCAGCACAGTTAGCCGCGTTAACAGCGGCTACTCAGCATATAATTCATCTTCAGCAACTGCAAGGGACTCAGCAGCAATACAGTCAAAAACTGAAATATTTTCCAAAGGCGTGTCATTGCTAAGTGCCCAGCTTAGAGTGGCAAAATCCTGCCATTTAGGACCCCGCTTTTGACTATTATTAAAAGCCCATAATGCTAACCGAATAAAACGGGCTTGCCATTTTGTACGATATGGCTCAAGTAGATAGCTAACAAAAGGGCCTTCGTGTTGTTCTTCTAAAACATGTTGTGCTTTTTTAACCGTGTCTGCATCATTTTCAAACCACATCAGCGAATCAAAGTTTCTGACAACCCATAATTTATTTCTGCGCATAGCTTGCTGTAAGGCGTTAGGAGTGAATATTTCAGGGTGTTCTTTTTGCCAGCGAGCCATAATATCTTGATAATCAAGTGGTTGGGGTTGCCATTGCTTCAGTCCACAATATTCTAGCGTCATCAAAACTTCTGCTGTGAGCGGTTGGCCTGACTGTGAGTTTAAGGCTAAAAAATGAGGTAATACTGTTTGTAAGTAGTTAATAGAAATAGGTAATGTATACACTTCCTGTCGTAAATGACTAATAATGTTTTCACAGCTGCGCTTAGAACTTAAGGGGGTTAACCAGCCGTCAATAATCCCTAGTTTTTCTTTAAGCAAAATACCAATGAGTCGGTATTGCCCATATTCTTTGCATAAAATGACGATTGATTGGGCTCCAGCCCCATCTACAGCAGAGCTGAATACTTTTTCGATATGAGCTTTTTTGGGTACTTCATATTGGGCACAGGGTGTGCCAAGTTTTCTGACGTTCCGAATTATGCGGTCTAGAGTGGCTTGCTCGGACTTTTCAATCCAGTTTCGAATGGTAATGAGACGGCGAAGTCCTAATGGTGTCACTAATCGTTGGTACTGTGGGGTTTGCAGTAACTTAAGTAAGGTTTGTCGTACTTCTTTTTGTTTGTGAAGTAAAAATAGTAGCGTACCCTCTCTAATATCATCATGATGAGTTTGTAGTAATGACTGGAGTAGAGGGTCTAATATGGAATCACGAATAAAGGTTAACTGCTCAGCAAATAATAAATAGAAGTCGTACTCTGTTTGGATTGCTTCTTCATCAAGTAACAGTTGAAGGGCTTCTTGAGGCTCCATAGTGACAAGTTCTGAGGCGTGATCTACTTTGTCGGAATAGTAGTCAGACTGCCAATCTTTAGTTTGCTCAACAAACTCTTCATCCATTGGTAAGTCAAGGCTTGCAAGAAGGCCAATAATACTCATCATGGCCTCGCCATTGACACCTTCATGACTCATGTAACTTGCAAGTTGTTGTTGAACTTGTTGCCAGCCAGATTCTGCATTGGTTCGACCTTCTCGAATGTCAATCATCAGCTGTAGTAAGCTGGCAAACAGAAGTCGTTCAAAGGCTTCGTTATGATAGGAGGATGAGGGGGAAGTCTTAGATGATTCTAAGCCAATGGGTAAAAGCTCACTGATAAAGTCGGCAGGTGTCCGCCAGCCCATTGAATAAATAGCGCGCCAGTCTGGTGCTGTTGAGTCGCCTGCTTGTTCAATTTCTTGTGCTACTGATGCTAATAACTGAGCTGCAAGAGCTTGGTTAGATGGCATGTATAATTAACCTTTCTTTTGAAACGTGCTACGAGTGATTAAACACGGATAGTCACTCTAGCATCAATATATTGTGAAATAAATCTACTTTTGCTGAAGCCTTTGAAGGTTGTTCTCAATTTAAATGTGAAATAGAGACTTGATCAGCAGTTTGTATTTCATTAATCGTGTATAAAATACTCACTGTCAGTTTTGATACTTCTTACCAGATTATTTCGATTGATCAATTAAGTAAAACGAATAATTAAGATACATCATAACAGCTAAGTCAGGTTAGCTGTTTGCAGAAAGCGAGCACGGAGACTCATCATGGCGTTTTTAATCATTACCCTTATTAGTTTGTTGACGCTAGCAGCCGCTATACTTGCTTGTGTTTTGTTACCTCAGTGCTTTTGGCGGTTGAATGATGAACTTCGTGAACAACTACTATTAGCGCAAGTCTTACCCTTTGGTTTTCCTGTGTTAGGAGCCGTATCCACACTTTGTGTTTTTCTCATGTTTTTATTATCTAAACCAGTATTTATTGCTGCTGTTATCATGGTGACTGTGGCAGCAGGCCTTTTCTTTGCTGGCTTTTATATGATTCCGCAATTGGTCCAAAGTTATAAAAATCGAGAAAAGCAAGTTTATGGAGCAGAACAGCTTGTTCAGCAGTGGCAGTTTGCCTGTGTTGGTACTGCAGCAGGTGCTGCCTTATTAAGTGTCGTTGTTATTGCTTTAATCTAGATACTCTCTAAAAACAATATTCTTATCTAACCTCTAACAACATCTGCCAGTAAAAAGACGACTATTTGACTGGCAGAATTTTCCCGCCAAGATTTCTGAAAAGATACTATTTCTACCTGGTTTTACTTTACTTAGTAAGTCTCACAGAAAATAATTATGTTATTGGCCTTCAGTTAGTCAGTAGGCTTGGTTTCGGCAATAAGTTTGGGTGTTAAGTGTTCTTTGTAAAGCCTCTGGTCTAGCTGGATGTCGTGCATTAAATGATGCAACATATTTCTTTCTACATCACTTCTTACTTGTCTTGGGTAGTGGGATGAGCCAGCTAAAAAGCCAAGTGTAAAATACCAAGTTTCGAATTTATCGTAGTATTGGTAACGTTTAAGGAATTTATTTTGATAGAAAACTTCTGCTGTTAGTGTGCTGGCATATGTGACTTTTGCTGGGATTAACCAACCTAACATAGCTGTAGAGTAAAACCACAGCGAACCCTCTTCATGGAGAGAATCACTCCAATCGACAGTAAGTTTTATTTGGAATGGACTTGTTTGACTTAGGCTATAACTTGGTGGAAGGCCAAGTGACTTTGCAAGGTGGTATATATCATTACTCGTGCGGTATGCTGCTCCAAGAGGTGAAAGTTGCCCATTACTAAACGAAGTTACCCTTACTGTCATCGCTGGCATCACTTGTGGCTCAAGTGATTTTGGCGGACGCGTCGGTAGCAGGTCAGATTTAATTGCACATCCAGACATCATACTGGTTATGATGACTAAGATAGATAAAGACTTCATATAAATAAAAGCGTAACGGTAGTGGGTTTTTACAACATGCTCTTTTTTTAGTCTATGTTCCATAGGGGAAATGGACGCAGTAGGGTTATTTCGAGCGAAATAGAGCACATAACTGAAGAGGTTTATTTCTCCTCAGCTATGATAAATCGTTTTGATTGTTATGTGAAGTGGTTATCTTTATACGGCTTGTTGGCTATTTAGGTGAAGAGGGATGACGGGTTGAGAGGGCAGATAATGACTGATTAATCGACCTTTTTTCACAAAGTTGCAATCTACCAGTTCTGAGGCAATACCAATAATACTTTTCAGAATAGGCGTATTTACATTAGCCGCTTTGGCAAGTGAGAGCCAGGGTACTAAGAGATAAGGGACATCTTCAGAAATATACCGATGGTTATAACAGGTCGGTGCACTGTAACGCTGATTATGCACGGCTGAGGTTAGCGCAAAATCCCGTAGGGATAATGCATTAATACCATAGTAGTGGTGAATAATATCAAGTAAGGGGGGTAATTCTAGGCCATAAGCTTTACCTATAGCTTGGCGTTCTTTGTCGAGTGTATTAATAATTTTACAAACGGCAGGCGTCATTCCATCTTTATAAAAATAGAATTCACCATGAGTGCTTTCAATATAGCCACAATTGAGAATCGTTAGGGTTGGGTGAACAATTCCATTTGGCGAATTTAAACCAATGGCTAAGTAACTGTTGACAGTTTTTATGTGAGTTTCAGGCATGCATTGTTGTAAAAGTGCCTGTGCTTTTTTTGTTTGGTATTCAGGGTAGACGCTGAACTCTAGCAGGTTTTTATGCTGAGATGCTATATGTACAGTACCTGGTTCTTCTATTTCGGCAACATGCAGTAATGAGGAGCTTTCGACCAATGTAATATCTAGCGTAGGACGAATTTTTTCGAGCATGGACTGCAGAGGATAGGTAGCAAAGTTACCTGGCATTACAGCGATGACTTGCTCGTCAACTAAAAAAGGGAGCATATTTTCAAAGAGTGCTTCCTGGCCAAAGGCTGGAACAATCATGAAAATGACGTCTGCGCCATGAACGGCCTGTCTTATATCAAGTGTGACTAAGTCAACTTTACAGGTCTGGGGGTGGTCTCCAGTAATATGGATTTCACCCTGTTGCTCTGAAATAGCATAAGCATTCTTGGCGTGTTCAGGTGGGGCATATAGGGCAGTTTGGAAGCCCAGCTGGGCAAGGTGACTTGCAAGTGCAACGCCACCACCACCGGCGCCCATAACAGCTACTTTCATTGGTTAAACTCCCTTTCCAACCAGCATTTGTAGGACTTAAACGAGATCAACTTATGTGATCGGGGAATTTTTGTCATTTTTTTGAATCGCATACGTTTAAGCAAAGCAAAGCTATTTAGCTAACGCAAATAGCATTTAAATAGCATTTTCATGTCAATAGTATGAAGTGCTTATTAGTCTTCACCTAATTAAGACATGATAAAATGTAAAACAAGTGTAGGATGCTATGGCAATGGTTACTAACCTAGAATTCTTTTTATATTAGGTTTAAAGCATTTAGTGTCAATGAGGAACTGAGAATCAAAACAATGCATAATGATCTTACTGTACCAGTTCACTCATTGACGAATTCCAGTGGGGCTATAGATTATTCTGAATTCTCCAAATATAGTGACTACGTTCAGTGGTTACATGTTTTATTGGATAAGGTAAAACATGCTGCACAAGCTGTAGGAGTCTTAGGTATCAGTGGTACGGGTAAAACATCACTACTGGCTCATTTGATTACTGAGTTGGAGAAACAGAGGTGGTTGGAAAAGGATATTGTTGTTATTTCGGCCAACTCGTATAGTTGTTGGCAACTACAAAACAAAATACAAAAGAGTGGGGGACACTATCTCAATTGCTGTCATACATTAGACTCATTACTTTTAGCGCCATTACCGAAAGTAGTGTCTGAAGGTGAACGTATACAGCTGATATATGAAAGTATTCTGACTTCAGGAAAAAAAACAGAAACACAGCAGTTAGAGTGGTTGAGTGTATTACTACGTTGGGTAAAGCAGTTATCTTTTGCTGATGAAGAGCTAAATCAGCATATCATGTTGTGGTTGCAGACATTAACCACTCAAGAACGTGCATTCATTCTCAATGTGTATGCTAGTTATCAGCAGTTACTGCGAAAGAAGGCTTACCGAATTGATGTAGATGACAGGCTTATTTTGTTAAAAAAAGCTTATGCTAGTTCTGCTATTTCTAGTCGTTTACTGATTATTGATGATATTCACTTAGCAGGTCCCCTTCAGCGGGAAATGATTAAGCACTTAATCCAATCCGCTTCATCTGTCATATTGTCAAGCGCGTACTCAATTAATCATAGTGATCAACAGCGCTTAGGTGTAAATCTAACCGAAAATATCGTGTTATCATCACAGCTACGATCATCGAAACTGCAAGTTCGCTCGGCTTTGCGTTTGGGGGGGCTATTAAACTTGGGTAAGCCAGCATTAAGGGTTGTGGATCTAAAAGGAAGTGGTCGGCGTCCGTGGTTGTATTCTGTAAGAAATATTGTAGAAGAAATAAATTTGACTCATAAGCTAATCAAAGAATTACTTTCTTCCTCTGAAGTAAACACACTGCTTATTGTTTCCCATCAGGGGTGGTTATTGAAAAAACTTAACGATTATTGGTCAAAATATATTCAGACACTTGTTGTTACTGAAAGCTATCATAATTACCATGAAGAGACGCAACCTAAACTCTTATTTAGCTTAACCTCTAATTTGGCAGGACTAGAAGCCGATGTGATTATTGTGCTTGGTGTACAGCAGTTTTGGAAGTTTCGTCGGCCTCCCGAAGTGCGATATAAAGCGTTATGTGAAACAGTATATCAGCAAAAGCGTTTTGACTTATATAGCCTGATGTTAAAAGCTAGGCATCATATTATTTTTGTTTGTAATCATGTTAAACCATTATTGGAATTAGCTGTGATATGTGAGAAGAAGACGATACCAAATTGAGCTTGCTTTAGGGTGAAGCTTAAGATTTGTGGTCATTGTGAGCGATATACCCTATGTAGTTTGTGCTTATATGTATTTTTAGAAGTACCCTAAAGATAATTAGAGAGTGGCATTGTAATACTATTTGCTTAATTTGTAATAGATGTGTAGTATAGCAGGTCTATATGATAGTAGTGTACTCGGTTATTGTCTAGTTATCTTAACACGTTTTAGTTGGAGCTTTTACCTGCTTGAATTAAACTGGATGTGGACGTAAATAATTAAGTATTAATAAATAAAAAATTCATAATAAAGATGTGGCCTCTTAACTTCCCGCGAGTGATTTTTCAGATGTTTGTATAGATGCTCTATTTATAAAAAGAATATTGTTTTCAGGTTTATGACAAAAAGTTGTTAGGAGTGACTAAAATAGTTCCTTTTGCTGTCAATAAAGCAGCAATCAATTGTCATAGATGGTGTTAATAATAAGGCACTATAGAAAACCACCTCATCTCATTGCATTCTTAGGTATAAATACGGATATTACCGTATAAAATAATTTACTTTATTTTGTTATTATCAATAGCCTTAGTTGTATTCGGATTGGGTGATGAGTATTGCTTTATGGATAGTTGTTAAACTGTTTTAAAAGCACTAGCTGTGCGCTCATATTAAGGTGGCAGTTAAAAGCTTCTGTATTAACAGTATTCTCAACATCTTTGTTGGTCAAGAACGCCGACAACAAACCCTAAAATTGAATCGTGAAGGGTACATTTATATATTCATTTTATATGGGATAGTCGCTTTGTATCCTTATCTAAAGCTTATGTTTTGAGTATAAAATGAATATAAAGTATAGTGAATATTCATTCTGCTGGATTGCAATATCTTTTGTGGAATGTTTTTAGGATTACAGCATTTGTTTTTCTAAGGTTTAAGAAGTGATAGGGAGTGTCATTTTTCTTAATACATCATCTAGTATGGCTTACTGTAGTTATGCGTTGGCAACGAGTTGTATTAGCTATTGGGCTATTTACTGGAAAATATTGTTATATCAACCATGCTCGATGGTTACTCTTAAAAGCTGCTGTAAATGTAGTATATAATTGGAAGGGAATAAGTAATGAAAAAGAATTTTAAGATGCATTTACAGCAACATGTAGGTGTGCAATGGCTTTTATTATCGTGGCATTGGATTAAGTTAAGGCGACGTCAGCGGATGCGGGTTATTCAAAGAACAGCGGTTGATCAGCATCTTTCATCTCAAAGCTTTGCTTCAAGTCACTGGCATCCTGTGTGGGAATACCAGCGTCATCATTGGCATAAATAATCGTTGGAATAGTAAATCTATTGTACAATAGACAACTGTTTTTCGCTTACGCTTAACTGGATGAAAGCTTCTTTATTATTTGTTTTAAATAGGTAAATTAACCTATCTACACGATCGCCTGCGAGTTTAAGAATATATTTGGCTTCCTCTGTGGAGGTTCCCTTTTTACTTTGACATGCAGATTTATTGAACTGTGGTGAATACCAGGGATAATAGCTGACCTGTTTATCAGGGGTTATAAAGTAGAGTCCTTCACCAGGTCGATCAGCGCTACCTTTTCGAGTGGAGCAAACCTCTACCATTATATATTGATGTTGATAATCAGAATAAGCAAAACCACAAAAGGGGCGTGATTTGTCTCGTAGTGTGCATGTTCTTATTGAACTTAGTATGGGAAATGCTTGGCTATTATAGTCTGCTAAGCCTTGTTGTAATAATAAACGTTGGTTCAAGAGCAGTGTAACTTGGTTTGGAACTGAGGCACTTCCTTTTTTGTTAAGCCCACTGCAACCAAGTAGTATAAAACTTGTAAAAACAACAAGTAAGCAGGTTTTAAAAGGCATGAGGTTTCCTTAACATTATGTATACTTTATAGCGGATGCCTGTTGTGCTGGCTTTTCAAGAGGGGGGATACAAAAAGGTATTGTATCAATCATAACAAGCTTAAGTATTTTTTTGTACTTCTGTCACTTACTTAAGCTCTCCCTAAAACAACCACTACAATAGGCATCGCATCTAAGGTAGAGGTTAATTGTTCATGGAATAGCCTTTACTGTATAGGATCTGATTCACATCCTGGTGCTTTAGTTATTCTGTAAACTGGGGTAAGCTGTGTATTTATACAGTGGGTGAGTCGGTTAAGTATACACATGAAGCTTTATATTGCTGAAAAACCAAGTATGGCACGTGCTGTGGCTGATGTTTTACCAAAACCGCATCAACGACAGGATGGTTATATTAGGGTAGGAAATGGTGACTGTGTATCTTGGTGCATAGGACACTTACTTGAGCAAGCAGAGCCTGAAGACTATAACCCTCAATATAAGAGGTGGGATTTAGGTCATTTACCGATTATTCCTCATAAGTGGAAACTGAAAGTCAAACCAAACACAAGAAAACAATTTGAAGTTTTAAAAAAGCTGATCAAACAGGCAAGTGACCTAATACACATAGGAGACCCAGATCGAGAAGGTCAAATCTTGATCGATGAGGTTATTAATTACACAGGTGTACCGGATAAACAGCGTAATGAGGTCAAACGCTGCTTAATTAATGATTTAAACCCAAACTCTATAAAAAAATCATTGGCTAATTTACGAGATAACCGTGATTTTGTTCCTCTTTCTATTTCTGCTCTAGCGAGGGCCAGGGCCGATTGGTTATATGGCATTAATATGAGTCGGGTGTGCTCGATTCAAGGTAGAAAAGCCGGTTATCAAGGGGTGCTTTCAGTAGGGCGAGTGCAAACCCCATTGTTAGGTCTCGTGGCAAGGCGTGATCTTGAAATCGAAGATTTTCAATCAAAACCTTACTTTGAAGTGTTTGCCTTGCTGGAAACAGAAAAAGGCGAACAGTTTAGAGCGAAATGGCAACCTAGTGAAGCCTGCCAGCCATATCAAGATGAAGAAGGCCGAGTCCTCTCAAAAAAACTGGCTGAAAACGTCGTCAAACGCATTACTGGTCAGCCTGGGATGGTTACTATTGCTACAAAAAAGCGTAAACAACAGGCAGCCCCATTACCTTATAGTTTATCAGCCTTACAAATTGATGCCGCTAAACGTTACGGGTTAAATGCACAACAAGTTTTGAACACCTGTCAGGATTTATACGAAAAACATAAACTGATTACTTACCCGCGCTCAGATTGTCGCTATTTGCCTAAAGAACATTTAAACCAAATAAATACTGTCACAGCAGCAATTAGCCATGTGTGCCAACCGTTAAAAACAGCGGTAAACAACGCAGACTTAAGCCTAAAAAGCAAAGCCTGGAATGATAAAAAGGTGGAAGCTCACCATGCCATAATTCCTACTGAGCGTAAACTTGACCCAAGCCGACTATCTAAAACCGAATTACAAATTTATGAGCTTATTGCAAGACAGTATCTCGCACAGTTTTACCCCGCATGGCAATATGATGAGCGTAGAGTAGAAGTAGAAATCAGTGGTGGTAAGTTTATCGCCACTGCAAGACAAACCACTGACTTGGGCTGGAAAAAACTATTGTCACAGAATAATAAAACTGGAATTCAGGTGACAGGAGTAACGCAAGGAGATGTTCAAGTTTGCGATCAAGAAGACCAGCAAAAGCTCCCTAATGTGAAAAAAGGTGAAGTTGTTCAATGTCTAAAAGGTGAGCTGGCTGAAAGAATGACTCAACCACCTAAGCCTTTTACAGATGCCACATTACTTTCTGCCATGACGGGTATTGCTCGCTTTGTAAAAGATCCGAAAATCAAAAAAATATTAAGAGAAACAGATGGCCTCGGCACGGAAGCGACTCGTGCAGGAATAATTGAGTTATTATTTAAACGACAGTTTCTCACTCGGCAAGGTAAAACAATTCGTTCCACTGAAACGGGTCGTCAACTCATTGCTAGCTTACCTGAAATTGCTACCACTCCCGATATGACGGCTCAATGGGAATCACAATTGACCTCTATTAGTAGCAAAGAAACCAGTTATAAAAGCTTTATGGAACCGATGGAGAATACTCTTCATCAGTTAATTGACCAAGTAGATATCAGTGCTTTTAGGTCGTTAAAAGGAAAAGGCCAAGTTGTACACAAAAATCCTAAAAGAAAATATAAAAGAAAAAAAAAGCCTTAATATGCGTATAACAACGGGTTTTTTAGGAATGGCGTCAAGTAATGAATCCCCAGGGCAATCATTTATAAGATCCATTTTCTAAAGCACCTTTGTCCAACGTTTGCATAATGCCCTTCGAATACGCCGTGAATCCTTCCCTGCTACCCATAAGGAAGTGAACTGGTTTTAAAGGATGGTGATAGGCATTGTAATTTTGGGAAAGCATTATCTCTTAGTATTATGAAGACATAAGCTAAAACTTTTCTTGGTACTGTTTCTCTTGTATTTTATAGGTTTACCTTGATATTGCGAGGATTGTTAAGTCTTCCTAAGAATTGTTCGCTAATTGTTTATGTTTTTATTATTATTTTGTTGTAGTGTTTTGCTAAATTCCCATCGTTTTTTTTGTCCCTAATATTAGCCCTAGCCTGTTTCACTATACCCATAATGAGGGGGGGTTAGGAGGGGGTTAAACCATTAAGTTCGTCCTTAAAAATCCCTCGCTGTGGTGGCACGTTTTAGTACTCTACGCTATTAATTAAGTAATAGTTTAATTGTCTTTATAAAAGTGCAAGGGGTGCGTAGTATTGGGCAGGTGATAATCAAAAAGTGAATTTGATTTGTTGTATTTATGCTGTTGTTTTATATGAGAATAAAGTCTGTAATTTTATTTTTTTTGTATGGGTGCCTAAGGTGATATTTTTTTAGATTGAAAATAGATTGTTTGGCCTTGAAGATGGGGGTTACTACCCAGTCAGTGAGGTTTTACTTTGTACTGTTAGGTAATATCAGTATTTGTAAATAAGTTATATGCTCACTGCTTTTTAATAAGAGTGAAAAAACAAAATAAGTATGATGTGAAGTCGTTAGTTTGTGTGAGTCCCTGTAAGATTTAATGAAACTGTGTTTAAAGAGAAATAATTTTGATTCTTTATTGATAGTTAACACGAATTGGTAGTTTTATGACGCTTTGGTTGAACTTGAGGCTCTCTGGTTACTCAACGTAACTAGTTGTACTTTAAAGGTATTAATTGAAATTTTACTCTTTTATGAAAAGGGTTATTAGGTTTGGATTGATTTGTATTATATTGTAACGAGTTGGGTAAATGGTAGTTGACTGATCTGCTTGGAATTTATGAGTGGGTATTATGGTTTTTTGAGCTACTCTTTTCCATAAACGACAAATAATAGAACTACCATTGATGCTATAACCGCTAACTATTGGAATTTTAAGGTAGCCTAATTAAACCCACAATATTTTCTCATTAAGAGGGATTTTGTATGAGATTATGGATAGTTTGATCGAGCTAAAAAAATGATTTGTGAACTAGGCAATTAGTGTAGTGTAAACTTCAACAATATATTTTATTAAGGGTTTAACACGATTGAAACGACTAAACTGAGAGCATTAGCAACGTTTTACTCTGTTATATCGTTTAAGATTGGCTTCATTAAAAGATCGGTAGAGTGGATGGCATATAAAAGCTTTCTCTATTTCCTCTTTGAGGATGCCGAGTTGACCAAATGCTTGTTGCGACTGTCCTCGGTTGAAGAATGTAATGTGCAGAAGGCTAAATTAAAGGAAATAATTTTTTACCAGGTTACCAAGAAGGGATTAAATGGTTACAACAACAGCAGGAAAGGAACTGGGTCTGCTAAACCTATTTTAGGTAAGTTGTCTGGTAAGTCATCTTTACACTATAACCCACTCAATCAGAAAGATAACTTTGGCAGAGTAGGGGTTTTAGGGACTTTTGTGAAGTGATAAACGTTTATTCGGTAGATAAGCAGAGTAATTAGTGTTTCTACTATGAGATAGTTTAAGTGTTAATTGTTAACGGCAGTAGGACCTGTGCTGTTTTTCTTGAGTCATTTTGTCCGACACAGGATGTGGAGAGGAATGTATTTACGAAAAGTTATAATTTTGTCGACTTTCGTAAATGATCAAGCAAAATCCATTAATAATTGTTAACTGGTTCGCTATTTTGGGTTGTGATCGCTCGTAAAATAGGCGTTTTTATCGTATACCTGAGCGGTCGATCATGGTTTATTCGTCAACTGGTTAAGCAAGGCTGAAGCGCGGGATTCTTTTTTTATGAGATATTTTTCATATAACGTATTAATAGCTTGTATTGTAGGTGCAAGTGCCTCAACACAGGTTATACCTAAGTTAGCATCGACGACAAAGTCAACCTTACCTGGTACTTTTTTCTTTAGTCAGGCCAAAGCTGATACCACGCTTTCAAACAGTCAGTATGTCACTGATGTAGCGTTGGTCCATGATAAAACTACCACTGCAGCTGAAGACTATGTGACATTTGGTCACGTATTTAAAGAGGGTGATGTACCTCAAGGTAAAACTGTGCTTTTAGTTGATAGTGCAGGTAAGTCGATTGCAACTCAGGTCGATAAAAAAGCAACTTATCAGGATGGTTCTTTAAAACACGCGATCATTTCTGCCAAAGTTAAAATCCCGTCAGCAAAACAGCAAACCCTTCGCTTATATACCATTGATGAAACTGAATCGACTACTGGGCTTAATCGAACACAACTCGCTGCGCTAGATCTTGATTTTACCCTGCAACTGACCATTGGCGGCAAAGCTTATACCTCTAAGCTATCTGATGTTATTGAGTCTGGGGAGTTAAAGCGCCAATGGCTAGAGGGTGGAATCGCAAACGAGTTTATTTTTACCGCGCCACTTAAAGCCGGAGGTGCTGAGCACCCATTGCTTCATGCACGATTTTATGTGCGAACATATGGAAAACGTGAAAAAGTACGTGTTTCTGTCGTCGTTGAAAATAGTTACTCTTATGCTACCAACCCTGGCAATGTAACATATGATGTAGAACTGATTGCAAATAAACAGTCAGTATATAAAAAGTCGAATGTCACTCATTATCATCATGCTCGTTGGAAAAAAGACATTTTCTTACAAGGGAAGGCATTAACACACGTTATTTTTAATCGAAATTACCTTATGAATAGTAAGGTCTTCCCTCTTTATCAACCTGATTTAAATGTAGCTGGTGGGCTAATTACTAACTTATACAGTGACTACCAAGCTAAAAATGATTTAATGAAGGTGGGTACTGTGGAGCCTATTATGCCAATGGCTGGAGGACGGTATGATATAGGTCCTATGCCAGCGTGGTCCACAGCTTATCTACTCTCTCAGGATAAACGTCTTAAAACGGTAACAGAAGGGAATGCGAGCTTGGCAGGAAGCTGGTCTGTTCATTACCGGGACAAAAAAACAGGTTATATGCTTCGTATTGATGATTGGCCTTATGCTGGATTATGGGGGAATGATTTTGATCACCATAATCCCAAAACTGATCGTAGTGAGGCATTTCCTGCGTGTAAGCAATGCCCGTCACCTTATAAGCCTGACAGTGCGCATCAGCCCTCTTTAGCTTATTTGCCTTATGTTGTAACGGGTGATTACTATTTGCTTGAAGAGTTGCAGTTCTGGGCTAACTATAACTTAATTAATATGCATCCTTATTATCGCCGTAAAGAGGAAGGTATTTTGCGGCGGGGTCAAGTGAGAGGAGAAGCTTGGTCTCTGAGAGCGTTAGGTGAGGCCGCATTTATCACGCCTGATAACCACCCAATGAAATATTATTTTATCAAGTTAATTAATAACAACGTGGATTATTTGTATAACTTGTATGTGGCTCGGAATGAAGCGGACCGTGATAGTGAAGATGTGAAAAAACGTCTGGGTTATGATCCTGGAGTCATGATTGACCGATTTGGTGTAAGAACAGGTGAATATGCTGTCGTTTATAAGAGTGGAACAGCGCTATCACCTTGGATGGATGATTTTCATGCATGGTCAATTGGTTTTCTTAAAGATTTAGGCTTCACAAAAGCAGGTGAAGTCATGGATAAGCGTGCAAAATTCAGCGTAAGTCGTATGATTGATCCTGGCTACTGTTGGATTTTTGCAAGTCTACAACAAGGCATTCGGGTTGTAGAGCCAAATAACAAAGCAAAAGTTCTGGATTCTTTTGCTCAAGCTTTCAACAGAACAACATCAATTAGCTTGAATAGTGCACCATGTAACTCTCAACGAATCATTCCATTAGCTGAGTCCTTTTCTGCTTCAGAAGACCAGATTCCTTTAGAGTTAAATCCTAAGCAAATGTTGGGTTATGCTGCTTCCCCAGAAGGGTTTCCTGCTAACATGCAGATAGCTTTGGCGGCTGCTACTGATTCAAATTATCCTAATGCAAGTCAAGCCTGGAGCAAGTTTGAACAGCGCTCTTATAAGCCGGATTATAGTATTGAGCCTCAGTTTGCAGTGGTACCACGTTCAATTTTTGCTCCTGCTTCTGATAAGCAAATTGCATTGGAAGGTGAGTATGGGGTTGGCACAAAAGGCAATGAAGTTATTGCGACAAATCAACCTGGTCCTTTAACAGGTACGTTGCCACCTCGTTACCCAGAACCACCTGAGCCGCCTACTGTACCTAATACACCCTCTGACCCTGGTGATACACCGTCTGATCCTGGTTCACCTAATGACCCTGGAACGCCT
This sequence comes from Zooshikella harenae, assembly GCF_018837975.1. Lineage (GTDB taxonomy): Bacteria > Pseudomonadota > Gammaproteobacteria > Pseudomonadales > Zooshikellaceae > Zooshikella > Zooshikella harenae. The sequence continues at coordinate 26,678 of NZ_JAGSOY010000019.1, read as the reverse complement.
ACAGACCCTAGTACACCTTCAGATCCTGGGACCCCCAGTGATCCAAGTACACCAACAACCCCTACAGATCCTAATACACCTGATACAGGGGATTCAGGTACTGATGATGGTGGTGTAATTATTGTCGATAATGGTAGTCCTGAAGAGCCGCAAACGCCTGGATCTGGTTCTGAACCAAGCACCCCATCAGATCCTACAGATGATACGCCAGAGACACCTACCACACATAAATCCCTTGAGGCATTTGTTGAGGAGTTGAAGCCTGGTCAGTGGCTTGAAGCAAAAGGTAGTAATACATTAAGCGATACTTTCCCCGCTTATCATGAGGCTTGGGGATCACTAGGGCCTGCTGGTGTTCTTGATGCCTGGTCTGGTGGTGCCGTAGGAGATAACAAGCTGATAGTCTGGGGCGGAGGGAAAACAGACTATGGTGGTAATGAAGTCTACCAAATGGATTTTGAAACGCTTAATTGGACTCGGTTGACTGAACCCAGTGAGTACTACCTAGATAACTATGGGGGATGTACTACTGCAGAAGGACAACCTGCAATTGCTTGTATAACTAAAGATGGTACTCCAACCTCAGCACATTCTTATGATGGCGTAGAATACCTGCCAAATGTTCAGCGTTTTTGGATGGGTAATGGCACACGATATGGCGCTGGTTATACCACTGAAAAAAACTACTGGTTTGACAGCGATAATCCAAAATGGGAGCAGAAGTCATCTCTTACCATAAAAGGTGAATTTAGCTCAGCTTTTGATCCTTCAACTGGTTACTTATTGGTAGCCAATGGCTATAAGTTGATTGCCTATGATCCAAAGACTGATGAGGTTAAACATCAGTCACCTATTGGGCCAAACTATGGTGGAGCTTCTCCAGGTGTTTATGATCCTAAGCGTAAACTATTCATTCAACTATTAAATCATAGCCTGGCTATTTATGACTTGAGTGAAGTTGACTGGCAGGATCCTAAAGCCTCAATACCTGAAATGATGATTCAGCCCATTAAGCTCAAAGGAAAACAGTCTGCATATTTTAATAATGGCCAAGGTATGTTGAGCTATGAAGCCCCAACCTTACGTCACTATGGCATTGACTATGACAGTAAGCGTGATGTGTTTGTATTGTGGGATGGTCATTACAATGTATTGATTCTTGACCCTAGTGATTGGTCAATTAAAGAGTTGCAACCACAAGTAGAAAGTAGAGCGCCAAGTGCCCTTGCCAGCTGGGGAGGACGTCGGGACCGAGGTATTTATGGACGCTGGCGCTATTTACCTGACTATGATTGTTTCTTAGGTTTTAATAAAGAAGATGAGGGTGTGTGGTTGTTCCGACTACCAGATACGTTCTAGAAAATAGCTGTAACATGCAAACAAAAAGGCTGCTTCATGCAGCCTTTTTTATTTTTAGAGAGAATTTGACTAAAGGTGACTATTGTTTGGGGAAAATATATAAAAGCTGATTGTAATGGCTATGACTGGACTGTATGAGAGGGATTGTATTGCGTTAATTTACCCTCACGATCTAAATGGAATTGCATAAAATCATTGGCTAGAAACAGCTTGCCAGAATAATGTTGCCGAGCTTCATCAATCACACTTTGTAATGCATGTTGTCGATCCATAAATCGAGCACTGAAATGAGTTAAAACCAAATTGGGTAATTGAGCCTGTTCAGCAATCTGGGCCACATCACTAGCTGTTGAGTGGCTAACATACCCTTGAATCGCTGCTCGCATCTCCTCGGTCATGGTGGCTTCGTGTATTAGCAGATCACAATCAAGCAAAGCTGACTGAAGGCATTCTGGTCTGTCATTATCTCCTCCAATGATAAACTGCCGAGGTTTGGGTGGGGCAGCAATATAATCTAATCCATTAATCAGCCGACCATCAGCTAGGGTAATGCTTTTACCTTGCTGCAGTTGCTGATAAATAGGTCCTGGAGGAATACCATCTGCTTTAGCTTTTGCAACTTCAAAGCGTCCAGGTCGTGGTGCTTCTGTAAAACGATACGCAAAACTGGGGATTGAGTGGGAAAGAGCAACAGGTTGTACACTCAAGCCAGGAAAATCCCAGTGCTGTTTTTGCCAGTCTTCGGGTGTGAATTCAACTATTTTTAGTGGGTAGTTTAAGTTGAGCTCAGTGAGTTCAATAATGGTTTTGATCAGTCGCTCTGTTCCTGGAGGACCAATGACAGTAAGAGTTTGCTCTGAGCCACTTCCCTGTAAGGAACGACTAGCAAGGATACCAGGTAAACCATAACAGTGATCACCATGAAGATGGGTTAAGAAAATAGTGTTTAAACGACTTAGGGTTAACTCGCTATGCATTAATTGATGTTGGGTTCCTTCTCCGCAGTCAATCAATACCCAATTACGTTGCTGAGGAAAACGAACACCTAAAGCAGTGACATTACGTTTGGGGGTAGGTACACCTGCCGCTGTACCTAAAAAGTGAAATTCAATCATAGTATGTAGTACTTAAAAATAACAGCGGCTTGGATTGTACCTTGTCTATACCTTTAGTAAATATATACCTTAGTTATACTTTTCGTTGTAGCTCTTGGTAAAGGCATTTTTTGAAAAGGTGTTTATGGCTCCAAGATTTCACTGGTTAACATTGCCTGATGGGGAGGTTGGTTACCTTTCCCAGCTATTTAACCTATCTGAACAGCAAGCCTACTTTCAGTTTTTAATGAACAGTGTGGACTGGCAATACGAAACGCTGAGCCTTTTTGGCAAGCAGGTTGTAGTCCCTCGAAAAGTAGCCTGGTATGGAGACTCTGAAGCTGTTTATGCTTATAGTGGTGTGTTGCACCAACCCTTACCATGGACGGCTGAACTTACCAAAATCAAGCAAAAAGTTGAGCATGTATGTGGGGAGCATTTTAATAGTGTACTGCTGAATTTATACCAGAATGGGGCAGATTATATGGGCTGGCATAGTGATGATGAGCCTGAGCTGGGCGATGATCCAGTAATAGCCTCTGTAAGTTTTGGTGCTAGCCGTGACTTCAAGCTACGTCATAAAAAGTATAGGAAGAGTCAACAGCCTGTGGTCACCCAGACGCTTATCAGTGGAAGTTGTTTACTAATGAAGGGAGCTACACAGCGTTATTGGCAACATAGCGTTCCCAAGCGAAGCCTTAATAAAGTGAGTGAGCCTCGTGTTAATTTGACGTTTCGTTTGGTTAAACTGGCTGAGATATAATGTAAGTACTTAAGGGTTATATGTAAGAATATGGCTAAATGTCGGCTGCTTTTAACTTAATTATATTTTTGGGTTAACACTTTTAAGAATGAATAACGCAATATGGTTGAGCTGTTAAGAATTCCACCCAGTCCTTCAAACTGTCAATTGTGTGATCGGTCAGAGCGGTTGACAAAACATCATTTGATTCCGCGCACATACCACAGTCGTCGTCAATTTCGTAAACTCTTTAGTAAAGAAGATATGATCACGCGTATCTTATGGGTTTGTATCCCATGTCATAAAAATTTGCATGCGACATTTTCAGAGAAAACACTTGGATTAGAGTATAACTCTCAGGAAAAACTATTGAAAAGTGTTGAAATTTCCCGGTTTGTAGATTGGCTTAAAGATAAGCCGGTTGGATTTAAGCTTAAAGTAAATCGGAAAGCTAAATAATTTAGTTAGAGGAAAGGTAGCTAGTGTGTTTGATATCTACCTTTAGTCACCGATGTCACTAAAGGTAGATACAGATTAAGCGAATTGCTTCTTAGTTTACTTCTGTCGTATCTCGTTTATTTAGAAGATCCCCAAAGGTTATCATCAAAGCGGCGTAACATGATGCGGCCAACTGTCTGATCTTCACTTTGACCTGTAACTTCAAACGTTAGACCTAACTCAGGAAGTTTTTTTCCTGCATCAGGGATAGTGTCGTTAATATAGCGTAACCGATCAAAGAAAACAGGGTCGCTGTAACGAGATTGGTCGGTGATGACTTTTCCTTTACGTTCAATACTGAGTGCAGACTGTAAGTTATAACCAAATGCAGCATCTTTTAATTGATAACGTGTTTCTGCAACAGTACCGTCCTGCCAATAAACGACAGATTGATCTTGGTCTACAACACCTAAAAAGCCTTCTCCTGGATGGATACCTACCCAGTTATCAGTATGACTATGGTCGACATACCATACGACTAAGCCTGGATCAAAGCTCATTAACCCTTTTCCACGATTAATATGGGCCAATCCCATATCTACGCCATCATGGTTACGCCATTCAAGTAGGTAATAGTTCTTTGCAAGGAGATAGCCTGGGTCTTTTCTGAATCCAGTCATTTCGAAAGCACTATCGCTTTCTACATTATCACTTAGAATAACATTGCTTCCATCAATGACTTGAATATCATCTACAAACCAACCGGGTCGAGTTACACCACTGTCAGTCATGTAGTTAAAGGTAAGTGTCACGGTATGTCCCGCAAACTGGCTTAGGTCAAACTCAGCATCAATCCAGCCACCAGAACTCCCAGTGACACCAATACCAAAGCCTATACCATTGGGATCAAAGTCAACGGTGATATTACCTGCAATTGGCTTTCCATCAACAAGCACCCGGGCATAGTCATAGCCTTCTTCGATTTCATACCAGGTCTTGAAGATAAGCTTAGGCTGGTTGGTTTTGGTCAATGGCAGCGAAATTGTCATGGTGTTATTTAAGTTATCACCACGATCACTGTAATAAGCGTAATGTCCACTTGCTGGAGCTGTAATGTGAATGCGCTTGTCTGGGACATTAATCCGTAGGTAATCGTTATGAGTACCTTTACTGCTCGCTTGATCCAGGAAGAAAGTCATACCCCATGGTGTAATGGTATCAACATCAATTGATGTGCCTTTTAACCAGTTACCACCAACATTGGCTTGGAGAAATTCTCTAGCATAAGGGCTAAAACCCGTTGGCTCAGTGCCAGGAATCATTCCTGCCCAGCTGCCACTGGACATAATTGACCAGTAAGATACAGGCTCGCCTTTTCCTGAATATTCTGTGTCATATTCATCGGGAAGCCCTAAATCATGGCCATATTCATGTGAGGTTACACCCGCAGCAGCATCGATAGGCTGAATGGTGTAATCATAGGCTGCCATTTTTCCTTCGTACCGGTCAGAGCTATTATTTGTAGAGCCAGGAATGACAAACACATCACCTAAATCCCAGCGGTGTGACCAAATGGCATCTTCACCTAAATCACCACCGCCTGCCTCTTCGCCCACACTGGCGTGGAAAATCATTAAATGGTCAATGACGCCATCTGGTTCACGGTAGTTACCATCGTTGTCATAGTCATATCGATCTTCTTGGTCAAACCAGGAAAGGTCGATTTCTTTCCCTGCGGCCTCAAGCGCCTCACGTACTAATTCACGAGCACCTTGTGAATTAGCGTTAGCACCATAGTGACGTGCACTTTTGCTAGCGGTATACCAGCCAACGACGTTTCCATTAACCGCATAACTGTTTCCTGATTGGGCCTTATAAAATTGGCGCATAGATAACAGGTTTTCACCATTGGGTCCGTCATAACCTTTGGGTGAAAATAAAAGATCCTGATAGTGTTGACGGTGATAGTCGTCATAATACATATCGGTAGACTCACTTGTTACCGTATTATGTAAATAGTCAGGAAAGTCTATAAGAATAGCCAGAATTCGATCAGAAGTGACACTACCATTATAGGTTTCAGGCTTGATAGGCGTCAGTTGGTCAGTAAAGATACGATCGTTTAGGTTATTTTGACTGGTAGAAAAATTTTTAGCACGTTGCTTTTGGGTTGCTGAGCGCTTATTGGCCAGATCAGCCCATTCTCCTGGTGGTAAGCTATTAAATTGGACTTTTTTATCGGCAAGGTATTTTGAAAGTGCTTTTTTTTCCTCTTGTGCTGTTGCATTAGCTGAAAGTTTGCCAGACTTTTTCAGCATGTTTATGAGTTTATCGTTATCAGCCAATGGTAAATCAAATGGTTGTACATGAGAAACAGGTTTACCTACAGCCAAGGTGCTAAACAGGAAAGAGCCTGCTAGCAGAGAGGTCATTACTCGCTTTTGAGACACGTTAAAACTCTCCCGGTTTTTATTATTAGAGTGTGAGCACAAAATGTTTTCCTTAACGCTGACTATAAAGGGCAGAATGCTTAACTTATCGTAATCTTTTAGCACGACTTGTTTGAGTCATTCTCTAGGTATAAATGGTTTGAAGCTGGTTATAATGTCGACCAGTCTATCTTCTAACTACATTTATTAGCGTAAAAGGAAAGTTTGGAAATTGGCTTGTTTTTCCTTTTTTATAAATCATTTATTAAGAACATTTCCTTGTGGGAACATAAGCGATTGTCCTTATTTCTGCAATCACTTTTCTATACCTCTGTAGAGGGTGAATAATAGAGGATTAAGTCTTAATAAACGATTCTTTGTATTGTTTTACTAGATACCTTTTATCTTTGGAAAACAAGCCATTCTTCTAAGTGTTTGTTATAGCAAAAATATTATCTAGGAGACAAGTGCCGTGAGCTATTTTTTTTGATATGCAATCATCTTAATTTAGTATGACTTAAGATTCATTTTTTTTGGTGGCTTTTGGGGGCTGTCTTTAAATGATTTTGTACGTTGTCTGATGTAATCTTTCACAGCTTGTTCTGTTTCTTCTTCAGTTGCTGTTTCGGAGAGTTTTCCTGATTGCTTAAGCATCTCAGCAATTTTATCAAAATTTTCGACTGGAACGTCAGCTTGGGTTGCTGTACTGAGTATAGTGAAGAAGGCTATGAAAAAAGTGAGTTTAAGTAAGGATATTAAGTGTTTCATTGGAAATCTCTTAATTAAGTTTTCAATATTATATGCTTAAGCATTATATTGACTATACCATGCTTCGGCTGATAGCCGCGATAGTCATGAAAACAACTTTAACCTGATTAATTTATTAAGCTATTTATTTCGCTGAATTTAATGTTAATAAAACTATTTTAAAGAGAGTGTTAAGTCAAACTACAGTAAGTGGTTATATTACTACTTCAGTGAGTGTCTATAACCATATAAAAAATAAGAGAATGAGTGCTTTATAGTCTTTCGTAAAGCAAAACGAAATGTGGTATCAACTAACAACAACTAGCGATGAAGTATTTCCTTACTTTTCTGTTTTGAGTATGTTAGAAAACACTACACTTTTGCCCTAAAGGCGCTGTTTGGTACTTTTTACAGTGGCTTTTTGAATGACTTTGTTCTTGAGTTATTCCGTTAGTTTGAATGCATTAACGGATTTTCTAAATAATGGGAATTTATTTTATTTGTAAATGAAAATAATTTGTGACTAATAGCAGTCATTTTCTTTGTTATCAGGTATGATTGCCTCCCCCATGAATATGGGGTGTTTTATGCAGTTAAGAGGTAGTTGGAACATGCCAAGTAACGATATGCTTGAAGATATTCTTACTGAGGTCAGCCCCCTTTTGGGACAAGGCAAAGTGGCCAATTATATTCCTGCTTTAGCTAAAGTCAGTGCAAACAAGCTTGGCATTGCGGTATGCACAGTTGATGGGGAATTGAGTTATGCAGGGGATGCCCTTGAGCCATTTTCGATTCAAAGTATATCCAAGGTGTTTAGTTTAACTCTTGCCATGAATCGGGTGGGGGACGCTTTGTGGGCTCGGGTTGGTAAAGAGCCTTCAGGACAATCATTCAATTCACTTAGTCAGTTGGAGTACGAGCATGGTATTCCACGCAATCCCTTTATAAATGCTGGTGCGCTGGTCGTGAATGATATTCTTCAATCTCGTCTATCTGCACCTAAACAACAGTCGTTAGCACTGGTACGGCAGTTATCAGGGAATAAATGTATTATGGCAGACAAGTGGGTGGCAAGAAGTGAGTATGAGCACCCGCATAGTGCTCGAAATGCTGCTATGGCTTACTTGATGAAGTCTTTTGGTAACTTCAACAACGAGGTTGATCAAGTTCTGCAAAGTTACTATATGCAGTGTGCTTTTATGATGAGTTGTGTAGATTTGGCCAAAGCTTTTGTTTTTCTTGCCAATAGAGGTCGTCCTTTGTTTGGTGCAAAGCCACTACTATCTCCTAAACAAACTAAACGTTTAAATGCATTATTAGCGACCAGTGGTTTGTATGATGCAGCTGGGGACTTTGCCTATCGGGTTGGTATGCCTGGGAAAAGTGGTGTTGGTGGTGGGATCATTGCAATTATACCTGGTGAGTTGTCTGTTTGTGTGTGGTCACCCGCACTGAATGAGGCGGGTAACTCACTAGTAGGAACAGCAATGCTAGAGAAGTTTACAACAAAGTTGGGTCGTTCAATTTTTTAGTTTATCTCATACTCTATCACCTGGATGTCTTTGTTACGGCTAGAAACACTGCAAGAGCAGTAAATTAGCTTGGAATCGGCTCAGGTAGCGCACGTTCAAACTGAACAGCAAGAAATTCAAGTAATTTTTGCCAGGAGTCTTTATCTGCTTCCGCATTATACCCAATGGGTAGTTTAAATTGCTTGGCAATTTGATCTGCCTCTGGATTGGTAAAGCTATGTTTGGCATTGGGGTAAGTGTAAAGTTTGAAGTCAGCGTTCGCTTGTTTCATTTCTTTCTGTATGGCACTAATGTCATCTGTTGTTATCATTTTATCATCAGCGCCATTAAAAACCCGAATGGCTGCCTTTAGGGTTGTTGCCTGCGCTGGTTTTACAGGCTTTAAGCTGCCATGAAAGCTAGCAACTGCAGTTAAAGGTTCACCCATTCTTGCCATTTGTAAAACAACGCCTCCACCAAAACAGTATCCAATCGCTGCGATTAATTCTTTATTGGCTTTTGGATGCTGTTTAATTGTATCCAAAGCTGCTTGGAAGCGCTTTTGTGCAACAGGCCACTTTTGTGTTGCTTCTTGGGCAAATTTTTTTGCATTGTCTGGGTGTTCTGCCTTTTTCCCTTGGCCATACATGTCTATCGCAAATGCGAGATAGCCTGCTTCCGCTAACATGTCGGCTCTTTTTTTGGTGTAATTATTTAATCCCCACCACTCATGGACAACAATGACAACGGGTCGGGGGGGGGGATATTTTTCGCTGAAAGAGATGTATCCTCTCATCTTATGTCCATCTGTTGCTTGATAGTGCACGACCTCATGTTTAACTGCTGATAAGCCCGATAAGGGAAATAGCAAGAAAAATGGAAAGATAATTCTAATGAAGTTGTAATGCATGTTTTATTCTCCTTAATGCTAAAGAGTCCCATGAAGTGTTGTTTTGTAACTATTTTGGCGTGTGATCGAGACAAGGGAATGACATTAACTGTAGATAGCGATTGGAAAGATGTGTTTTTGCTTGGGAGTGATAATGATTTTTAGTTAATGTAACGTTCAAGAGAATTAATTTTGAAGAGGGGGTTGCAAGGTAATGAGTAACAACCAACTACCAAGTGTTCAGGAAGCTATGGCTGATCGAGAAGTACCTATAGAAGTTGCTAAAACCCATGTGGTAAATGGTCATGAAATGACTGAACCCTTTCCTAAAGGGCTTGAGACCGCAATGTTTGGGTTGGGGTGCTTCTGGGGGGCTGAAAAGCGGTTTTGGTTAGTGCCTGGAGTGTATTCTACTCAGGTTGGTTATGCTGGAGGGGTTACTAAGCATCCTACTTATCAGGATGTGTGTACAGGGTTAACAGGTCATGCAGAAGTTGTTCGGGTCATTTATGATCCTAAGCAAGTGGATTATCAAACATTATTGCAAGTATTTTGGGAATCACATAACCCAACACAAGGAATGAGGCAAGGGAATGATAAAGGAACCCAGTATCGATCAATGATTCTTGTTTATACAGATAAACAGCGTGAAGCGGCATATGAAAGTTTACAACATTTTCAACAGCGCTTAAGAGATGCAGGATTTGGTCAAATTACGACAACAATAGAAGATGCATCGATATTTTACTTTGCAGAGGATTATCATCAACAGTATCTAGCAAAGAATCCTAAAGGGTATTGTGGGTTAGGAGGTACTGGTGTGACTTGTAATGTATGATTATAACTTGTTGTTTTATAAGAGTTTTGTTTTTTAGACATAAAAAAAACCCTGATCCTATTTGGGATCAGGGAGCCTACTCATACAAAACTAACCTTAGAGTGTGAGACTAAATAGTAGTAGAAGCAGTAGTGCGACCAAAGTCGTAACTTTACTGTTACTACTACGCCATGTACGTATCGACGATTTTGATTATATGTATGTTTACTACATAAATGCAAATTTTTTTTGTAATGACATTAAAGTAGGTGTTTTTTATGAGAAGTTGGTAATTTTACTACATTGACTTGTGTCAAATTTGCTTTTGCGGGACAAAAAAATACCCTGACGAGAAAGGGGGAGGAGGATCGTCAGGGTTCTAGCTTCTCTGATGAGATAGTAAGGGAGTAACTCAACGCGGAACTAATATTAATAAAGAACCTTGCTTTTTTTTATGCGTAGCTCTACCAAATTAAATACGTTTTTTACGTACGATAAAGAAATTTTCACGTACGTGTATAACTATTTTTATAGGTTAATGGTATTTAATATATTAATTTTTTTATATTTCAAAATATCCCTATTACTTTCCTTGAGAGAATAAAATGACTTATGTCATTGTTTAGTTTGATATGCTATAGGCTTGTTTATATAAAGGCATTAAGACGAGTGTTGTGATTAAGTTCTATCAAATCTGATGAATTAACTGGGTGCGACTTTAAAATTGTCATGTTTCTATCCTCCTGATACTGATACAAAATAAGTATTTGTTTTTAATGTGATGCGAAGACTTCTGGTAAGTGTTTTATCTTGTTTAATAAAACTTAGTTGAGTTAAGTCAATCATTTTAAAAGAATTGTAGAAAAGTTGTTTTTCTAGATTTTGATTTTAGTAATCCATTTTATTTTCTTTTGGTTTTTGATCAATACGTTGTGGGGGGAATAAAATGTTATTATATAAATACTTGATAACGTGAGCGATTCATTTTCTTAAAAACACTATTTATTATAGCAAAACCTTATGTGATTAAATTCCATGTTTTGCACTTTGGTGTTGGTTGAATAATATACAAATTAAAAGTTAATTGTTAAGTTACTGTACGAATTATTTTTAAGTTTAATCTTAAGGAAAAGGTTAAAGGAATTTAAATATTAAATAACGACAAGGATGATTGTGTTATTTGATTTTTCAGAAGGAAGAACTGAATGAAACAGTTTTTAACTTGTATTGTTATGGTGTTTGCACTTGCAACGGCATCATTCTCTTTTGCTGATGATGAAGCTGCGGTACTGCAATCCATAAATATTAATACAGCAACTGTAGAGCAAATTGCAGACGTGTTGGTGGGGGTCGGTCCTTCAAAAGCCCAGGCTATTGTTGATTACCGTGAAGAGTTTGGTGCTTTTGGCTCGCTAGACGAAGTTGAGCAGGTAAAAGGCATTGGTAAGAAAACACTGGATAAAAACAAAGAAAAGATTTCATTCTAAATCTTTATATAGAGTTTGGCTCCCCGAGCTGGACTCGAACCAGCGACCCAATGATTAACAGTCATTTGCTCTACCAACTGAGCTATCGGGGATCTCCTGAAGGACGGCTGTTATGGTAATAGTAGTTGACGTAGACGTCAATACCCTACAGGGGCATTATAAAATTAAAAGATAAAGCACATTGGGTTAGCAACTTATAGCATCAAACTTGACGCTGTTCAGTTTGATGCTTTTTTATGTGTACTAAAAAAATAGAAAGAAAGTATATAAGTAAGTGAGTGCTAAAGGTACATGCGTAAGGTAGAGTGCACAGCGTGTAAAACCATCCTAGTTTAAATCTGAGCCTTTCAATGGGAGTATAATGCGCTGTCACATGCAAAAATGGCTTGAGCAGGTTAAAGTACTATCAAGTTAAGGATTTTTCGTTGAGAGGCTAGTAATGAGTAAAGCATTTCGTGTGGTAGCAAATTACCAACCTGCAGGTGACCAGCCTAATGCAATCAAGTCTTTGGTTGATGGGATTGAAGCTGGGCTAGCCACGCAAACTCTACTTGGCGTCACTGGTTCTGGTAAGACGTTCTCCATAGCCAATGTAATAGCTCAAACTCAACGTCCCACATTAGTAATGGTACATAACAAAACGTTAGCTGCACAGCTTTATGGCGAATTCAAAGAGTTCTTTCCTAATAACTCGGTTGAATATTTTGTTTCCTACTATGATTACTATCAACCTGAAGCCTATGTACCTGCTACAGATACATTCATTGAGAAAGATGCGTCTATTAATGATCACATAGAGCAAATGCGTCTTTCAGCGACCAAAGCAATGATGGAGAGAAATGACTGTATAGTTGTCGCGACGGTATCAGCTATTTATGGGTTGGGTGACCCAGACAGTTATTTAAAAATGCTTTTGCATTTAAGTCGAGGAGATCAAGTTGATCAGCGTGCTGTTTTGCATCGTTTAGCAGAACTTCAGTATCAACGGAATGATGTTGAATTACATCGAGGCACTTATCGGGTTAAGGGAGATGTTATTGATATCTTTCCTGCTGACTCAGATCTAGAAGCTGTTCGCGTTGAGCTTTTTGATGATGAAATAGAAAATATCTCTCTATTTGATCCACTTACCGGCGCTGTTATCACAAAGCTACCTCGAATTACCATTTATCCTAAAACTCACTATGTAACGCCAAGAGAAATTGTGCTTGATGCCGTTGAACAAATAAAGGTTGAGTTAAAGGAGCGTTTAGCTGAATTACGTAACGCAGATAAGTTGGTTGAAGCACAACGATTAGAGCAACGTACCCAGTTTGATATTGAAATGATGATTGAGCTTGGTTATTGCAGTGGCATTGAAAACTACTCCCGCTATTTATCAGGTCGAAACCCTGGTGAGCCACCACCTACATTATTTGATTACTTGCCCGACGATGCTTTGTTAGTCATTGATGAGTCCCATGTAACTATTCCCCAAATTGGTGCGATGTACCGTGGTGATCGTTCTCGAAAAGAAACACTAGTAAACTTTGGGTTTCGTCTCCCTTCGGCATTAGATAATCGTCCACTTAAGTTTGAAGAATGGGAAATACGTTCACCACAAACAATCTTTGTTTCGGCCACACCCGGGAATTATGAAGTTGAGCATGAGGGGCAGCGTGTTGAGCAAGTTGTGAGACCAACTGGTTTGATCGATCCTGAAATTGAGGTACGGCCTGCTACCTCTCAAGTTGATGACCTGCTTACCGAAATACATAAACATGTCGTCAAGCTGGAGAGGGTTCTTGTTACGGTGCTTACCAAGCGTATGGCGGAAGATTTGACAGAGTACCTCTCTGAACATGGTGTTAAGGTTCGTTATTTACATTCGGATATTGACACAGTGGAGCGAGTAGAAATTATTCGTGATTTGCGGTTGGGTACTTTCGATGTATTAGTGGGTATTAACCTGCTAAGAGAAGGGCTTGATATGCCAGAGGTTTCGCTTATCGCTATCCTAGATGCAGATAAAGAGGGTTTTTTGCGTTCAGAGCGATCACTAGTACAAACTATTGGCCGAGCGGCGCGAAATATTAATGGTAAAGCTATTCTTTATGCTGATCGTATGACGGGTTCTATGCAGCAGGCAATTGATGAAACAGAGCGGCGTCGTAGTAAGCAGTTAATGTATAATAAACAGCACAAGATCATACCCAAAGGAGTTCAGAAATCTGTAGCTGATATCATGGAAGGAGCAATTATTCCTGGTAAACGTAAACGAGGAGACAAGCGTAAGGTGGCAGAAGCGCAAAAGGAATACGCAGTTGCTGTGCCTACTTCTCCTCATGAGATGATTAGATTGTTAAAGACGCTTGAGGAAAAAATGTACCAGCATGCAAAGGATTTGGAGTTTGAGCAAGCAGCTGCTGTTAGGGATCAGATCACAAAGCTAAAACAAAATACCCTCCTGCAATAAGAATTCCATGTTGATTGAATTACACTTGTTGGTAACCAGTGAATTGATGTGTCTCTGCTAGTGATCAATTAAGTTAGAGAGAGCAGGAAAACTTTCTGTGAAGATCGTAGTGAAGGGGCATGACAAGTGTATTTAGTGTTTCACATAGTAATACTTTGTATAGTTAAATATATTCAGTATTACCTATGATCTTTCATTTTAGGCTTTACATTCATATTTAACTTACGTGGAGTTTGATTCAACATGGAGCAGTTAGCTGCTAAAACGATTGGTGTTATAGGGTTAGGTTATGTCGGCTTACCATTGGCTGTTGAGTTTGGTAAGAAATTCAACACAGTAGGGTTTGATATTCATGAGCAACGTATTACTGAGTTGAAACAAGGTATAGACCGTACATTGGAGGTTGAAGCTGAGGAATTAAAGCAGGCTTCAAAGTTAACTTATAGTGCAAAGTTAGAAGATTTAAGTACATGTAATATTTATATTGTTACAGTACCCACGCCCATAGACCGCTTTAAAAAGCCTGATCTAACACCTTTAACTAAAGCCAGTGAGGCGCTAGCTAAGGTTATCAGTAAAGGCGATATTGTCATTTATGAGTCAACTGTTTACCCAGGCGCTACAGAAGAGCATTGTATTCCAATTATTGAGCGGGATAGTGGACTTGTATTTAATCAAGACTTTTTTGCAGGTTATAGCCCAGAACGTATTAACCCTGGGGATAAAGAACACCGTTTGGTCAATATTAAAAAAGTAACATCAGGTTCTACTCCTGAAATTGCAGAGATTGTTGATCAGATTTATGCGTCTATCATTGTTGCTGGAACCCATAAAGCCAGCAGTATAAAAGTGGCTGAAGCTGCAAAAGTCATTGAAAACACACAACGTGATTTGAATATAGCATTAATAAATGAGCTGGCTTTGATCTTTGAAAAACTGGGTATTGATACTCTAGAAGTGCTTGAAGCAGCAGGCACAAAGTGGAATTTCTTACCATTTAGACCTGGATTGGTGGGGGGGCACTGTATTGGTGTTGACCCTTATTATCTTACTCATAAAGCACAAGAAATTGGCTATAGGCCAGAGGTTATTCTTGCGGGTAGACGTATCAATGACCGAATGGGCAGCTATGTGGCTGAACGGCTGATAAAGTTAATGATTCAGAAAAAAATTCATATTGCTGAAGCAAAAGTGTTGATGCTTGGTCTGACGTTTAAAGAAAACTGCCCTGATCTTCGTAACACTAAAGCAATTGATATTATTGAAGAATTGCAGGCATGGGGTGTCCAGGTTGATATTTACGACCCTTGGATTGATCCAGAAGAAGCCGCACATGAATATGGTGTAGAAGTTTTAACAGAAAAGCCGAGTACAACCTATGATGGAGTGGTGCTTGCTGTAGCTCACCAGCAGTTTATGAACTGGGAAAAGCAAGATCTAGAAAGCCTGTGTAAATCTACTGCAGTAGTAGTTGATGTGAAAAGTGCTTTTCCTAAAGTGTGGGTTGATACTCGCTTATAGTTAAAAGTTAGTGGCATAAGAAAAGTAGCTAAACTGGGCTAAGGTGCATGAAATTATCTGTAATAGGGGCAGGCTATGTTGGTCTAGTAACAGCCGCCTGTCTCGCTGATGTAGGTCATCAGGTTAGTGTTGTTGATATTGATAACACAAAAGTTCAGGCGTTACAGCTAGGCCGTATACCAATCTTTGAGCCAGGGTTGGCAGCGATCGTACAGCGGAATGCAGAAAAGGGCAGGTTACATTTTACAAATGATATGGTTGCCGCTATAAATTTTGCTTCTACGCTTTTTATAGCTGTAGGTACACCACCAGAGGAAGATGGGTCTGCTGACTTAAAACATGTGCTAGCGGTGGCGAATGCCATCGCAACCCATATGCGTGGTCATAAAGTTGTGATTACCAAATCAACTGTGCCTGTGGGAACTGCAGATCAAGTTCGGTCTGTTATTAAGGAAAAGTTACTGCAGCGAGAGGGGAGCTTTTCTGTTGATGTGGTTGCCAACCCAGAGTTTCTTAAAGAAGGTGCAGCTGTTGCAGATTTCATGCGGCCTGATCGTATTATCGTAGGGACAGATAATGATGTTTGTCGTTTGTTGATGAGAGAGATTTATGCACCCTTCAACCGACAGCATGACCGTATGATGTTTATGGATACACGATCAGCTGAGCTAACTAAGTACGCTGCGAATGCCATGCTTGCTACAAAGATAAGTTTTATGAATGAAATGGCCAATTTGGCCGAGCAACTAGGGGCTGATATTGAACATGTTAGGCAAGGCATTGGGGCTGATCCTCGTATAGGCTATCATTTTATATACCCTGGCTGTGGTTTTGGCGGTTCTTGTTTTCCAAAAGACTTGAATGCTTTGGTTAATATTGCGAATAAAGTAGGTTATCGTGCAGATATTTTGCAGTCAGTCATTCATGTAAATCAGTGCCAGAAGCTTCGTTTATTTGAAAAAATACAGGCTCATTTTACTGATGGTCTTGAAGATAAGACATTTGCTGTGTGGGGGCTTTCCTTTAAACCAAAGACAGATGATATGCGTGAAGCACCCAGTATATCTCTTATGAGTGCTATTTGGGCTGCAGGAGGACGAGTGCAGGCTTATGACCCAGAAGCAATGGATGCTGCTCATAGCTTATTTGGTCATCGTGATGATTTTAGTTTGGCTAGTAGTCCAGAAGAGGCACTGCAAGGTGCTGATGCTTTAGTGGTATGCACTGAATGGCATGTATTTCGAGCCCCCGATTTTGAATTGATAAAAAAACAGCTCAGTAGTTCTGTTATATTTGATGGTCGAAATTTGTATGACCCTGAGCGTCTAAAGTTTTATGGTTTACAGTACTATGGCATAGGTCGCGGTAATTGATTATTTTTTAAATACAATTTCAACATAATACGTTGGACAGGTAAAAGTAATAAACAATGAAAGTTTTAGTGACCGGTGCAGCCGGATTTATTGGTAGTCATGTCAGCATCCAGTTGTTGGCGCGGGGTGACGAGGTTGTAGGGCTGGATAATCTCAATGATTATTATGATGTAACATTGAAAGAAGCACGCTTGGCACGCATTCGTTCCCAGTCTGGTGCAGAAAACTTTCGCTTCATCAAAATGGAGCTGGCAGATAAAGAAGGGATTGAACAGCTTTTTACTGCTGAAAAGTTTGATAAAGTGATTAATCTGGCAGCACAAGCAGGTGTTCGTTATTCATTGGAAAACCCTCATGCTTATGTTGATAGCAATATTGTTGGTTTTATGAATATTCTAGAGGGATGTCGCCATCAACAAGTGAAACACCTTGTATATGCTTCCTCAAGTTCTGTTTATGGTGCGAATGAAAATATGCCGTTTTCTGTACACCATAATGTAGACCACCCTCTCTCATTGTATGCTGCGAGTAAAAAAGCTAATGAACTCATGGCGCATACTTACTCACACTTATATCGTTTACCTACTACAGGTCTTCGCTTCTTTACGGTCTATGGGCCATGGGGAAGGCCAGATATGGCGCTTTTTTTATTTACCAAAGCTATTTTGGAAGGTAAGACAATAGATGTCTTTAACTATGGTAAACACCGACGAGATTTTACCTATGTTGATGACATTGTTGAGGGAGTAATTCGTACACTGGATAATGTGGCGCAGCCAAATGAATCATGGTCAGGTAAGCAGCCAGACCCAGGTACTTCAAATGCCCCTTGGCGGGTTTACAATATTGGTAATAATCAGCCTGTTGAGCTTTCGACTTATATTGAAACGTTAGAAAATGCGTTAGGGAAAAAGGCTCAAATGAACTTATTGCCATTACAACCAGGAGATGTGCCTGATACCTATGCGGATGTGGATGACTTAGTTAATGATGTTGGTTATAAACCAAACACAACGGTAGAAACAGGTATAAAACGATTTGTTGAGTGGTATAGAGACTTTTATCATGTGTGAATAACCTAAGTGCAAACAAAACACTTGTGGTATAGTTGACTACAACAAAATGAACCGTAAATTTTAAGTTTAAAACAAGCAAGCTAAAGGGCTTGCGCTTTTTAAAATCTGCTGGTATCTTACGCCCACGATTTAGGCGCGTAGCTCAGTTGGTTAGAGCGCTACCTTGACATGGTAGAGGTCGTTGGTTCGACTCCAATCGCGCCTACCAAATTTTAAAAAAGCCAGTAAATACTGGCTTTTTTATTGCCTGTCGAAAAGTTTTTTCATTTCTCTAAAAGAAATCTTCTTTGCCACTCTTGCAAGTCAATACGTTGGATAGTATTAATGTAGCCTTCATATGGTTTGATTGATATTTGTACTGTTTCAGGTGATTTTCTTGTTGTATTCAGCCCAATCTTTTCTCCCTCCAGATTAAACGAATGCTATTAGATTCTTCACTACAGCTGGAGTCTGTTGTTGATGTCTCTGATTTTTACAAAAAAGGCCATAACCCTAAGTGGGAGCATTTATGCAAGGCATACTCTTGGTTTTATAGACCGATCATATATCGGGCCAGACTTGTGGTGCCCTATTGGGTGCTGTGCCTGATTCGATTTATCTATAGGCAGGGGAGTGAATGTAATCACTCTATTCTGGGTATTTGGAAACAATTGTTTTCCAGATTAAACCTCTCAGTTATCAATGAATAGGTTGGCTCAAAGTAACTTGATCAGGTTAATTATATGAGCAAGAGTTGACTTTTTTCGCAAAAACAGTATAAATAGCAGCCTTTTGTCTAATTTGTTCTGCACAGAGTAAGCGTGCTACAGACTTAAAGTATTCACTTGTTTCATGTGGCCTTTGGTATGGGTCACCACTGTCACCATTTAAGGTAAGTTTATGCCAGTTATTACCCTCCCTGATGGAAGTCAAAGACATTATGAACATGATGTCAGTGTATTGACTGTTGCCAAGGACATTGGTCCAGGCTTAGCTAAAGCAACCATTGCTGGCCGTGTTAATGGTACGCTGGTTGATGCATGTGACTTGATCACCGAAGATGCCAAGCTAGAAATAATAACGGCTAAAAATCAGGAAGGACTTGAGATCATCCGCCACTCTTTTGCTCACCTTATGGGGCATGCGGTAAAGCAACTTTATCCTGAAGCAAGGATGGCTATTGGTCCTGTTATTGAAGATGGCTTTTATTATGATATTGCCTATGAACACTCATTCACACAAGAAGATGTTGAGGCAATTGAGAAGCGTATTAATGAGTTGATAGTTAAAGACTATGATGTCATAAAGCGCATGACGCCAGTGGATGAAGCGAGAGCGATATTCCAGTCACGTAATGAAACATATAAAGTGCAGCTGATTGATGATATGGATTCATCAGTTAAAGCTGTAGGGCTGTACTACCACGAAGAATACATTGATATGTGTCGTGGTCCTCATGTACCTAATACACGTTTTTTACGCGCTTTTAAATTGACAAAGCTTGCTGGAGCATACTGGCGTGGTGACTCAAGCAATGAGATGTTACAGCGTATTTATGGTACGGCTTGGGCAGATAAAAAGCAGCTTAAAGCGTACTTAAAGCGACTTGAAGAGGCTGAAAAAAGAGACCACCGAAAGCTTGGCAAAAAACTAAGCTTATTCCATATGCAAAAAGAAGCACCAGGTATGGTCTTCTGGCACGCTGCAGGTTGGACACTTTATCAGCAAATTGAGCAGTACATGCGAAATAAACTGCTTGACCATGGTTATCAAGAGATTAAAACACCTCAAGTCGTTGAACGAACTTTATGGGAGAAATCTGGCCACTGGGATAAGTTTCATGAAGAAATGTTTACTACAGAGTCTGAAAACCATGACTTTGCAATTAAACCCATGAACTGTCCTTGCCACATACAGGTTTTTAACCAAGGCTTAAGAAGTTATCGAGATTTACCATTACGTCTAGCTGAGTTTGGTTCTTGTCATCGAAACGAACCCTCTGGTGCTCTTCATGGGTTGATGCGGGTTCGGGGGTTCACTCAGGATGATGCACACATCTTTTGTGATGAAGATGATATCCAGCAAGAAGTAGCTCACTTTATTGACTTCCTGCATGAAGTGTATGCTGATTTTGGATTTTCCGAGATTATCTATAAGCTCTCAACTCGGCCAGAGAGGCGTGTTGGAAGTGATGAAATTTGGGATAAATCAGAGCAGGCACTGGCTGAAGCACTAAACGCAAAAAATCTACCATGGGAAGAACTACCTGGAGAAGGGGCTTTTTATGGACCAAAAGTTGAGTTTTCTCTAAAAGACTGCATTGGTCGTGTTTGGCAGTGTGGTACAATTCAAGTTGACTTTTCAATGCCTCAGCGTTTAGATGCTCAGTATGTTGCTGAAGATGGTTCACGAAAAGTGCCTGTAATGTTGCACCGAGCAATTTTAGGTTCATTTGAGCGATTTATAGGTATACTTATTGAGCACTATGCTGGTGCTATGCCTGTTTGGTTGGCTCCGGCACAAGTCGTATTGCTCAACATTACAGACAAACAAGCGGATTATGTTACTCAGGTACAGGAAAAGCTCAAAAAACACGGAATAAGAGCTGCTGTAGACTTGAGAAACGAGAAAATCAGCTTTAAAATTCGTGAGCATACTTTACAGAAAGTTCCTTATCTACTAATAGTTGGCGATAAGGAAGTTGATTCAAATGCGGTCGCTGTCAGAACGCGGTTAGGCGAAGACCAAGGTTCTGTGCCTGTTGACGATTTCATCAGCTTAGTAAAGCAGGAAATTGCTCAGCATGGCAGAAGCAGCAATGAGAAAGATACGAAGTAGGAGATACCACAATTAAGCGCGACAACAGAAAAGATAAACGCACACCAACAACCGCCATGAATGAAGAGATTAAAGCTCGGGAGGTGCGTTTAATAGATGCCGAAGGCACACAGGTCGGTATTGTGCCTATTAGTGAAGCACTGGAGACTGCAAAGCAGGCTGAGTTAGACTTGGTAGAAATAAATAACAGTGCTGAGCCTCCAGTCTGTAAGATAATGGACTATGGCAAACATTTGTTCGAGCTTAAGAAGCAAAAGGCGGCCGCTAAGAAAAAGCAAAAACAAACTCAGGTGAAAGAAATAAAGTTTCGCCCGGGTACCGAAGAAGGGGATTATCAGGTCAAACTACGCAACCTGATACGTTTCCTAGAAGAAGGGAACAAAGCCAAGGTTTCACTACGTTATCGTGGTAGAGAAATGGCCCACCAGGAATTGGGTATGGAATTGCTGAAGCGAGTTGAGGCAGATCTTGAGGATATCGGGATCGTCGAGCAATACCCAAAAATGGAAGGGCGACAACTCATCATGGTTTTGGCTCCTAAAAAGAAAAAGTAAATTCAATTATTAGGTAGTTGAATTTGCTCAATAAAATTAGCCAGGAACTACTTAGTTGGTATCCTGGCCTATGAATGCGGAGTATTCTGTATGCCTAAAATGAAAACCAAACGAGGTGCTGCAAAGCGCTTCAAAGCGACAGCTTCAGGTTTTAAGCGTAAGCACGCTTTTAAAAGCCACATTCTTACCAAGATGACCACTAAACGTAAGCGTCAGTTGCGGGGCACATCTATGGTTGCAAGCAGCGACCAAGCATCTGTTGAACGCATGCTGCGTACCAACTAATCCCAAAGCTTTGCTTATAGTTAAAGGTATCATCTGAGGAGAATGTATCATGCCTCGTGTTAAACGTGGAGTTGTGGCTCGTCGTCGCCATAAGAAGATTTTAAAGCAAGCTAAAGGTTACTACGGTGCCCGCAGTCGTGTATTTCGCGTAGCGAAGCAAGCGGTAACTAAGGCTGGCCAATATGCTTACCGTGACCGCCGTCAGCGTAAACGTCAGTTCCGCGCATTGTGGATTGCACGTATCAATGCGGCTGCACGTATCAATGGTCTTTCGTATAGCCGCTTTATTGCGGGACTTAAGAAAGCATCTGTTGAGATTGATCGTAAAGTTTTAGCAGATTTAGCTGTTCATGAGCAGCAAGCGTTTGCAGCTATCGTAGAGAAAGCAAAGCAAGCGCTGGCCTAACACACAGCATTATCTGTTGTTAGCTTGATTAAAAGGAGGCCATGAGCCTCCTTTTTTTATTTGACAACGTTTGTCGTATTGATTTGGTAATATCAGACTTTTCTAACAGTTGGACTAGAGGTAAGCGTCTGTCATGGTCATTGGCAGTAACAATCAAGCAACTGCTTATTATTACATAACGACGCTAACGACTATTTTGTCTGCGGAGTGAGCCATGAATAATTTGGAATCGCTGTTAGCCAGTGCGCTGGAAGAAACAGCTACTGCAGAAAATACCCAATCACTGGATCAAGTGCGGGTAAAATACCTGGGTAAAAAAGGAGAAATTACTCAGTTTTTGAAAACACTAGGTGCATTGTCTGCAGATGAACGACCCGCAATGGGAGCCAAGATTAATGAGGCAAAAACACAACTACAGGTCGCCTTGAATGATCGTCGTGAGATGCTACAAGCGGCTCAACTAGAAGTGCAGCTTGCTGCTGAGTCAATCGATGTTACGCTTCCTGGTCGTGCTGAGTCATTGGGCAGTATCCACCCCGTTACGAAAACAATTGAACGTATAGAAGATATTTTTCAGAAAATAGGTTTTTCTGTTGCTGAAGGGCCTGAAGTTGAAGATGACTATCATAATTTTGAAGCTTTAAATATTCCTAGTCATCACCCGGCAAGGGCAATGCATGATACATTTTATTTTAATGCGCATACATTGCTTCGAACTCATACGTCTCCAGTGCAAGTGCGTACAATGGAACAAAACCAGCCTCCGATAAGGATTATTTGCCCTGGTAAAGTGTATCGTTGTGATTCAGACCAAACGCATACACCTATGTTCCATCAGGTTGAAGGATTGCTAGTTGATGAAAATGTGAGTTTTGCAGATTTAAAAAGTACGATTATTGATTTTCTTAGGGCATTCTTTGGACGTGATTTACAAGTCAGGTTTCGTCCTTCCTACTTCCCGTTCACTGAGCCTTCTGCTGAAGTAGATATTGAATGGGGAAGAGATAGTGATGGAAAAATACGGTGGTTAGAAATTATGGGGTGCGGTATGGTGCATCCGAAGGTTTTTGATTACTCCAATATTGACTCAGAGAAATACACAGGATATGCCTTTGGTCTTGGTGTAGAACGAATGGCGATGTTGCGTTATGGCGTTCAAGACTTACGCCAGTTTTTTGAAAATGATGTGCGGTTTTTAGAGCAATTTAATTAAGTGCTTGCCTCATCAAAAGATATACACCAGGTGTAATGTAAGGATTGAACATGAAATTCAGTGAACATTGGCTACGTGAGTGGGTCAATCCCAAAGTTGATACCCATACCATTATAGAACAGTTGACTATGGCAGGGTTGGAAGTCGATGGAACAGAACCAGTAGCTGGTCAGTTTACTGGCGTCGTTGTGGGTGAAATAACTGCTGCAGACCAACATCCCAATGCAGACAAATTAAAACTTTGTCAGGTGTCAGTAGGCGGAGAAACTACGTTTCAAGTGGTATGTGGTGCACCTAATGCAAGAGTAGGTTTAAAGGCGCCTTTTGCACAAATTAATGCGATTTTACCTGGGAATTTCAAAATTCGTAAAGCTAAGCTTCGCGGCGTTGAAAGCTTTGGAATGCTATGTGCTGAAGCAGAGCTGGGTATGGCTGATCAATCTGATGGGTTGATGGAGTTACCAAGTGATGCGCCTGTAGGTGTGGATATACGAGAATACTTAAAACTGGATGACTCTGTTATTGATGTTGATTTAACACCTAACCGTGCTGACTGCTTAAGTATTGCAGGCATTGCACGAGAAGTCGCGATAATTAACCGTCAAGCTGTCAATGCAGTAGAGGTTTCCCCTGTCTCTGCGACTCATAAAGATATTTTTCCTGTGGAGATTAAAGCGCCAAAAGGATGTCCAAACTACGTAGGACGAGTAATTCGGGATGTTAATGTCGCTGTTGAAACACCACTATGGATGCAAGAAAAATTACGAAGAGCTGGACAACGCAGCATAGATCCAATTGTTGATATAACAAACTATGTAATGCTGGAGTTGGGACAGCCCCTGCATGGCTTTGATCTGGAACAGCTGGAAGGCAGTATTGTAGTTCGGATGGCTGAAGATGGAGAAAAACTTACATTATTGGATGGCCAAACGATTAGCCTTAGTAATGATGTGTTGGTAATTGCTGATCAGAGCAAACCACTTGCCTTTGCTGGGGTGATGGGTGGTGAGCATTCTGGGGTGTCAAAAAATACCCGTCATGTGTTTTTAGAAAGCGCTTATTTCAACCCTATTTTTATTGCTGGAAAAGCACGTAAATATGGATTGCATACAGAGTCATCACACCGGTTTGAGCGCGGTGTTGACTTCCAGCTACAAAGAAAAGCAATAGAGCGTGCGACACAACTTATTTTAACAATTTGTGGAGGGCAGCCAGGGCCAGTTATAAACCAGTCTGATCCTGAACAGTTGCCTGATACTGTTGCGGTTAAGTTACGTGCTAACCGTGTGCGTAGCTTATTAGGCCTTGAAATATCAAACGAGGAAATTGCTGAATTACTCGGTGGTTTGGGCATGGTCATGGAAACGGTGAAGGAAGGTGCTTGGGTTGTTGGTATTCCTTCCTATCGTTTTGATATTAGGCTAGAAGTGGACCTTATTGAAGAAATAGCACGTCTTTATGGTTATAACAATCTTCCTTCAACTTCACCCATGGCACATGTTGCAATGTCTGGCTTGCCAGAGGATAAAGTGACACTTCGCCAACTTCGTCGCCTTTTAGTCGCCCAAGGTTATAGAGAGGCCATTAACTATAGTTTTATTTCTTCTGAGCTACAGAAGCGCGTAGAGCCTGAAGTTGAAGCCCTAGCGCTGGCTAATCCGATTTCAGCCGATATGGGAGTTATGCGCACCAGTTTGCTGCCTGGCCTATTGACAACCTTAAGTTACAACCTGAATCGCCAGCAGTCTCGAATTCGCTTGTTTGAAGAAGGTCAAGTGTTCCTTCCTGAAGGGGATAAACTACAGCAGCCGCAGATGTTGGCAGGTGTTGTTTGTGGATTACGTAATCCGGAAAATTGGACCAGCAGCTCAGATAAATTTGATTTTTATGACTGTAAAGGGATAGTTGAGCAACTGACTGCATTAGGTGGAAAAGGCGATCAATTTGAGTTTCGTCGAGAAGTAAGGCAAGGCTTTCATCCAGGACAATGTGCTGCTTTGTATCTAAAGGATGAATGTGTTGGCTTTTTAGGTCGTT
The DNA here is from genome assembly GCF_018837975.1 of Zooshikella harenae. Taxonomy (GTDB): domain Bacteria; phylum Pseudomonadota; class Gammaproteobacteria; order Pseudomonadales; family Zooshikellaceae; genus Zooshikella; species Zooshikella harenae. The sequence continues at coordinate 1,428 of NZ_JAGSOY010000019.1, read as the reverse complement.
TACATCCTCAACTACAAAAACAATTGGATATACCTGAAGTAGTGTATCAATTTGAATTACAGCTAGACTTATTAACCCAAGGAAGTGTTGCCAATTTCCAAGAAATATCAAAATTTCCTGGTGTTCGCCGTGATATTGCAGTCGTGGTTGATCAGGCCGTTGATGCTACAGATTTAATGAGCATTGTTGAATTTGAAGCAGGTGAATTATTGAAAGATCTGAAGTTATTTGACGTTTATATTGGCAAAGGTATTGATCCTAATAGAAAAAGTGTTGCAATGGGCTTGACGTTACAGCATCCATCACGCACTCTTAATGAGGATGAGGTACACGACTTAATGACCAGAGTGACCCAAAAGTTAGAAGAGAGGTTTAACGCAATCTTAAGGAAGTAATGACCATGGGGGCATTGACGAAAGCAGAAATGGCGGAGCGCCTGTTTGAGGAATTGGGCCTAAATAAGCGAGAAGCTAAGGATATGGTTGAATTATTCTTTGAAGAAATTCGTCATGCCTTGGAAGCAAATGAGCAGGTTAAGCTCTCTGGTTTTGGCAACTTTGACTTGCGAGATAAACGAGAGCGTCCCGGTCGTAATCCAAAAACAGGAGAAGAAATACCAATTTGTGCACGACGTGTGGTTACGTTCCGCCCAGGGCAAAAACTAAAAGCTCGGGTAGAAACCTATGCTGGAACCAAGCAACAACAATGAACTGCCACCCATTCCTGGAAAGCGCTATTTTACGATCGGTGAGGTCAGTGAACTATGTGAGGTGAAACCTCATGTATTGCGCTACTGGGAGCAGGAGTTTGCTCAAATAAAGCCTGTTAAGCGGCGAGGAAATCGCCGTTATTACCAACGCCAAGATGTATTGCTTATACGACAAATTCGTAGTTTGTTATACGAGCAAGGATTTACAATTGGTGGGGCTCGTAATCAGCTGGAGAGTGAAAACTCTAAAGATGATATGAGTTACTATAGACAGTTAATAAGACAAATGATTATTGAGCTAGAAGATGTGTTAAGAGTGTTAAAAAAATAATAACGCTTCATTAAATTGCTAGTTCACAAGCTCAGTTAATTGTAGTAGTATTCGCACCACATTTGAGGTGAAGCCTCTTTATTTTCGGAGTGTAGCGCAGCCTGGTAGCGCACCACAATGGGGTTGTGGGGGTCGGAGGTTCGAATCCTCTCACTCCGACCATTTTAAAGCCTGTAATTCAATGAGTTACGGGCTTTTTGCTTTTGAGACTCATTCTCGTTTAAGTAAACTTTAAGTATATTTTAAGTATATAGAACGCGAATTCCCCCTTCTTTTTACACGTCAGTTGTTGTCTTTATATTTTGAACTGATTGGTCATCTAAGTTTGCTATTCTGTCGTGTGTCATCTTTCTTAAAGTAATGTTCAATCTTTTGGTTTCTAATGCTG
>NZ_JAGSOY010000189.1 GCF_018837975.1 Zooshikella harenae | reverse complement strand
GGTTATACATTACAGCAACTAACGGACTAATGTCTTTTTCATTGAACGTATAATATTGGCTATTATGGAAAAAATCTGTGCCATTACTGCACACACAATGACTATCAGCCATATTATAAATAGCAAAAAATTTTACTTGGCTATTTTCTAAATAACTCACTACACGGCAACAAGCAGAATAGCCATACTTATAGTTCCAACTACCATCAATAGGATCAATTACAAACCCTGTCGACACATCACGTATATCTTCTTCTGAAGAAACGACAACATCTTCACCTACTAATGCCTTTATTCCTTGTATCATGGCTGAACTGACCATTTTATCAGCACGAGTTGTACCATCTACTTTATCAAGTAAGGTGAGATATTCTGAATGACGTCCAACAGCGGTTGTTTGCCAAAAATCACCTGTTGACGCAAATAGATGGCAAAATAATTTCCAGTCCACACCATGACTCCTTAATTTATGCAATAAGGTGGTCGGCAAAATAGCGAATTGCAAAGTGATCTTTAATAGCCCAATCTACCCTAGGCTTTTCACCCAACCATTCCTGAATAGCCCAAACAACATCCTTAAAACCTAATAAATTACGTAGTGAAGAGCTACCAGAAAAACGCAGGTTAACTTCAAAAGGTACAAATTTCTCATCCTGCATCATACCTTGAATATTACAAGGCCCTTGCCACGTATTGAGCTTGGCAAATTGCGCCACAAACTGATTAATGCCCTTATTAGGTAAAATCGGCTTAAAATAAGATGTCATACCATGAAATAGGTTTCGCTCACCCACAAAAGGTCCCCAATAACTACCATCAAGTGACTTATAAATAGCAATTGTGACTTCACTGCCTTTTAGATAGCGCTGTACTACATAATCATCACTAAACTGTTTTATATCAGGTGAGTCCCAGGCAATCCCCATTGATAAGCCTCCCATTCTTGGCTTAACCAAATAAGGAGAATTCAGCGTGGGACACTGTGATGGCAACCATGTATCAGGAACTTCTACATCCATCTGTGCCAAAAGTTGTTGAAAATGCCACTTGTCATAACATGCAAGTGATAACGCATGCTCTGAACAAAATAAAAAGGGAAGCGCCTCTTTTTGCGCTGAAAATACAACCGTTTCATGATCGGTAAGTGGTATAATCCCATCAATTTTATGTTGACAACAAAGATCTGCTATTGCTTTTACATTATATTCACCATCAATTGAACATTCTTCAGGATAGTTGATTATTTCATCGCAAAGATGCTCAGCTAAGCTGAGCGACTTATTGACTAGAGCAACAGTTTGTAACTGATCCGCACTAAAATTCTCGGTAAGTAATTTAGCAATACCCGCGCCTAAATTACCATCAGCATTGGTTATAAGAATCCGTTTCATTATTAATATTCTTTTAGCTTCAGTTACACTGCAAGCGAATGGCCATCTATACTACGCTTTGCTTTTAAGTAATTAATATTATCTTCAGTAACGTAAGTTTGGGTATTCACTTCTTCAATCACATCAATACCAAGTTTTTTTAACTCTTTTGATTTATTTTTATTATTAGATAACAACCTGATTTTCTGAAACCCTAAATGTTTTAGTATAGCGGCAGCGGAGTGATACGTTCTAAGGTCATGATCAAAACCAATAATCTTATTCGCTTCAAATGTGTTCAAGCCTGCCACTTGGTGCTCATAAGCATCCAGCTTATTGTACAAACCAATCCCCCGCCCTTCCTGACGTAAATAAATAACAATGCCACCCTGCTCTGCCATTAAATCAAAAGCTTCATTTAATTGCTGTCCACAATCACAACGAGAAGAATAAAACGCATCCCCTGTCAGGCACTCTGAATGCACCCTAACGAGTGGAGCTTCACTAGATAGTAATGTTTCTGCTTTAAACAATAATGCCACATGCTCTTTATCTTCTGGCAGTCCATTAAAAGAAACAATCTCACAGGGCACGTGATTTTGACCTACTTTTAAAGGTACACGACTTCTAATCGTTGTCATATTCATCCTCACTTACTGTAAATATATTATCTCTTTATTCCTAACGATTGACTTCTAGCACTGAATCTTTTTATTGATTTTTGTATACAATGAAAAAGCCATTAATACAAGATCAGCTACAAGTATTCATTTCCATCTCTTGTTTATATGCCACAGACAGTTGATCTCAATTTTAGAAAAATCAAGTAAAACTGTTTTTCATGAAAGAAAGACACACTAATCGAAGATAAAAAGTCATAAAATATACATCTAAACCTTTATTCGATTAGGTATAAGTGGCCAATATTTAAGACAAGGCTTACACCATTAACTTTAACTTCTTAGGTGTAGCAGTCCCTCGACAAGACTTTTAGCACATACATGAATAAGCACTAGATTCAGTCAATCAGTTAAGGGTACACAATAACTTCACAAAACATGCTTAGCAATATTATAAAACAAT
>NZ_JAGSOY010000188.1 GCF_018837975.1 Zooshikella harenae | reverse complement strand
CCCATCCAACCAAGTGTTGTTAGCCTCTTACAGCGTAGCAGATGTTGAGGATATGCTGACGCTCGTGTAGCGGCTTGGAGCTGATGGCCTTGGAGTCAGGATTCTTTTTGGCTTTATCTTCATCAACAATCAGCAGTGTAACGTTAGCACGATCTTGATAGCGTTGGGGGCTAACCCAGGTTGGCCAGAAAACGTAGGTGAGCACTATTTTCCCGCTGCCTTGTGTGTACCAGATGATGCCTTTTTTCTCTCCCCTCATTGAGTTTACGCTCAATGGCTTTAGTGGCGAATAGCTGTGGATAGCGCATGATTTGCTTTTGTAGTCCATTAGTTTCTCGACGAAACTCTTCATCGCCATTTTAGCAAGTGAGCTCGGTGAAAACATGGAAGCTATTGTTGTTGAAGTTTTCGAAATCTATGAGCTTAGTGTTGGAGCCGTCAATGAGATGCTCAAAGAAGACGCGGCCGAGGTCTTCGTTATCAAGGTCAATTTGATGTCAGGCAGCTAACATCATCCGGCTCGATGCAGTGAACAGCTTAGGGAATATGTTAGTATCCCGATCCCAGCTTCATCAGGTGGAGGATAGCCGAGATTTTTACGCGGGTGTCTTCATTAAACTTCATAACGTTCCCTGTTTATTTTTGTGTCAACTCAAGTAGGTCATTATGAAGCTTCCCTCTATATTCTGGGAACTTGATTAATATTTAACAGTGATAGCTGTGTCAGCGCTGTACTTGGCTCCTCATGTATTCCTTATATACTGCGGTCCTCCATGCAGTGCTTCCTTGCTCTCATAAAAAATCACTATTTTTAGATGTGCCCTTAAGTTCTTAATATCTTCTTCGGCTATTGATACAAAGATTCTGGAAAACGAGATGTATTCGTTAATTAAGCTATATCTAAAGTCAAATACGTTTTCCATTTCTACCCCATGATAATTGTCAGATACATGAACGGGGTTTTTATTCTACAGTCTACTGGGTTGTATGTGTGGAGCACTTTAATAAAATGAAAATCATGCAACAAGATGAGTATTGATATACCCACAGCAAAAATTTTTTATACCCCTAATGCCAGCCAGACCCCTTGCGAAGATACTGGCATTCCACACCAATATGTGAGCTTTTTAAACCAGTGGCATCCCATAACCTAATTGACGAAGTGCTTTTCTAAAAGTTGCTTCTGAGTTTGCTTTAACCACTAAGTGACGTTTACCAGCAAGCATACAGTGCTTTTTGGTAAGCTCATGTTGACTGATAGTATTTGCTATTTTTTCATTAGTACATTCAATTAATATGGCGGGTCCTTTTAACGTCAAGGATTGAGCCTGACGCTCAACTTTAGCAATAAGCCCTTCAACGGTTTCAGGTAATGGTTGGTCATCCCCTTCTGTCAAAAATGTTTTTAATTCAGAAAGCTTATGTCCTTGCTCTACCGCTGAAAGCATTTTTTCCTGACTAAGCCGCCATTGTTGATCTGACACCTTTTCTGCATAGGTTTCTAGTAAAAATGCTTTTTCAGTTGAAAGTGTTTCAGATGTTTTTATTTGTAGATTTGGCAAAACACTTAGTTTGATTTTTGTTTCTATATGATTTGGCTCATAATTTGAGGTAAGTCCAAGACAGTAAGCGCCTAGTGGATTAAGTCGAAAATAAATTAATCCATCATAGCGACTTAGAAAATCTAAGTCATCTGCTCCCCAAAGATTATTATAATCACTCTGGGTCTCCTGAGGATTTACATAGGCTACATCTATTAAGCCCAATGTTGCAGCGTATTCAAACAAGAAACATAAAATATAGCGTCCTTGAAGAATACGCCAATCATGGTAACCATCATATCCTAAATTACCATAATTAGCGTCTTCAATATATAAGTGCCATAAAGAACGGGTCACTTCAAAATTAAAATTTGATGCTTGCATAAAACGAGAAAACTCATCAAATGTAACCCACTCATTAACAGGACAATGTTTCAGAGCTTCGATGATAACTCCGCGGCGCTCAACCACTGATGTCATTGAGCGTTTCCCTTTTCCTTTTTGACCTTTAATTTGATCAACTCTATTAAACTCGTCTATCAACTTTGATTTCAGCCAGCGTGACCAAATTATCTTTAGGGTTTCAGCAGGAGATGAAGTTAAGGCTTTTTGGCCCGACTTTGTTAATGTTAATTTACTACCTTGTAATTCGGTCAATTTAGATGCTTGTAACATTAAAGGCCAAGCAAATGATTTTATTGGGCCAACATCGCTCGCATGTGAATCTTTGACATTTTGCCAATTATAAAAATCACCATCTCGAAGTATTTGGGTAATGGTTTTTGTTGCTGCTTTAGATGGAAAAAATGTTTTATTGCTAACAGCAACCTTACCCAGGCTAGTCAAGCGTAATAAAGCTTGAATATCTTGGATTGCAGCTTTCTCAGCATCATAACGAGTTAGAGGTACTTCGATAATGGAGTCAATCCTACCCC
>NZ_JAGSOY010000187.1 GCF_018837975.1 Zooshikella harenae | reverse complement strand
TAAAAGTATTATATGATATAGAGGTTAGATTGACTGAATACTTAAAAAGCAGACGTATAGTAATAATTATTAGATAGCCTATTTATTTATAGCACAGCGAAATCCTATGTCTGGAATTTCAGAATCTGCAGATTCAGGATCGCGTCTAATAGTGGTAGGGAATACTTTATTGCCACCACTTGAACGGAAAGAATGGCCTCTATTAGTTTTGGTATTATCTTCATCATCAACAAGGTTTACAGGGTTTTGTATTGCTAGTTTGTCATAATTACGAGTCCAAGAATCTAAGACCCATTCTGACACGCCTCCTTCTAGAGCATAAACACCTAAAGGTGTAGGTGGATACTTATCTACTACCGTTGGTGTAAAGCTACCATGAGAGGTCTCGTAACCATCAGTATTTTTTCCAGGTTCACGCTTACCATTATTAGTAGCAAATAGTACACCTTTTTGTCCTAAGTTACGAGCAACGTATTCCCACTGTGCTTCTGTAGGTAATGATATGGACTTATTTGACACGGTACCTAGCCATTCACAGTAAGCTTTGGCATCATACCAGCTTACATAATGAGCAGGGGTTCTATCAATAATACAGTTTGCTTCTTTTTTAAACTGAGGCGCTTTATGCCCTGAAGACTTTAAGAAGAAGGCAAATTCGGCACAAGTAACTTCATACTTACCAATAGCAAAGTCAGTAATCACTGTTTCATATAACTTAGGCTTACTGTACTCTCTATTCATATAGTCTTCAGCAGTCATTCGTTTAAAGGCTCCACCCTTTATATCGATCATGTTTGCCATGGTCTTGCTAACAAACTCGTTAAGTTCAGCTTGAGCTGCTTCTTCACTAATACAAGCTGTAAAGAATGGTATACAGCAAGTTAAAATGAGTATTTGTTTTTTAAACATTAGATCTACTACCCGTTGTTGAATTGGGTTCTTTATTTTTAACGATTATACTATCAATAGTTACTTAGTAAGTATACCAAACACAAAATGTTAAAAACGTTTAGGTTTAAATAATGATTACAAAATATGTAGTTCTAAGTTTAAATGTACGCTCAGGCCATGTAAAACTTTTAGTTAATGGATTTCCATTTAACGAACTTGAAACTGTGAGTGGCGTCTCAACAATGCCGATAAACTCATATCTTATTGATGGTGAGAATGAATTACAGTTTGTCTTTTTACCAAGCATTGTTATTCCTAATAGTTTAGAAAAACCCAGTGGATTTAGTGTGGCTGGTAGCATTTATTTTTTAGATCCTGATGGCAAGAAAAAAAATATTGCAGAATTTCAGCTTGATGACGATGATAGTGAATTTGATGATGAAAACAAACAAGCTATTGCTCAAGTTTCATTTGTTCAACATGAATATGATATTTCGCCATGGCGTGACCAATTTCAGGAAATTCATGAAAACGAGTATGATGATATAAGACAGTATGTATTAAAAATAGCTGATGTTGTTAATCGAGGTGATCTTGATGAATTCTTGAAAATGATTAGCCTTAATCTACAGGTAGGCCCTGTAATGCATAAGGTCAGTGATGAGGAGTTTAGAAATGAGTTGATGAAACCTGTTCGCGAAATTATTGAAAAAGGAAATATTAAGCAAAAAATACTACCAGAAGAAATTATTCTTGAATCTTATATGGAAAGTAAGTTTGTAAGTGCAAAAATACAACCTGATTATACTCAAGATTTTAATAAGGAGTATGATCTTGACCCTAAAGAGGATAAAGTAATTGATGTGGTTGAAGCAAAATATGATGAAAAAAATAGACTTTCTATAACTGTGAGTATCGTAAAAATTGCTGGTAAGTATTTTGTTTTTTTATTATAGCTTAAATAGATGCTTTATAATAACTGAGTGACTGTAATGAATTGCATTGAAGCTGTGAATAGTTCAGTCACTTATTTAATCATAAGTTCTTCCACTTCATCATTTGATACCTGAGCACAGAGTGAATATCACTGAGCATGCTCAATTTGAAGGGGAATACCTGATTACCCGGGTAACACATGAAGGGACAAATCCACAAGCATTGGATGAAGGGGCCCTAGCCAAGGCGGACATTACATCAGCTATACCCTTCACGAATCTTTTTTAGGGTTCGTTGTCAGCGCTCTTCACCACAGTCACTTATTAATATAAGCTCCTGTGGCTTCATCACTTGACGGCCTCCCCTAAAAAACCTTCGTTTTGGCTAGTTTTTGATTGTATCCCTGCGGATAAAAACTATCGTCCAGCGCAAAAACATAAAAAAGTCCTCATTGAGAGTACGCAATCTGCTGTAGTCACCGGTCCTGCGGGCGAAGAAATTTACACCGATAAACACGGTCGGATCAAAGTGCAGTTTCACTGGGATCGGGACGGCAAAAAAAATGAAAAAACCACCCGTTGGTTACGTGTCAATACGGGCATTGCTGGCGGGCAATGGGGGCAAGTCGCCATTCCGCGTATTGGTCAGGAAGTGGTGATTGAATATCTGGATGGTAATCCTGATAACCCGATGGTA
>NZ_JAGSOY010000186.1 GCF_018837975.1 Zooshikella harenae | reverse complement strand
CCTGCCCAACCATTATTCGATTACAAGCAGGTTTACCTTGAAAAGGCCCTAAAACCAGCACATTCTCTGATAAAAGATAAAAGCCAGCCCAGTTAATATCCTCTAATTGCCAAAACAATAAACTACTTAGATTGGCAAGTGATGATATTAAGTCATCATCACCCTCCAGCAACCCTGCAGCCATAAGCTGCAGGTCACTATAAAAAGCCGGTTTATCGTCATTAGATAGATTGTCTGCTATCTCAAGCATTAGCACTCCTTTTGCAATTTACTCTTGTGAACCATTGAGATAGTACTGCCGGCACTCTTTCAGTGTCTCTGAAATAAGAAAGGCTAACTCCAACGATTGATCTGCATTTAACCGAGGGTCACAATGTGTATGGTAACGATCACACAAGCGGTCTTCAGTAATTGCTTGAGCCCCACCAATACACTCCGTGACATTTTGCCCTGTCATTTCAAAATGTACGCCACCCGCATAGGTACCTTCAGCTTGATGTGCAGCAAAGAAATGTTTAACCTCAGCCAAAATATCATCAAATGCACGTGTTTTGTAACCTGTTCCCGCTTTAATCGTATTACCATGCATAGGATCACAGCTCCACAACACCTGTTTTCCTTCTCTTTTCACTGCTTGAATAAGCCTTGGTAAATTCTTTTCTACTAAACCTGCACCCATACGTACAATGACATTAATCCGACCAGGCTCGTTGGTTGGATTTAATCTATCTAATAAAGTCATCAAATCATCAGTATTCGTCGTGGGACCTGCTTTTATACCAATAGGATTGTGCACTCCACGCAAAAACTCTACATGAGCACCATCTACCTGACGGGTACGATCACCAATCCACAACATATGCGCAGAACAGTCATACCAATCTCCTGTTAGGCTATCCTGACGGGTAAGTGCCTCTTCATAATTTAATAAAAGGGCTTCATGTGATGTGTAAAAATCTGTTTCGCGTATAGATGACGTATTATTCGCTGTAATACCACAAGCCGCCATAAAAGCTAATGCTTCATCAATTCGATCAGCAAGGTGTTGATAACGTTCTCCCTGACCACTATTAGCCAAAAATCCTAAGTTCCAACGATGTACCTGGTGTAAATCCGCTAAGCCTCCTTGGGCAAAAGCACGTAACAAATTCAGTGTTGCGGCAGACTGGTTATATGCACGGACTAAGCGTTGAGGATCAGGCGTTCTAGCTTCTGCTGTAAAATCAATACAATTGATAATATCACCACGATAACTTGGCAACTCTACACCATTAATCACCTCATTATCAGCAGACCGAGGTTTGGCAAACTGGCCTGCAAGTCGTCCCACTTTAACCACCGGACAAGCTGCAGCAAAGGTCAATACCACAGCCATTTGCAGCATGACTTTAAAGGTATCTCGGATATTCGTTGCATTAAACTCCGCAAAACTCTCTGCACAATCACCACCTTGCAGTAAAAATGCTTTACCAGCGGTTACATCAGCAAAATGTTGACGTAATTGTCGTACTTCACCTGCAAATACTAATGGTGGCATTTGCGCTAAATTTTGCTCAACCAATTTAAGTGTATTTTGATCAGGGTACGTTGGTTGTTGCTGGATAGGGAAATTTCTCCATCCGGAAGGAGTCCACTGCTTCATAAATAGTTACTTGCTCACTCAGATTGCAATCATAGTCCAATAATCAATTTTCGCAGCAAAAAATGGTTCACTACAAACAGTCATACAAATGAAAGTATATCAACAAAACACAGCTTTAGGTGATTACGCCAAGTTTTGTGTATTTCCCCCAACATGATTTAGTGCATAGGGCAAATATTAATGACTGTTCACATCAAAATGATTCTTCGCCAAGGGTATACTCTACAATAGAGCATAGTGATAAGTGAACCCAGAGTATGCAAGGTTAATTCATTCTTTTACTAATACATCAATAACACAGCATTTTGCCTTCGCTGGCACACACTCAAGATTGAAGTTCCTGTAATGCATAAAAGAATAAAGCTGGTTATTTATCAACCACTATATTCTCTCTTGAATTTAAACCAGTTATATCGTCAATAGTGCGCAAATTAATGAACAGAAGGTGCAGATGAGGAATCATAGATGAGAGAAGCTGCTTCTTTTTGCAAAACAAGCTTATACCCTCTACCTAGTATTTTGGGCTTGATTGTCAGAGAGTAACTTAAATTACCTTGATATTGCAGCATAAGTTTAGTGTCTGAAACTGACCAGTGAGCCTTAAGTAGAAAGGTTTCGTACCACATTTGGAGATATTTTTTGGCAAGTATCCTGTAATTCAGGTCTAATAGAATAAACACATTCGACTCTTCAAAAGGACAGTCAAATGATGTAACAAGCAAATAACCCACTGAAGTTTTATATTGTGCTTCTATAAAATAGCCTGGTACAACCGTATTTGTATTATGAGCATCAATGTATAAAGCACTCCCTTTTCGCACATCATCATAAGCATCTTTAGGAAAACCAATAAGCTTAAAGCCATCTGTTTGTTTCATTACTAGTAGC
>NZ_JAGSOY010000185.1 GCF_018837975.1 Zooshikella harenae | reverse complement strand
TGATGGTTTACGTTGAGGTTTTGCTTTCTTTTTATCGTTGTCATCTTCGTCCTCATCATCGCCAAACCAGTTAAACACACGACTAATAACGTCCTTAATCCAACTGAATTTGGACGCTAGCCATTCAAAGCCTGGCTTCCAGTGTTTGAGCAGCATACCAATGGGGGATTTGTTAAAAATACCTTTAATGAGATCCCAAGCCCCCAAAAACTTACCCTTGATGTTGTCCCAGGTTTCACTAAAAAAGCCGGATATCGGTTCCCATTTTTTAATGAGAATGCCAATAGGTGAATAACTAAAAAAGACGTTTTTAGCCCAGTCCCAAAATTGGACAAAGGGTTGTTTTACGCTGGCCCATAATTCTAAAAAAAAGCTACTAATAGGCTCCCAATACATAATTAATATTGAAGCACCTAACGCAATCGCTTTTATCGCTAAACCAATGGGATTCGCCATTATCGCGGTGCCAATGGCTTTGATACCCACGGCAACCGCGGGCAGTACAGCCGATAATCCACCCGCCGCGGTAATTAATGCTGAAATACCACCATACACCGCCACCACGCCCGTAAGTAGTTTGACGCCCAGTAAAGTCCCTAACACCACACCACCAATACGGGCTAAATTCTCAAAGCCGCCAGCCCATTCAGCGACTTGATTAACGATTAATTTAACACCCTTAATCGCGGTCCAAATGGCACTACCAAAGCCTTTAATCACCGATATCGTTAGTTTAAGACCTTTAATTAACTGGGTTTTATTCTGACGTGCAAAATTAGCCGCTGATTCAGACCAGCTACTAATACTAGGCGCTAATTCACCACCGACAACCCCTGAAATCTCCGCCCAGGCACTTTTAAATGTGTTAAAAAGCTGGGTGATTGAGCGGTGATAAGCAGTAGCACCTTGAGCGCCTTTTGTGGAGAGCTGATTAAAACGGTTTTGCGTTGCCAATACCTGATCGAGCGATTGTCCGCTGTTGCGTAGATAAGTGATGATTTTATTGCCTTCGCCGCCCATTAACATATCAGCCAAGCTTGCCGCGGCTTGATCATCTTTGAGGCTCATTAACCGTTGCATAATGAACTCAAACTGCTCTACTGAACTCATTCCCTCCAGAAAGAATTGATCCATCCCTAGAGAATCAAAAACCTCGCTCAGTGCCGACTGTTCACCCAGCGCTTTAAATTCACCCACTTTGTTCGTGAGTTCTTCAACTAAATCACCGGTATTTTCAGCATTGAGTCCTGCCTGGGCTGCCAAGCCACCCCAGGCTTGGAATTGCTCAATGGTCATGCCGTAGGACTGGGCAAGCCCAAGCTGTTCAGCGGTTAATGCGTTGGTTGCTGTCATGACCCCTGAAATAGCCCCGCTCATGACCGTCAGTGACTGAACGACGGTTGATACGGTCTCGGCAAATTCACTCCAATGCTCATTGAGTCCGATTGCAAAGCCTTGCCAATGGCTGGTAGCTTCTAGTTGCTGTTGTTCAGCCGCAAGATTTCCAACTTCTACTCCTAATTGAGCGGCCGCCTGTTGCGCAGTTGCAAACTGACTTTCAACGGATGCGATTTCACTAGCCAGGCTGCTTGAAGAGTACCCAAGCAGGGTTTGTTGTTGGCGTAATTCTCTGAGTCTATTTTGATAACGATTGACCTCACGGATAGCAGCTAACTGCTTATTGGTTTCCCGGTAGGCTCGCCCCAGTCTGGCTGCTGACGACTGGCTTTTCTTAATGGATTTACCCAGTGATTTATCTAAAAACGCACCAATCGCAATATTTAAGGCAAGTTTACTCATAGGGTTGGCTCTTTGGGGGCAGCATGCAACCAGTCCACTAATTCATCCAGTGGCATGTTGATAAATTCAGACAGTGGGGTTCCAGGGAGGCGGGCGGCTAAGGCAAAGACGATGGTTTGACAGTAACGATAATTAATGACGAAAAAATTTATCCACCACCAAATTATTGATTTTTTTAAAATCAGCCCCGTCGATATTTTCAATATCCTGCTGACTTATGCCGGATAAACTGGCAATTAAGGCAATGGCTTGCTCAAAATCCCCGCCGCCTTGTTTTTCTGTGTTTTTCATATCTTTGACGGTAGGTCGGCGTAATTTAATTTCTGAAACAACTTCACCATTGACGTTGATGGGATACTCTAATGTGTATATTTGACTCATGGTTTTACCTGTTAAATAATTTAATAAAGAAAAAAATAAAGATATAAAATAGGTATTAAATACCCAATGCATCGCGCATTTGTTTTAATTGATCCACCCCGTTAATCACTCGCTTCATATTGATTAAATCAATTTCCGCTTTCACGCTGTTATCAATACTTAACTTGTAGTAATGGAGCTTCAAGGTGGCACTCATGGTGCTCATTTCGCCGGGTTTTAACGAACCCATATCCACTTCACTCACTAAACCGGTACCGATCACTTCAAACGGTTTCACCTCATGGCTATTGCCTTTTTGTAACCCCCCTTTAATTTTTACGGGTAAGCCATCATTACCCTGTTGTAAGCCAAAGTTTTCCAACACGGTGGTATTCATGTCCTTA
>NZ_JAGSOY010000184.1 GCF_018837975.1 Zooshikella harenae | reverse complement strand
AAAAAAGCCTACAGATGTAGGCTTTTATGAATAATTTTAATTACCCCACAATGTTTTTTTAGCGTTATGCCGCAGGATTAAACCTTCAAGTACGGTTCTAGCCGCTTTCTGATCTTCTTCATCAAAATCCAGCAGCGCTTCCAGTTGTAGCTTGAGCTCTTCGCTATATAAGCTGCTGCTGATTTATTTGCTCGTGCCCTTAGTGCGCCTACTCCACCGCAGAATACCAACCACCCCTGAAAAAATTTCCGGTAATCGCAGTTATCGGAACTTTTTAGCTACCCACCAGCTTTGCACTTACAACTAACGCCTGTTAATATAACCATAAATATGGTCTATTTAAGAGGCGTTGTATGAGGAGTGAGTTCATCAGTGACGTTATAGGTAAAGATGGTAACGTCCATACAGATCCCTTAGTTGCTGCGTTACACATTACGAAGGTAGAGCTTGCGCTTGCTACAGGGCTATCAGCTGATGCTGTGTCGAAGAAAAGCAGAGCACTAACGAGAAAGAGCCAAACCAGGCTTCGAGAGGTTATCGAAATCATCAATCGAATTCTCCCTTGGACTGACTCAGTGTATGCCGCATTTGCCTGGTATCGGTCTCAACCTTTACCCTCCTTTGGAGGCCTTACTGCTGAAGATTTGGTTAAACAAGGTAAAGCGGAAGCTGTGAGAAAGTACCTGAGCAGAATTGCAGAAGGGGGTTATGCTTGAAGTTGCCTATTATCAGCTTTAAGGGCAAGGTGTATCGAGCACATAACCCTCGCTGGTCATTTCTTCCTACATCAGGAGAAGGTGCTGCTCGCCATGGTGGTCGATTTAACCCTATAGGTATACCAACACTTTATACATCAGAGCGCTTTGAAACAGCGTGGTTAGAGGCCCAGCAAGGATTTCCTTATAAAACTCAACCACTGACACTTTGTACTTATCAAGCTGACTGTAAACGTGTTTTAGACCTCACACAGCCAGGCACCTTGTCAGCAATAGGTACCAGCTTTAATGAGTTGGCATCTCCTTGGGAATTGATAGTTGTTAATGGTGAAACACCACCTACCTGGGAATTAGCGAAAAAGCTCATCCAACATGATGTTGCAGGCATTCGTGTTCAAAGCTTTGCAAATAATGCGACAGCCCAAGACATTAACTGGGTCTTTTGGAGCTGGGAAAAAGAACCTAATACAGTTGTCGTCATCGACGATGAGTCTAGGTTACCCAAGAACCAAAAATCGTGGGATGAAAAATAGTTAATAAATAGGACTGGCTAAGTTCCAGCTATGACCAGAGTATGCATTAATAAAGATGAGGTTATACAACGCATGAACGATCCTTTAATTCTTTTAGATTCTGCAGCTAATATACTTAAGGAAGTTTACCTATGTTGTTGGCCTGTTTTTATATTATAGATGCTCTATGTCCCCTTAGCAGTTGTGCATAATCTAACTTTCATGGCTTCGCATATTCACTGAGGGAACACGTTTGTTCCCGTTTTTTAGACTAGACAGGTGTAGACCTACAATAAAGTCTCACACCTAAGTTAGGTGGTTTGTCACGCTAAAGGGCTTCAATTTACGTCGCTGGGCATGCCTCAAAGCTATAAATCTGTCTAAACAACCTCAAAAGACCAGATGATTCAGTACTGCAACAAAGCCCCGAAGGGACACGAAACAGTTGTTTCATAGCATTAAAAATACTGTTAATATATACAGTATACAGTTCCGGTGTTTGGTGTCCCCTTGGAAAATATGCTGAGCTTGAAAAGTCAAGTATGGCGACTGAGGGAACATATATACATTTAAAGTATTTAGTGTCGAGTAAGAATAAGATGGCTGAATTACACACAAACCTCTATATAAAGCATCATGATCAAGAGTTGAATGCTAAGTTAACTAAAGTTTTTAAAACGATAAATGATAAGCCCGAACCTAATTTCAAAAAAACCAAAGAAAACTTATTAAACGATGCTCTTGCTGTTTCACCTGATAATGCTAAGGAACTGGTTAAAAGTCTTTTAAAAAGCGTCAAGAAGGTGTATGGGTCTCCTTCGGGTTATTTAGTTGCTGAAAGTAGGCAGCAGATTGGAGATTATCATTCTTATCATTTTGTTCATGGAAGAAGTGGTATAGACATTATCAGAAAAATTATCTGGTTTTTAGGGAAACTTGCTCCAGGTATTGATGTTAGAGCATGCCTCGTTGGAGATGATGATCCGTGGGAAATATTCTACCGATTTGAAAATGGAGAGGTTGTAAACGAATATTACGAGCCTGACTATGATGAAGCCAAAGAAGATACATTACCTGAAGTTTATCAGTGGTGGCATGAAGGCTTACCATCAAGAATAAAGGATGGCTTCATCAATGAATGGAAAAATGAAAATAAATAGAGTTGTTTATTTCATCGTTGGGTAAAAGCTAGTATCTAGCGGAAGACCCCCTGATGATGGTACGCATACACGCGTACCTCTCTGTAAGTCTTGCTATACGTGGTTTTTATTGATGTAAGTATGCACCTTTTAAAAAGGTACAATTTAGGTAGTTAATGTCTCGATCTTGGGTGATTTCATTCCAACGGACC
>NZ_JAGSOY010000183.1 GCF_018837975.1 Zooshikella harenae | reverse complement strand
TACCTCGGGCTCTACGGGTAAGCCCAAAGGAGTGATGATTGAGCATCAGGCATTGGTCAGCCATATCCAAAGTATTATCCAGGCTTATGGCATCAGTGCTGAAGACTGCGTATTGCAATTCTCCAACATTGGCTTTGATGCAGCAGTGGAGCAGGTGTTTGAAGCCCTAACCAGCGGAGCCTGTTTGTATATTCGTCCTGCGGAGTTGTGGACCTCGGCAGAGTTTGTCAGCTGGTTGCAAGCCAACCCTATCACCATTACTGAATTCCCCCCCTTGTATGCCAAGGCCTTGTTAGAGCCTGTGCTCATGGATACCACCTTTTGGCAAGCGACCTCACTGAGCCGATTAGTGGTCAGTGGTGATGTATTACCGCCCGACTTTGCCGAAGGTTGGCTGACGGGACCTGCCCAGCAGCATTGTCAGTTAATCAATAACTATGGACCCACAGAAACCACCATTTCCTCCACCCTGTACTGGTTAGGTGCTGGAAGCACGGATCAACCCGTAAGTGGTGGGGGCAGTGTGCCGATTGGTAGCGCTACCTTAGACACAGAAGTGTATGTCGTAGATAGCCAGCAACAGTTAGTACCTGTGGGTGTGCCCGGTGAGTTACTGATTGGTGGGATTGGCTTAGCACGAGGTTATCTGAATCGTCCTGAGCTGACCGCGGAGAAGTTTATTGCACATCCATTCAGTGCGGATGCTGGGGCACGAGTGTATCGCACCGGTGATTTAGTGCGCTGGCTCGCCAATGGTGAGTTGGAATTCTTTGGACGACTGGATACCCAAGTCAAGCTGAGAGGCTTCCGTATTGAGTTGGGTGAGATTGAAACCGCGTTACGTCAGCAGGACACAGTGCATGATGCAGTAGTGCTGGTACGGGAAGATGAGCCTGGCGATAAACAGCTAGTAGCTTATGTGGTGCCAACGAATGCGGAGGTGGCTAGTACAGATCAAACCGTATTGATTGAACCATTAAGTCAGGTGCTTCAAGAGCAGTTGCCGGACTTTATGATCCCAGCCGCTTGGGTGGTGTTGGCCGCATTCCCGGCGAATGCGAACGGTAAGCTGGATCGCAAGGCATTACCGGTGCCTGAATATAACGCGGGTGATGACTATGTGGCACCCACCACAGAAACTGAGGCACAGCTGGCGTTGATTTGGCAGGAGGTGTTGGAACTCAACAACCCCGTCAGTGTTCATGCAAACTTCTTTAAACTGGGTGGACACTCGTTATTAGCTGTTCGATTGGTCGCGAAGATAAGAGAGCAGTTTGGTGCAGAGCTGTCCATTAAACAGGTCTTTATAAGTGCAACATTAGCCAGTATGGCAAAAGAAATTGCCAGTTTGGCAGGTGATCAGGCACTTGCTATTAAGCCAGCAGACCGCTCAGACTCTTTACCATTGTTCTTTCCATTATCTTTTGCTCAGCAACGGCTTTGGTTCCTGCAACAACTGGAAGGCGGAGCCTCATATAACATGCCTGGGGTGTTTAAACTGACAGGCGATTTAAATAAGCAAGCACTATCACAGGCATTGTCAACAATCGTGACGCGCCATGAAGTGCTAAGAACTTGTTATATTGAAAAAAATGGTCAGAGTTATCAGCTAATTCAAGCGGCTCCCAGTGTATTACCGCTAGCCACTGTAGACCTAAAAGCAATGACGGCTACTCAGCGTGAATCACAGTTAAATGCACTGATGAACGCTGAAGCGGAAACACCCTTTGATCTTAGCCATGACCTGATGTTGCGTTGTCAGCTGGTTGAATTAACAGACAGTGAGCATGTCCTGCTGCTGACCATGCACCATATTGCCTCCGATGGCTGGTCTACAGATTTACTGTTCAATGAGTTAACAACTCTGTATCAGGCGTATTGCCAAGGTCTGTCGAATCCATTGCCTTCATTGGCTATTCAGTATGCCGATTATGCGGTTTGGCAGCGGAACTGGTTGCAAGGTGAGGTATTACAGAAGCAGCTGCAGTACTGGCAAATGCAGTTGATGGATATTCCTGATGTACACAGTCTGCCACTGGATATGCCTCGTCCCAAAGAACAAAGCTATACCGGGGAGGTGTATCAGCAAGCGGTGCCTGCCAAGTTAGCGATAGCCTTTAGGGATTTCTGCCAAGCGCAGGGCGTGACCCTGTTTATGGGACTACAAGCTGCCTTTGCCTTGCTGCTCAGTCGCTACAGTGGGGAAACCGATATCGTGCTGGGTACCCCAGTGGCGAATCGGGAACAGCTGGAGATAGAAGCGCTTATCGGTTTCTTTGTGAATACTCTGGTGTTGCGCACCGACCTGTCTGGTAACCCCTCATTCACTGAACTATTGGCGCGTTGCCGAGAAACAGCGCTGGATGCTTATGCACACCAGCAAGTACCGTTTGAACAGTTGGTGGAGGTCCTGCAGCCGAATCGTCACTTAAGTCATCATCCGTTGTTCCAGGTCATGCTGGCGGTACAGACCCAAGATGTTACTCAGCAACAGCTGGGGGATTTAGTGATTGAAGCGCTGGCGGAAACCAGCCCCACCGCTAAGTTTGATCTGACCTTAAATGTGCTGGATAACCAGGCCGAC
>NZ_JAGSOY010000182.1 GCF_018837975.1 Zooshikella harenae | reverse complement strand
TCATTTACTGGCCTGGATTGATTTATTGTCAATGCCTTTAGGTGGAGAACTTGGGGAAGTCTTAACAGGTGATGATTTTGCGTATTTGGATAATCAACCCTATGAGCCATGGTATGCCAGTGCTATTAATTTCGCCATCCCAAAAGCGTATGCAAAAAATACAAAAAAATCACGATTACCACTCGGCAGAGCAGTTGAACTTTTAAAGGAATTGAAAGCGATTAAAAAAGAGATGGATTTAGATGTTGGGTTTATTGGTAATTTAGTAAAACAAGTTTGTGCATTAATGAAAGATAAAAAAGCTTTCAATAAAAGTGCAAGATTAAGAGATGTAAGAAAGATTTTGTTTAAACCTCAGCTATGGCGCGCAATGATTTTTCTTAAGGCTAGAGTAGGAATTGAGTATGTAATTAATTTTTTAAAAGGACATAATGATCAGCGAATTAATATATTTAAGCTGGTTGGCATACTTGCTCTTTTGCAAAAAGAAATCTCAGATGGTGTGATAAGTGAAAGTGCAGCAGACTCATTGAAAGCAATTATGCTTAACGCTTTTCAGTTTACAAACACAAAAAATATGTATGGAGCACAATTTCAACTTGGTGTGATAGCAAGTTATGTTGCCTCAAATTTCGAATTAGTTGGTGCAGAACTAGATAGACATATAACTGTTCATATGAAAAACCACGAGCCAGAATTAAAGCGACGCATTGATATTATTGTTATGAGCAAGGATGAAGAGCACTGGATTGAAGTTAAGACTTTGCTTAAGAAAAGTTTTGTTGAAAGTCTTTCAGAAAAAAGGAATAGTTGGAGGTATAATCCATATACAGATTTGTCGAAATTTAAAATAAGTGATCTAGGTAATGGTAGTGGAAACTATCAAAAAGAATTTTTTCTAGATAGGTCGTATGCAGGGCTAGAAAATATAAGTAATAAAGTAGTGTGGTGTTTTCAGAAATTCACTTGGGTTAGTAAGGATAAGAAGACAACTAAAGAAGGTGTTAATAATGAAGAGTGGATGAAGAAGCAACTAACCACTAAAAGCCATGAGTGGTTTATTTATAAAAAACCTGACCTTAGTTTTCTTGATGTTGAAAAACAGTTTTCAATAGATTGTCAATCAGATTCATACTCAAAGAAATGTTGGAATAAGTATATAAATAAAGCTGAAAAGTCCATTAATGGTCGTGATTGGAGTAATCTATTTCATTCTGTTAAAGATATAGATATTCCTCCTGGGACTATTGGTTTGAACTTGAAAAAAATAGAGGGCTTTATTCCAGAGTCAGATTAATAAGGTTGTAAAATTATGTTTTGTATAAATGTTTTTTTGTATCTTGATAAAGATAAATATAATTTTTTTGAGCTAGTTAATGAGTATTTTGAGTCAAATGAAGGATTGAAAAAGTTTGCAAGTTGTTTAGCAGGAAATTCTCTTGAGTTAAACGAAAAAATATATAAAAAGCTGCTTATTGTTGCAGAAAATTTGATAGATAAACCTATGCTATCCTATGATATGCAGGATAATGAATGTATTAGATTTAGTACTGCTCTTTGGGATCAAGATGACAATTTTGTAGACTTGTTAGATTTGTCAATTGTAGAAGAGTTTATTGTTGAGCTTTTTAGTTATGATTGGTTTGATGATATTGGAAGCAATCCTGAGGGAATTAGATATAAATATAATAAAAGAGTAATTGCTGAAGAATATTTTAATCCAGCCTACAAAGGCTGTGAAGGAATAACTGAGTTTGTAGAATTTTGTAAAAATAAAAAAATTAAAGAAATTCAAAGGTTTTTATTTAAGGGCGTTGAGTTGCCAGAGCTTGTTATTTTTGATGTCTGTGAAGATGCAGTGACTAGAGGTGATAGTGAAGTATTAAGAACTCTATTAAGTTCTAAATATATTGTGGATACTATTAATAGTTTATCTGGCGAGTTCTCGAAAAATCCACTAATACAATGTGTTGAAACTGAGAATAGTGATGCTTTAGAGTTATTGCTTGCTTCAAATATTTCGATAAACATAAAGAATAATGATGGGTTCACTGCTATCTCGGAGTCAATATGTAAAAAAAATTCAGTTTGGTTTGATAAACTCATTAGCTTAGGCGCTGAAATTTGCTTGGATAATGGATATTATCCAGAAGTATTTAATAGCATTTTCTCAGTGTCAACTTTAATGAGTATTGACAACCCAATAGCTTTTGAACAAAGTAGATTAAAAATTCTAAGGTATTATTTAGATTCTGGTCTAGATATCAATATTAGAGAAAAGAGATGTTTAGACCGCTATGATGATATAAGTACTGATGAGTTGGCAATGTATGGTGATACTTTGTTAATGGAGTCATCTGCAAGTGGAGCTGAAAAAATTGTAAATTTTTTAATGGAAAATGGTGCAAGTATTAATTTGGTTAATGAAGGTAAAGAAATGACTGCATTAGACTATGCATATGAAATGGATGAATACTCAAGCGGATATGGGTCTGATTTGGAAGAAATTAAAAATATAAAGTGTCGAATAATAAATATGTTAAAAGATAGAGGTGCTAAAACATATGAAGAGCTTCAATTAGAAAAAGC
>NZ_JAGSOY010000181.1 GCF_018837975.1 Zooshikella harenae | reverse complement strand
CTTTTTAATCTATACCCGCAAACCTTCCCTACGGAACACTTCTACGATGGTAATACATTCCACGCCGACCGCTCTGCCCACATTTGGAATTTTTGGTCGAATAGGAGAGTTACTTAGTTTTTCCTCAGTAACTATTAAACAGTCATTACATAATGCAGTTGCAATTATAAAAGGGTCACCACTTGATTTGTTTTTCTTTAAATCAAGCAACCCAGGGTGCTGTCGTAATATGTCAATAGCAGCTTTTTGTACACTTGAATTTAGTGGATAAAAGAATTCTGATTGGCCTTGAGCCCATTCTAGGATTTCATCATCAAAGGCACTTAGCTCCTCTAAAACGTCTTCAGCTGATATCACAATACCAGCTTCAGAGAGTTCCGTTAGTTTTGTCCATGCTGTAGGGAATACGTCTTTTGGATATGTGTGCCTCATCTTAGTTAAAGAACAGGTATCGATTACATATTTCGCATCACTCATGCTAGCTCGCCACACTTAATTCAATTTTCGAGAAATGCTTAGCTTTGACACCAAGATAATCTGACGCATCATTTGATGTAATTAGTGAGGAATTCATCGCATCAAAAACAAGTGATACAAATTGCTTACCCTTTGAACTTACTGTATCAACTGCAGGAGTAACAAAACCTCCCTGTTTCTTTCTCTTAGTGGCTTCAGCATCTTGACGATACCTTTCTCTATTCTCTTCGTAGAAAGCCTTTGTTGTTAAATTGTGATCTAACAGTTTCCTTAGGATAACCTCCCTACTAACGCCAAAGTCACGAGAAATCGGTGAAATAATTTGGTCAGTCCATTCTTCAGGGCCAGTGGTTCTTACAGCGGGGTATGATAGAAGATATTCATCCGGTACTAGAATCTGTGCTGCGACTTTATTGCAGAATACTTCTAACCTTTGCTCATGTGGTGACATTTTAGTATTGCTATGCAGATCACATAAACCACTTGATCGTAATAGAATATGTGTGAGCTCATGCAATAAAGTGAACGTTCTAGCTGAGTATGAATCTTTTCTGTTGACGACTAATAACGGCTTAAAGTCGAAATATACTGAATAGCCACGCATTTCATTTAAATCTATTTTTGTTGATTGCAAGACAAGGCAGCCTAGGCTTCCAATTAACTCCCTCCACATATTAAATGCAAGCCGACTATTTCTGGCTGTCTTTTGCTTAGCAAATGACATTCCTATGATTCGTCGAACCCGTTTAGCAACATCGATAGGGTTTTCTTCTATAGTGCAACTGGATTGGAATTGAACCTGTCTTTCGCCAAGTTCTGATTCAAGCTCCACTGCTATTTCTCGTGTATTTAGGTTATTCCTTAGATCAATGTAAATTTCAGGGTGGAAGTCAGATATGGTTGTGCCGTGATGTCTTCTGAAATCTTTAACAGGCGAATTAAACAGTTCAGGTGGCTCTGGGAGAAAAAAGGCACCAAAATTAATTTTGTATGATTTAGCGATACTTCTTAACTGCCTTATCGTTGGCTGTTCAACTCCTGATTCCCAATCTTCTAGCTTTTTTTCAGCAACCCTAAGCTTTTTTGCAGCATAGACAATATCCATCCGTATACTCTTTCTTGCCCATACTAAAAGTTCAGGATTTATCTCAGCACGATGACTAACAGCCATAAAATTTTCCTTACAGTAGTTATAACTCTTAGAGCGAGATATTCGCTTTAGCGTATTCCACCAATTTTTGCTATTGAATGCTTACCCCAAATTCGGGTCATTTGGATTGCTCGGTGTATTCTTTGTTGATGAAACACCTTTGGCAATTGCAAAGCCAGAAACCGCAGACAAAATGGGGAGTCCCGCCTCAGCAGTAATAGTTTTAGTAAGCATTAATATTGCTAAAACAATCACTATAAATACCGCAACTACAACTTGACCGTATGTAGACCAGAATTCATTTCTCTTTTGCAGGTAGTCAGCGTAAGCCTCGTTTAGATAAACTGGTAAATTCGATTTAATCTTGTGGGTACTCAAAAAGTCTAGGTAATTCTCATAACTTACAAATCCTCTGGAATCATCAGAAAATGCTTTCCAAGCGAACAAAATTATTGCTCCTACGACCAACAGCCCTAGAGCAGCAACAATCAGTACAAGCCAAAATATGTCAATTGTGATTGTGACTTCTTCCATAAGATCTCCACAGTTTTCTGGCAAAGAAAGTAACTATTAATGAACGTCACTATGACGTAATACATTACGTCACCCTGACGTATAATACTTAAATATATTTTAACCACCTCACATATTCAATACTAGATTAAACGTTAAATAACTAATCTAACTATATGATTAATATAGATTAGTTTGCTTTTTATCAGGGTGTTATACGTCATAGTGACGTAATATATCACGTCACTTTGATGCAGCTCTAATAACACTGTATAAATAAACAGCCTAGTAATACCTCAATGAGCGATACTTCTTGAGGTAAAAGTTTCATGGCAAGCCCTCTTCTAGAGAGTGTAAGACAAGAAATTAGAGTTCGGCACTACAGCTTAATAACTGAAAAATGCTATTTATATTGTATACACCGATACATTCGCTTCCATAATATCAAGCATCCTGCAAGAATGGGT
>NZ_JAGSOY010000180.1 GCF_018837975.1 Zooshikella harenae | reverse complement strand
AGATCAGGAAGGGAAGCTGAATAAAATCCAGTTGAATTATGCGACGCCTGAATTACACGTTTCGGTCAATGAGTTAACTACGCTTGAACAACATGAATATGTGGTGATCGACGAGCAGAAATTCCAACTCAACTGGACGCCATTAAAAAAAGATACCGGTATGGCCATTATTAAACTATCCCCTTATGAAGCACCTAAAGAAGGTAGTCGATGGCGTTAAAAGTTGCGGTTGATATTAATGATTCATTGGATGACGTGTTAATGGGCTTGGATCGGAGTCAGGCGGATGTTAAGCGAGCCATTAAACGTGCCCAGCGTAAATACACGGCATTTATCGAACGGTTATTAATCCAAGCGGTCGTTGATGCCTCCGGCGTGAAACGAAACCTGTTTAAAAAGCACCGGGTGCGTGTCACCACGGTGTATGCTGAAGGTAAAATTAAGGTCTGGCTGGGTGTTAATCCGGTAGGGTTAGGTTATTTTGGTAAGGTCAAAGAAGTGCCCGGTGGTGCTAAAGCGGGTCAGCATTATCGACCAGGTGCGTTTAAAATTAGCAATCGTGAAGCAGCCTTTAAACGTGCAGGTAAAGCGCGTTTGCCTCTGGTTTACCAAACACAAGATATCGAGCCCGTGGCTAAACCTGTCGTCATCCAAATCTTAAAGCGTGGCAAACAACGACTCATAACACTCTTAGAGCAGGAACTCAATTACGCCTTAAATCATGAATAAATATGATCCCCTTGAATTAATTCACCTGGCTATGGTGGACACGCTAACGAATCATTTTGGTAAACGATTGGAATTTGTGCAGGCTTATAATCCTGGTAAATGCCTGAATTCACCGGGTATTTATTTAGGTATGCACCAAATGGAAATCGGTGAGAATCCCGGTGATGGTCGCCATGTCATCAATGCCGACTGGTTTTGTTATTGTGTATTGGCCAACAGCACACCTGATTTAGCTATTGAAATTCGCCGTATGGCCTGTGAGGTGATGACGCTATTAAACCAGCCTGAGATGGGATTATGGGGACTTGATAATGTCGTTGCTTTGCCCAAATTCCTGCCTTATTTAACCCTGATACCGAAGGTTATGAAAGCTGGGAAGTGACCTGGCAACAGTCGTTTTATATGGGTGAATCACTGTGGGAAGACGGTGGGGAAACACCCAAAACTGTATTAGCCAGCCATGTACCCTATACAGGTAAAGCCCATGAACCCCGATATAAACCCCTTTAATATCGAAGAACTGATTCGCCTGGTTAAGAATTTAATTCGGCCAGGTATTATAAGAAGTGTCGATTACGAACGTGCGCGGGCGCGGGTACAAATGGATAAACTCACCACGGACTGGCTACCTTGGCTAACAACAAGAGCCAGCCATGATCGTTCATGGTGGGCACCCGAGGCCGGTGAGCAAGTGGTGGTGTTATCGCCTTGTGGTGAATTGGCTCAAGGATTTATTTTACCTGCAGCCTATCAAAATGAGCATCCAGCGCCTTGTCAAACACCTGAGGTATCAGGCAGTTATTACAAAGATGGTGCCCAGATCCAATATAACCGTCTACATCACCATTATGATATCTACTTGCCTGACGGGGGTACCTGTACCTTACATTCTCCAGGTGGAATTAAAATGATCGGTGATGTGCATGTGACAGGTAATATCAAAGCCACCGGCGATATTACCGATAAAACCCGCAGTATGGCTGCAGACCGCTCTATTTATAACAGCCATTTAGATCAACATCATGTGCCGCCTAAACCACGACAATAGTTTTTTGTTTTAAAAGAATTTAATTGAAAAATCTATTATATTGCTATTTAATTCCCTTGAAAAATATTAGGGGATTTATAATGAAAAAATTAGCTGTATTTTTAGTACCATTAATTTTTCTTTCTACTTCTTTTGCAGAGGCTGAAGAACCTAGCTGGACACAAATTAAATCTGTTGGGTGTCATACTACTGATACCACGTGTTTTGTAGAAATTTCAGGAAACTTTGTAGGTCCAAGTGCGTGTAAAAGTAACTCCTTACGATGGAACCGAAAAACATCTCCAAATGGTAATGCTACACTCTCACTATTAACAACTGCATTTGCTGCAGGCAACCTTGTTTCTTTTCAAGTTGCTGAAGAGTGTTATCAAGATCAGCCCAACTATCCAACTTTCCGTTGGTTTAATATAAAAAGGGATTAAATATCCTGATTTAATCAAGATTATGCTTGGTATTAATTGTCTTACAGGAAAACAGCTATCAGGCATCGAACACCTCAAGCAATCGATCTCTGATATTTTAACCACCCGCATAGGCACCCGTGTCATGCGGCGTGATTATGGTAGTCGATTGCCTGATTTAATCGATGAACCCTTAAATGGCGCTTTACGCTTGGAGTTAATCGCGGCTACGGCTGAAGCCCTAGCTCGTTGGGAACCGCGTTTTAAACTCACTAAAGTTACACCCACCCGTACCCAGCCAGGACAAATCGAAATCTACTTGGAAGGCATTTACTTACCCGAAGGTAATCCCATTACCTTGGACGGGATTATCCTATGAGCGAATATACCGCAATTGATTTATCCCAGTTACCGGCACCGGATGTCATTGAGCAACTGGATTACGAGCGT
>NZ_JAGSOY010000018.1 GCF_018837975.1 Zooshikella harenae | reverse complement strand
TAACGTAAGACGTCGTGGGAAAAGTTTGCTTAATGACCTAGTGGAGTTATTGGTATAACCCCCTAGGAATACATATAGAGCCAACTTTTTGTGATGGACGTTTCTTAACCAACAGGAATAGTTGCACAAAAAACAAGCAGACTTAAGTTGAATGGGTTATATATGATTACTTTCTCACATTGCCATATAAAAAAGTAATTCACACTTTACAATTGACACAGGTATCAGTTAGAGCTTCCTCTAATGTGTGCTAATAATAAGTTGTTTTCACAACCAAAAGCAAACTACCGTACAAATTATGATCATTTAAAAGCAGATATTCTTATTTCAAAAATGAGGCGTGTTGCTTTTGAATGAGAATTACATCATTCCCAACAATTTCAAACTCAATCGGATAACAATTACTCAGATACTCAAGCACTTGAGGACTAAAAAAAGAAATATGCGTTAAATCCCGAATATAATGCCAATTTGCAAAAGCTCGTTGATTTGTCACAAGTTTTGTCATTAAGCCTAGCCATCCTCCAGGTTTTAACAATGCTAACCATTGTTTAAAATAAAATAGCGGGTCAGCCAAATGCTCAATAACCTCCGTTGCAGTAATAAAATCATAACGCTGACTAAACACTGACTTGTCAGGGTAATAAAATAAATCATATTTATTAATCAAAAATCCTTTTTCCTCCAACATAGCTGCCAATGCGGGTCCTGGTCCACAACCAAAATCCAACCCTTTAGCACTGACAGCCAGTTTGGGAAGTAAGGGATTCATAACTCTAGACAGAAAACGACGATAACCTTGATCGTAAATATCATTCTGGTGTTGATCATAGATTTTCTTTTCTTCCTCGGCCGTTAAATGATAGGAAGTAGGAACAAAAATAAAATTACACGTAGTACACTGCATGTAGGCTCGATACTTATCTTGATGATATAGCTGCAAGCCTGTTGCAGTGCATAGCGGGCAGTGAGAAATTGACTTGCTCAAATTATTTATATTCATTATTTACTATAGGGCACCTCTAAAAATAGTGATTTTTTTGTGAGAGAAAGGAAGCACTGCACGGAGTACCACAGTGTATAAAAAAATACATGCGGGATAAACAGCGACTGCATGTTTAGCGATAGCAGCCTAAAGTATGTATTCATGCTAACAGAGCTATGAGTTCAGCGCTGACACAGCTATCACGGAAAAAGCGCATTATTAGCGGTGCCCTATACTTGAACGCCAATAAAATATGTATTGTTCATATACTTTTCAGAGTCATAGCTAACAACTAATAGCTATTAATATACATTAACAATATCGCGAACTATAAGCCACTTTTGTTATTTGGCAACTCATAAATACAGGTCTACATTCTTTAGCACAAGGACACTATCTGTCAGGGAGACAAATTACATGCTATTTAATCGTATACAGACACATTTCTGTGCTATCAACAAAATAAAACAAATAACATATGGTTTACTCTATTTTTATGCACTACCGTTCAGTTTTTATGCGCATAGCGCAACAATGGAATTAATTCCAACAACCAAACCAACGCCAACTCAATCACTTACAACATTAAGCCATTTAACTTCATTAGAAAGCTTGCAGCTAATCACTCGTGTTAAAGTAAGTGAGCTGCTTATTAAGCATCGTTATCAACAGTACTATCAAGGCGTTCCAGTATGGAACTCAAATCTTGTCGCAAGTTACAATCATCAAAACCAACTACTGAATATTTCAGGCTTTTTGCTTAGAGATATTCAATCAGATATTCAATCAATACAGCCCTCTCTTTCAGCATTACAGGCATTAAACATTGCATTTGAAGCAGAAAACATCTCCCATAATCAGTCATCCTTAAATGCCTCAACAAATAAAATAAACAGCCCATTTATAAATAATAAAAAAGCAGACCTGTACATTTATCTTGATAAGCTCGGAAAGGCACGGCTCGTTTACATTGTATCGTTTATGGCTCACACCTTAAACCCAAAACGACCGTTCTACATTATTGATGCGCACGATAAAACCATTATTGATTATTGGCAAGGATTAACTACTCGCCAAGCAACAGGTCCAGGAGGAAATGAAAAAACTGGTATTTATCACTATGGCACAGATTATGATTACTTAACTGTTAGCGACGACTGTCGTATGACAGGTCCCTATATTGATACTGTTGATCTCAACCATAATACCGCACGTGGTAAAGTGCACCAATTCCCCTGTGCCAACAATACTTATAAAGCCATAAATGGTGCTTTTTCACCTCTAAATGATGCCCACTTTTTTGGTACAACGATCCTCAACATGTATGAAGAGTGGTTTAATATTGTTCCTTTACAAATGCGTTTAACAATACAAGTTCACTATCGCCGGTATTATGAAAATGCATTCTGGGATGGACGTAATGTAACATTTGGCGATGGCTACAAATCATTTTACCCTTTAGTTAGTCTTGACGTGGTTTCTCATGAAGTGGCACATGGTTTTACTGAGCAACATTCAAATTTAATATACCGAAAACAACCTGGTGGCATTAACGAATCCTACTCCGATATCGCAGGTGAAGTAGCAGAATACTACCTCAATAAGAAAAATGACTGGATGGTAGGCAGCTCCATTACTAAAACGACAGGTGCCTTACGTTATTTTGCAGATCCCACGCTCGATGGTCGCTCCATTGACCATGCTGATGACTATACTTGGGGCTTGGATGTTCATTTTACCTCAGGTGTTTTTAATAAAGCATTTTATTTATTAGCGACTACACCTGGCTGGGATATCCGCAAAGCCTTCACCCCCTTTATGTTGGCAAACCAAATTTATTGGCGAGCTGAATCTCAGTTCAATGAAGCAGGCTGTGGGGTTGTTCAATCGGCTAAAGACCTAAAGCTTAACGCTGATGATGTCGAATCAGCATTTGCTCAAGTTGGTGTTAATGCTAGTTGCCAATCCCCTAATGATTCCGTCATAAAAATAGAGCATAAAAAAACCGTATCAGACCTATCAGCAGACAAAGCACAAGCCTTATTTTTCCAAATGCCTGTCCCTTTTGGTATGCATAATTTGATATTTAAAGTATGGGGAGGCACTGGAAACGTCGATCTTTATATGCGACATAGAAACAAACCAACCCGCTTCATGTGGGATTGTCGTCCATTCGAAAATACCAATGATGAACTTTGTCAAATAGACCAACCTAAAGCAGGCACCTACTACATTATGCTTTATGGTCGTGAAGCGTTTCAGCAGGTTTCTCTTCAGGGTAGTTATGAAATGCGGGTTATTGACTACACCAATAGTACAACTGTTGATATACCTGACCGAGACTTCGAAGGGGTTAATAGTGATATAAAAGTGGGTTTAGGTAATACTGTTATTCGAGCCAGAGTAACTGTCGATATTACACATCCAGATATCGGTGATATTGCCATCAGTTTAACTCCACCTAATGGACAACGCTTTTTACTAAAACAATACATGTCACAAGAAGGCCAACGAGATCTTAAAGCCCGCTATGAAATACAATTAGATAACTTACAGCAAGGGGGCATCTGGCATCTGAATGTAAAAGATGTATTTTCACGGTATACCGGAACGCTCAACAGTTGGCGGTTAGAGTTGTTTGATGATGAATAGTTCTTTTCGCTAATACACCAGTGTATACCTGTTATGTTCTCTATCAGGTATGCACTGCCTACTCATAAAGACTTTACATGGTTCCTTACTCACCTACCTATACTCATCACGAATTATTTTTATAGGCAATTGCCCTCTCCTTTTTGATGAATTTATTAATGCTATTTGATACATTTATGTAATTATACCCTTCACGAATCATTGATTCATCACTTGACGGTCGCCCCCTTGTGCCCAAGGAGTATAAAAACCCTTCATTATGGGTATATTATTTATTCAAAAACAGAAAAGCACATTAGTACTTATTTATTGTGATTAAAAAAGTACTCACCTAATACATCATTCATCTCGCGTGTTATATCTTCCAAGGAAAGGCATTATGTTCAAATTAACAATAACTAGTAAAAACACGAAGAAAACTCATCTTATTAGTAAGTTAACGAGCTGTTTTTTACTCTCTTTCACATCAACTGCTTTTTCTGCAGATATCAGTCATTCTACAGCCCAAGTACTTGCTACCCAATTTTTTAAAAATAAATACTCTACTGGTGCTGTCACAGTCACACATGAACTCACTAAATATGATAAAAATGACAAAGTAAAAGCTTATATTTTCCAAATAAATCATCACGGCTTTGTTATTGTCGCTGCACAACAACAGCATAATCCTATTTTAGCTTTTAGTGATTCTCACGGAGAAATGACTTTTTTGGAAAATCACTCTCCATTGATGGACTGGCTTGCAGATTTCACACCACCTAGCTCAAAGCCTACTTCTCACAACGCTATTAGTCATCAACCTTCACGAACTAATACGGCAGTTACGCCTTTAACAACAACACAATGGTCACAAAACGGTTTCTATAATGACTTAGTACCCAACGAATCCCTGACAGGTTGTGTAGCGACTGCCATTGCACAATTTTTGAAATACCATAATTATCCTGAACACGGGTATAGTAACAACAGTTACTCCTACCCAGAGCAAGATACTATTTCAACAGATTACTGGTCAACGTATTATCATTGGAATAACATGCCTGACCAGCTTTTAGCTGCAAATAATGATGTTGCCACCCTTATGTTTCAGAGTGGCACAGCAGTAAAAACACTGTATGGTTCAAGAGTATCTTTAGCACCTATGCGCTTTATCCCAAATGCCTTAGAAAAACACTTTAATTACATTACCCATGGCTTTGAGTATGTCAGCCAGTTTGAAAACCACCAAGCCTGGCGTGATCTTATTATTCAAGAGTTGAAAGCAAAACGAGTCGTTATTTTAACGGGGTTAAGTGGTAGAGATGGTCATGCCTGGATTGTCGATGGCCATGATGGTAATAATTACTTTCACATGAATTGGGGCTGGGGAGGTAACATGAATGGTTACTTTCAACTAACATCACCAGCTCCTCGTGGTAGTTATAATTTTAACCAACGCATGGCTTTTGTTAGGGCAGCCCCACGCCCCTCTTTAAATCATATTCCTTTTTGTGAAGGCACACAGTATCTCACCAAAAATCGAGGAGAGCTCAACGACGGTAGCCAACAGTGGAATTATCCTGTTAATAGTGACTGTAAATTTATTATTCAACCAAGCACCACTGGTCAATTAAAACTACAGTTTCAGTCATTTAAGACCGAGAGAAATCATGACTTTGTCACCATCTATGATGGTACTACAACAGCAGCGCCAGTGATTGGCCAATACCATGGTTCTTCACTACCAGGTACAATTTCCAGCCAAAGTGGTCGTTTATTAGTCCACTTTACCAGCGATGATATTGTCAGTGACAAGGGCTGGACAGCTCACTATTGGGTTCAATAAGATATTTTGGGTATACTTCAATTTGAGTACACCTATTGAAAAAAAGTCTTAGATTCAAAGCATACATGCAAGGACAATAGGGGTTGTCCTTGCATTAAAATTATAATTTTGGGAATCTACTACCTGTTGTTACTGTTTTCGCAATTAAACAAATAATTATTCCAATAAACGATTCTTTACCATGGATTAAGGTAACTCACTCTATGCTAACAAATAGAATAATAATACGCCTATTTTTCCTTTACTTGACGCTTATTTTTTCTACCTGGAGCTCAGCTCAAACTCACCCGGCCAGTCTCACCCAAAATATAGATATACTGAGCTATTTGCAGGCTATACCTGGCATGGAAGCCGAAGAGCTCGATAATCCACCATCGGGTTATCAAAATATTTTAATACGGTATAGTCAACCTATTGATCATGATCGTCCTTGGCTAGGCACGTTTAAACAACGAATGGTTTTACTCCATCGTGATAAAAATGCACCTATGGTCTTAGCCACTAATGGCTATACTATCTCAGTTAGCACATACCGGTATAACTTAACGCAAATACTTAATGCCAACCAATTAAAGATAGAGCATCGTTTTTTTGCGGAGTCCACCCCCAACCCCAAAGACTGGCAATACCTGACGATTAAACAAGCCGCTGCAGACCACCATCGAATAGTTTCAGCAATACGTCCTTTTTATACTGGGAAATGGGTTTCTCGTGGCAGTAGTAAAGGTGGAATGACAGCAATTTATCATCGTCGTTTTTATCCTGATGATGTTGATGGTACGGTGGCAAATGTTGCACCACAAAGTTTTGGGCGTCTTGATCCTCGGTATGTCACCTTCCAACAGCAAGTCGGACCCGCTAGCTGCCGTAAAGTACTAAAACAATACCAGCGCGAACTGCTGCAACGACGTGATGTTATGAAAGCCTATATTCAGCGTTATGGTAATGAGACAGGAATGAATTTTAGTCTTAAAGGGGGGTTGGACCAAGTACTGGATATGACCGTAGGCGAACTGTATTTTCAGTTCTGGCAATATGGAGACATTGCTAACTGTAAAGATATACCCACTACTGATGCCACAGATGCCGACCTATTTAGTTTTATGAAAAAGTGGGGGCCACTGTATTTCTTAAGCGATATCGGACGGGAAACATACGAACCCTACTTTTATCAAGCAATTACTCAGCTTGGCTACCCCCGCCTTATGACTGGACACTTAACAGATTTACTACAGTATGATCCTAATAATTATCGTCCTTATGTCTCAAAGTGGCCTTCTCAAACCTTTGACTATCGTGCTATGTGGGATATCGCAAATTTTGTCGTATTAAAAAGCGCTAACCTAATGTTATTTTATGGTGATATAGACCCATGGACAGCAGGTGCTTTCTTTCTACCTAACTCAGCCAAGCGGAGTACTCATACATTCTGGGTTAAGGATGGTAACCATGGCACCAATATTTTAACCGTCAGTGAAGAAGACCAGCAAAAGGCTTTTGCTATGTTAAAGCAATGGACAGGCGTTGAACCTAAAGTGCCTTCGGTTATGTTACGTCATTCAGGTCAACCAGAGGATGAGCAAGCATTATTCAATGAAGACTTGATTAGACGTCCGTTGTAGTCTAAATAAACAGTTTTATATATAAACATTTTTAGATCAATCCATTACCTGCAACTGAGGTCTTGTCTGACCTCAGTTGCATAAGCTTATGAGTGTAGATAACACACTAAACTTGACATGAACCAACAACATCAAATGTAAGCTGCCCTGAAAATTGACGTATTGTTAATTGGCCATGATATTCCATATAATTTAAAGTGTTGCCTGTTTTGTTTTTTATCAACTCAACACTTATGGTTGGCTCATCTCTTACAGTAAACTTTTCAAATTGATCCCGAATTTCAGCTAATTGCAAACGCCTTAATCGACCATTAATCACCATTTTAGCTTCTGAACCATTAGCAAAACGTGTAAAAATAAATTTCCAGGTTTGTGGCTGTCTTGGGTTAAAGTAATTCGCGTCATTTTCCAACATAAAATTGCAAAAATTACTATATTGTTCTCCCGTCATCACCCCAATAGCGATAGGGATCTTAGGCTCGTCAATATTATTCTTCTCAAATAATGACTCAGCCGTATTACATCCCATAAGTTGTATAACAACCACGAGAAGAGATACAGGCTTACTACAACGTAAAAGGATAGTTAACTTTTTTCTCACCCAAAATAAGAAAGTGATAAAATTGACCAACATGATTGCCTTCCTGAGCCTTCTTCATTTCCACTTATATTGATTTATTAACAAGCGAACACAATCATCACGCACAATTATCACTATAGTTGAACAACCACCAGGCTATTTATATGAAAGGGGATTATACACAGCTGTAGTTTATAACTGCAGACAGACCGCTAACCAAACACTCAATCCTCATGGTACCAATGATCAATCAACTGACAAACAGAATCACCATTGGGCACACCATCAGGTAAGGCCATCCACTGATCCAATGCCGTTTCCATACGGACAAGTAATGCACTTAACTCCGCTATTTGCTGTTTAACTTGAGGGATATGCTGGGCCAACAAATCCCTCACCATAGGGCATGGTGAATCACCTTGCTTTGCATGTTGTAATATTTGCTTTATTTCTTTCAAACTGAAGCCTAATGTTCTTGCCCTCAAGATAAAACTTAACTGCCGCTTATCTTCTCCATTGTATACATGGTAACCATTTGCAGGGTCTCGATGTGGCGACAACAATCCTTGCCGTGTATAAAATCGTACCGTCTCAGTGGTAACACCTACCCATTTTGCTAACTGACTTGCTTTCATACCAAAGGACTCCTATTAGCTTACTGATGTATTAGTGGCGTTACGTTCCCTAGTGCTTGCGCCCCCCCTTTTACACTCTACTTTAAAACTTAAGTGCTACACATAGGTCAAGCTCAGTTGCTTATTCAGTGCTAAGCTAAAGAGCATCTTCTCTAATTTGATGTAGTCATTAACGCTAAGCTGATGATCAAACAGATAAGCATAGAAGGCTACCGTTCTATTCGTGAGCTTTCACTGCCACTGCACCCGGTGAACGTATTGGTGGGTCCTAATGGGTGTGGTAAGACAAATTTATACCGAGCTTTGCTCTTATTATCAAAAGCGGCTAAAGGAGATTTTGCTCAGTCCATTATCTATGAAGGCGGTATGCCATTAGCACTTTGGGCAGGCGAAAAACGACACAGTGACACAAAGCGAACGCTTCGAAGAATCAAGCTCGCAGTTTCATTTGAAGAGCTGAGTTATGAATTACATGCCGGGCTAACCCCTAAAACCCCAGCCAATACCTGCTTTGAGTTTGACCCTGCATTTA
Source organism: Zooshikella harenae (assembly GCF_018837975.1). Classification (GTDB taxonomy): domain Bacteria; phylum Pseudomonadota; class Gammaproteobacteria; order Pseudomonadales; family Zooshikellaceae; genus Zooshikella; species Zooshikella harenae. Next base: position 77,411 of record NZ_JAGSOY010000018.1, on the reverse strand, counting down.
GAGAGGAATATGTTTGGCTTAAAGAAAAGCGGCGTCAAAGCAACACACTATTAGCAAGAAAGTCTACATCAGTGTGGCTAACACATGCCGATAGAAAGCGTTATGAATATCCTGTGGCACTGTTACCTAGTGAGTCAGTCTTATCGCAGCTACAAGAACCCCATTTATATCCTGAACTTTTCACCCTTCGTGAATTGTTACTGCAATGGCGTTTCTACCACTATTTTGATACAGGGCCTCCCGCCGCAGTCCGTCAACCGCAAGTCGGTACACTCACCCCGGTTCTCAGTCATAATGGCAATGACTTGGCCGCTGCGTTACAAACTATCATTGAGACTGGCGATGAATCGACCTTACATGAAATTATTGAAACAGCCTTCCCTGATTCAAGGCTTCTGATTGAACCTAATCATGGCCGGTTTGCCATTTACTTACAAAAAGACGGTATACGCCGTCCCTTTGAAGCCCGAGAGCTATCTGATGGCACATTAAGGTTCTTATGCCTGACTGCAGCATTACTGAGCCCAAGACCGCCCAGTCTGCTCGCATTAAATGAGCCTGAAACTACGCTTCACCCTGATTTGTTGCCCGCGCTGACATTGCTGATTGGTCATGCGGCTAAATACTCACAGCTATTTATTACAACTCACTCATACTCACTCGCAGAGGTTATTGCAGATTTATGTAATACCCAGCCTATCATTTTAGAAATGCTGGATGGAGAAACACGCTGGGTCAATGAGCCAATGACTATGAATAAATAAGAAAAGAAAGCAGTTTGATTATTACCTTAAGCCATGGGCTCTCAGTACTCGTTGCGCAAAGGCATCAGCTCTTAGTGTTGAGGTACCTGTAATTCTTGCAATATTTGCATTACGCTTCTGTGTCGGATAATCACGGATGCTCTGTAATAGCCGTTTGTGAGAACGCTTGACGACAAAGGCAGGGGCATTGGGATTAAAGCCCATTCGATAAGCATGATAACTTATATGCCCAGCCATATTTTCTTGAGTCGTATCTCTATGTCCACCTAACGTACGAAACGATTCAACCGCATTAGCAATGACCTGCTTACGTGCTGTACCATGACTACTACTTAATCTAGGGTGTGCTTCAGAATACGACATACCTGGCATACCTGGAATAGGCTCCATACCATAAGGCGTATGTTGCACAAAAGCCGTTGGATCATTAACACGCTGGGATATACGGCGGGCAGTTCTTTGTGCTGTACCAAAGCTATGATGACGCATATACATAATCGCATCATCCGTTCTCTGGCCTAAACGATCTGGCCCCATCATTTTTGTCTGTCTTACACTAGGGTTTGATACCAATTCTCTTGCCATAGCCCGAGATACTTGTTGAGACCTTTGCGGGTTAATGTTCAAGGTAATACGTGCTCGACTATGAATAGTTCCAGCAAGTGGCATGATACGATAAGAAAATTTATGTGCAGCCCGACGAAAGCCTCGTCTCAGCATGTACTGAGCAGGTGACTCTCCACGATTACCCTGAGGGTAAACCTGTACAGGTACAGTGGGATCAGCATGAAGTGCCTGTAAAGAAAGCAAATGATTCATTTGCTGTGGTTGACTGAGCTGAGTAGAACCAGGAGAGTGCGTATCATATAGCGTACGCGCGCGCTGTTGAAGCTGAGCATTGCTAGCTCCCCCAGCTGATGAGGTATGGGTTTGTGTTGCCCACTGCGTCATACTTTCAAGTGAGTCAGGCATATCCTTTCACCTTATTACCGTCCATGGTTTAGCGTCTTTAGCTACAGATTCTAACAATGCTATTTCCATTAGTGATGTTAGTAACCATAGCTATTAATAATCAAAGCTGCCAGATAAAAGCAAAATACACTGTCATTTAAGTGTAGTATGAATTTCTTAGCAGACTGCTTATTCTGGCACAGCCACAGCAGGTTCATCACTTTTTCTTTGCCGCTTACGCTTCCAGTAACTCGGGCGATTTAATAGCGTGTATTTGATATTTTTCAATGCGGACCAATATTGGTAACGACGATTCCACTGCCAGTGTTCATTGTTTAATGGAATGAAAGTTTGAGAGTTACTTTCTATATCACTACCTACAACTTGATAAGAAAGTTGTGATGTAAGCATTGGAAAAGCAAGAAAGCAATCAAAGTTTTGCTTGTAAAACTGATCAACAGGCTTTGAGCAATACTTTTGTGATACAAGCTTTTCCAAACCTTTTCGTTGTAAAATATAGGAGTGAGAACCAAATGCTCTACATCGGGCTATGCTTAGGCTTTGAGTCAACCAAAGACGTCCAAGCAAAACACCCAGGTAAAAAATATCACCTTGATTTGAGCATAAAAATTTATTAATACGCTTAAGTTGCCTTGATGAGGGTTGCTTGTGAAAAACAATATCATCTTCAAAAATCAAAATGCGCTGATAACCTTGGGCAAGCGCATGGCAGGCAATATCGCGGTGCGAGTTATAGCACCCTCGCTCTGGATTTTCTTTATCTTTTTCAACTAACCAGAACTCAACAGGATTTCCTAAAACACTAAGATTCTGTTTAGCTATTTCCTGCCTGTCTGTACGTTCCTTAAGGCTAATACAATACGCCTTATCAACGGCAAACTGCATACTACTCACCAACTACTTGAAAGGAAAATCGGCGCCTAGAATAACTGAAATATGTTGAAAAATCGAGACAGACAGGCAGTTAGTACAATAAACTTCTGCTTTATAACATATACATATTTTTAAACGAGTCCAAAAAACCTCATATTCTTAACATCTAAAAATCAAAAAAATGATTTACCGGGCCATGACCTTCACCTAGTCGCCAAGAAGTACTAAACCTCAATGCTTCAGTCAAATAGCGCTTACTTTTTTCAACAGCCACTTCCAGTGCAAAACCTTGCCCCAAATAGCTGGCCAATGCAGCAGACAGCGTACATCCTGTACCATGAGTGTTCGATGTAACAACTCTTGGCGCAGAATAGGTTTGAATTTTATCAGGCAAAATCAAAACATCAGTACAATTTTCTTGGTCTGATGAGTGTCCACCTTTTAATAGCACCGCTTTTGTCTTTAAGCCCTGCAGCTTATTAATCAGTTCGGGTTGATTTTCATCTAAATAATCATTTTTCTCCTCACCAATCAGGATATTTGCCTCTATCAAATTAGGGGTCACTACATCCGCTAAAGGAAAAAGCACATCCAGCATCGCATTAATCGCTTTTTTTTGTAGCAACGTTTTACCACTTGTAGACGCCAGCACAGTATCAACCACTAGCCACTGAGGGTTATATTCACAAAGTTTAGCGGCTACTATTTTAATAATGTCTGTATTAAATAACATCCCAGTTTTAACAGCAATAACCGAAAAATCAGTAAATACCGCATCAAGCTGTTTAGCAACATGACCCGATGAAATAGGAAATACATCTAATACACCACAGGTATTTTGCGCAGTAACAGCTGTTAATACTGTACAAGCATACCCTCCTGTGGCACTGATCGTTTTTAAATCAGCTTGAATCCCTGCACCAGCACCACTGTCAGACCCTGCAATGCTCAAAATAACGGGGGGTTGATGTCTACTCACACAACTATCCTCATTTATTTTATTGCCTTAAAACAGAACAGGCAGTAAACGTCAGGAAAAGACTATGCTGTCAGAGTTAGTCATTGCCTTTTTTCTTTTAAATTTTTTATGATGAGATTCTTCACCTTGGGTATAAGTTCGCACCATTAACTCAGAGCTAAATCATAACGTAAACATTGACAACACAATAAAAATACAAACCCCATAGTGAAAAGAATAAATATACCTACAGCGAGGAGTATTCGCTAATAATCTTTCCAACTTGGAGTAATCAGTATATGAAACAAGGATTGTCTCGCAGAAACCTAGTTAAAGGAGTCCTTACAGCCAGTGTCGTACTTGGTTTTAATACCATAACACGCACTTGGGCGACAAATGCAACCTACGCTGAAGAGCATGCTGAGGGCGCATTAGCAACCGATTTTCCTGACTTTGATGGGCAGTTACTCACGGATCCAGATTCTCTCAATCAAGCCGCAGAAGACTTTGGTCATATTGAACATAAAGTCCCCCAGGCAGTGCTTCTCCCCGCATCTAAACAAGATATCATCAAATTAATGAGATTCGCCAATCAGCACATGATTGTCGTCAGTGTCAAAGGTCAAGGTTTTTCAACTGCAGGCGAAACGCTAGCAGATGCAGGTGTTGTTATTGACACATCATCTCTCAACACAATTCAATCAATCACAAATACTACACTACACGTCGATGCCGGTGCTCGTTGGTTAGATGTTATGCCAACCTTGCTTGAGCATCAAAAAACATTACCTATCGTGGTGGACTTTCTAGAAATCACTGTTGGTGGCTCAATTTCTGTAGGGGGATTTGGCGCCCAATCCTTTAAGCATGGAGCCATGACTGATATTGTTGAATCAATAGAAATTGTGACTGGCCAAGGACAACTTCTACAGTGCTCAGCCAAAAGCAATGGCTGGTTATTTAATGCTATTCGGGCAGGTTTAGGTCAGTTTGGCATTATTGTTAGCGCATGCTTTAAACTTGAACCTGCTTTTTCAATGGCAAGGTACTTTCAATTGATTTATACCGATTTTGCAAGTTTTAGTAAAGATAATCTATTCCTCATTGAAAGTAATCGCTTTGATGGTGTCCAAGGTGGTGTGCAACCTAGTGAAACTGGAGGTTGGTTATTTATTCTGCAAGCCACAAAATATTATAATTCAGATGAAACCCCAGATAATGCAGCACTCTTGAAAGACTTGAATTATAATCCTGATGCATTGACTGTACAGGATATGCCGTTTTTAACTTTTTTAAATCGCCTGGCACCTATCATAGAATACCTCCGTAGTACTGGCCTATGGGATTATCCACATCCCTGGTGTCCTTTATTAATTCCTGCTTCTAAAGCAGAAAGCTTTGTTAATCAGACATTGCAGTCCCTGAAACCTGAAGATCTGGGTGGTGGTCCTATTTTATTATCAGGCTTTAACCACTGTAATATGCCTACACCACTATTAAGAAAACCAGACGAAAAGCACTTCTTCTATTTCTCTCTTATGCGTAATGCCACCCCTCCTACTAAAGAACGCGCAAAAGAACTCATGCTACTCAATCGTGATATTTACGAAAGTGCCCAACAATTAGGAGGGTATTACTATCCTGTAGGTGCAATTCCTATGGAACAAAAAGATTGGAGCCAACACTTTGGCCGCTACTGGCGTCCCATGAAAATGTTGAAACAATGGATGGACCCTAAACACATTCTTAATCCAGGCAGAGCTATCTTTAATAAATAGAAAGTCTATCTAAAAATGCGTTGATGCCCTTAAATATCCTGGATAATGATAATAAGTTAAAATAAGGGCATCAGTTCATTAGTTACTCAGCTGGATAAATATGAAACCAAGAAGCATCTGAGTTATCCAGTGTCGGGTAACCTTTATAGCAGCCTTTCGTTTGTACATATACATCCTGCTTGGCCGCAAAAGCCGCAAGTGCTGTACTTAAGACATGTGCTTTAACCGAAGATTCTGGAGATATCCAAAGCGATTTTTGTTCACAGCCAGACTCGTTAATAACGGTTGATACATTAACAAATACGGTCCCTGCTCCAGTAGTGCCCGCATAAACAACCTTTGCTAGAGTGTTATCTGACGCATGTAGACTGAGTGTAACTAATGATAAAACCAATGCAGTTATTCTGAAAAAGAGTCTCATATATTTCCCGTTTACTACCTGATTAATAAAGTGCAAATTTACACTTTAGCCACTAAAAAGCTTCTATAATTTATCCCTGCTCATAAGCAGATCGTTTAAATATTATGGATGACAAATCCCGCCTTCATAAAAGGCAGCCTAACTGCCACTGAACACACCGTGAATCCCTCCTTGGAGGTTGTTCGACTGCCGCTTCCCTGCGGCAGTCGGTTCAGTGACAATCAGCCAGCCTTTTTACCTAGACGGTAAACAACTTACCCCTTATTTTTTACTCAATAAGTTTAGCTACTATATATTTATTAGTGATAACTCTATTGCTTCTTTCAATTTAGCGAGAGAGTTTTTTCCTATAAAGCAATATTCTAATGGACCTCCCAAAGGAACACCCAACATTCGTGTTTCTACTCTATAAATCACGAATTTAATGTTTTCAATAACCTTATACTCAACTAATTCCCTAACTTTTACAGCTCCCTCCTTGTACTCTTTGACAATAATACTCTTCTGTTTTTCGGATTGACTAGACAATGAATAATTTACTAGCCTATGAACTATTTCAATCTCTTCTCTCCCTTTCAGAGAAAAAGATTTAATACTACAAGGAAAAAATAGTAGTTTAATAAACATGTAACTAGTCAAACATACCTCAGTATTTTTTTCACATAGTAAGTATATATCTCTTCTAAAAATATCATGCTGGTATGAGCTAACCAAACCAAAGCTTTTTATTATATTACTACTATATACTTTGCTGATAATTTCAAAAAGCATAAATATTAAAGATATTGCTTATAAATAAAATAAGATCATCATCAGCGCTTGAGTTACTCAGCTGGATAAATATGAAACCAAGAAGCATCTGACTTATCTAACGTCGGGTAACCTTTATAACACCCTTTTGTCTGCACATATACATCCTGTTTGGATGCAAAAGCCGCAAGTGCAGTGCTTAAAACATGAGCTTTCACTGTTGACTCTGAAGGTATCCAAAGAGACTTCTTTTCGCAGCCAGGCTCATTTATAACAGATGAAACATTAACAAATACTGTTCCAGCACCAGTAATGCCGGCATAAACCACCTTTGCTCGCGTGTTATCCGACGCCTGTAAATTCAGTGTTATGAATGACAAGACCAATGCAGTTATTCTAAAAAAGAGTCTCATATATTTCCCATTTACTACTCGATTAATTAATTGAAAATTTAAACTTTAGCTACTAATCATCTTTTATAATTTATTCCTGCTCACAAGCAGATCATTTAAATATGATTGGTGACAAATCCCACCTTCACAAAAGGCAACCTAATTGCCACTGAACACGCCGTAAATCCATCCCTGGAGGCTCGGCTGCCACATCCTTGTGGCAGACGGTTCAGTGACAATCAGCCAGCCTTTTTATCTATCGGTAAAAGTTGTGTCAAGCGAACTAACCTTCCTTCTTCAATTATTGATCAAGAGATTTGCCGTTTTATGCTTGATCAACTCCAATTGTACTTAACTCACACATATTTTGTTACTTTTTAAATGTAAATTTCTTCTAAAAACACGATTATAAAAAGCAATAATATTTGTAACCAAAACAATTTTTAGCACTCAAAAATCAAGCATAATATTTCGCAGGCTAATCAATATTAAAAATACCAGTCCCCAAATATTTTATTTGTGGGCAAAAAAGCCTCGAATGAGACCTTGATTCAAAAATGAAAATATATATTCCTGCTGTTTCGAATAGAGTATTCAAATAACTCTTTTAGTTTTTTAAGAAGTACATCTTCTGATTTGAAATCACTTTTTAGTCTTTCCAAAATTGCCACTTTGACATCATTTTCAATAACCCAGTCATCTTCACCTTCACCAAGTAAACTGTCGTTTAACTCAGAAATAACATCCAAAATTCCAGTCTCTGTCAAGTAATAGATTTGCTCTGATGTTACTGCGATTACGTTAGGGTGATTTAAATTATTATAACTCCATTGTATAACTTCATGATGCTCAACAGCATTCTCATCTATTGAGCTATCTGTTACAAAAATCGTATACTTATCGGACATTAGTCAGCATTCCTAATATGGGTTTGTTCTTGTAAAAAGTTTTTAGCCTCTTTACCTCTTAGAGCTCCTGTTTTTGGAATATTTCCTGAAGCATCTAGATATGTTTTTCTGTTCATGTCGTAGATTCGAAAATAGTTATTTTCATTATCACGCATTACCTTTATGCCTAACTTTTCATTTATATAGTTAGTTTTAACACCATCATGAGAAAGCTCACCTTTTATTCCTTTTGCATACTTATCAAGAGTTCCTTTTAGACTACCACTTGACCAATTTCCACTGTGCTTCAAATACGCTGCTAGCCGTTTTTGAGCTCCAGTGATAACATCATCACACGGTCCACCATTGTGCACCCAAACAAGCTGTTCACTTACAAAGTAACTTTCGTAGTCTTTAACATCAAAATTATAAGTTGTGCCAACAGTCTCTAATGATGTCCAACTAACGACTTTATGCCAACCTGTTTCGTAATTAGCAACCTCATCGCCGACATTTAGATTTACAGACTTAACCCAACCTTTTCCTTTTACCCAAAATGGATGGTCATCTGTAACGGTTAATTCAACAGAGTTTTGCGCTTTTGTCTGAAGCACCAACGTATTTAAGGGTCGATTCTCATATATATGCTGCTTAATAACAGGCTTCCAAGCAATCTCACCTGTTTCTTCATTTTTAGCAGCAAGCAGGTCACCCAGTTTAACCTCTTCAATGGGCTTTAAGCCCTCTTTAGTTTTAACCAAAGTGCCTGCTGCAAAACATCCGCAAGGTGAACGTCTAATCCATTTAAAAATCCCTCTCCCTGTTTTAGTGGCTATCTTACCAACCCCACCAGAAACAACCGTAATTGCACCATCAATAACAAGTGATTGCGCCGCCGCTGCTGCACCTTCATTTTGGTAGGTTTGGTAAGTGTCATAAGCAGTCATTGCTGCACCAACACCCCAAATAACAGCAGGAATTAAAAAGGCTAATTCACCATCAGGGTCTGCATAACCATAGGGATTATTATTTCCATAAGCATATCGGTTAAAGGTAAAAGGTGATTCAGGGTTAACACCTGCAGGGTCATACGCCAGAAAACGACCAAGTACTGGGTCATAATAACGTGCCTGCATATAAACAAGACCTAAATCTCGGTCTTGAACATGGCCAGTGAAACCACGACGATTAGAGGCAGACTTTTTGTCTTGGGTTAATTGTTCACCGTAAGGCGTATATTCTTCACGCCATAATAAGTTACCGCTTTCATCACTGGCGGCAACAGGAGTTCCCGTTAAATCATTATGATAATAAGTGATAATTTCTGCAGCCTGAACAGGCTGCATAATCATCAATGTCAGTAACCAAACAATTAGCCCATAAGTTAATTGTTTCTGTTTTAATGCAAAATTAAACATGGATAAGGATTGAAAAAATGTTTTCATTATTACAAATACTCCCTGCATTAATACAACAAGTTATGGAGGATAGGAATCAACACAGCCACATTAAAGGTGGGTTGAGGATCACTACCATCAGGGAGACCATCATTATCGGTATCAGCATCAGTAGGATCTGTTCCAAGCTCAAGCTCTTGTAGATTCGTTAAGCCATCTTGGTCGAGATCTTTACCAGCATCTTTTACTAATGGATCAAATCCATACTTAATTTCATCACTGTCACTAATTCCATCACCATCCGAATCGGCGAGTTCTGGATTCGTTTTTAGGTGGTACTCCTCACCATTCGAAATACCATCACCATCATTATCAGCTAAACCATCAGCTGAATTATTGGCATCATAGCCCCAGTGTTTTTCAATGCAATCAGGCAGCTTGTCTTGGTCTGTATCAGTATCATTGCAGGTTTGACGTTTAGCAATTTGCTGTCCGGCTAAATAAAAATACTCTGTTACATCACCTGACACAGCGTCTTCTTCATAAAGCAACTGTCCCGACTTGTTGTACAGTGTGTAATAGGTATTACCACTTTTATTAAGCGCAGCAACACGGCGATTATAACCATCATAACGGAAGAAAAAGTCAGGATCTGTTTGACAGCTATTGTTGGTTGTATAACAAGCCCGAGCGACATTAAGCCCACTGCCATCATAGCCAAATGTTAATGTGCCATTGCTGGTTACACTACCAACACCGTTATAAGAAAATTGGTAGGATTGGTTTCCAGTTACTTGCTGCAAACGACCCTGTCCATCATAGCCATAATTATAACTTTTATTACCCAACACTTTACGGGTGATATCATTGCGAGAGTTATAACTGTACTGAGCAGAACCCCATTTACCTTGTGCTGCAACAAGACGGTTTAATCCATCATAGCCTAATGTTCGATTATTGAAGCCATAAATCCCATCAGCAATTTTAACCACATTGCCTACAGCATCATATTGATAAGCTAAGTCGACAATTCCACTCGTACCATTCACTTGAATACGGTTTAACCGCTGTCGGTTGGCTTCTTGTGAAACTGTCAGTATCTGACCGTTACCATAGCGTAAACTGGCTAACTGCCCATTAGGATGGTAAGCAATTTGACTGGCATAATGCCCCACAGTAGTCGCCTGGCCTAACGCATTAGGCGTCAATCCAATAACATGCCCACTAGGATAGGTCACTTGAGTTAACACATCACTGGCATTATAAGCATACTGAATTGTGTAATTAGCTGAAGCAGACTTGGCTTTAAGTGTCGCTATTTCTTTAACCAAGTTGTTGTGCGCATCATAGGTATACTGCCAACTAACCTGTTCATTATTCACCTGAGTGACATTTCCCAGCGCATCATATTGATAATGTACATCAGGTGTACCTGAACTGTTCGCGGGATAAAATAACCCTGTTAATCGATAAAGATTATCGTACTGGTAACGGTATGTACCGCCAGCACCTACCCGTTTGCGGGTAACATTACCCACATTGTCATAGTAATACTGTGTCACACCAATCTCAGGATTAATTTCCTGGTCAAGCATCAATTTGGTGTTGTACTTAAATTGTCGGGTTATTCCTCCTTGAGAAACAGCAGTGACCATACCCAATGGGTTACGACTAATAACCGTCGACATCCCTTCAGGTGCATCAATTTTAGTAATTTCTTTTTGCCCAGGATCACCATACCCCACATAGGTCGTTTTAGTCACCCGCCCTTTCGCATCTTTTATTTGTAGTGTATTACCCTGATAGGTATAGGTTTCGGCGGAACCCTCAGGAAACTGCTTACGAATCATGCGACCTAATGGGTCATAGCTCATACTGATATATTTAGCGGGATTATGCCCATAAGCAGGATAACTAATGGCTGTTTTTCTCCCTAAAATATTATACTTAGTTACCTGTGAAATGGTTTTACCACTACCAGTCTGTACTGTCTTATATGGCAAACCTAATGCATTGAAGTAAGTACTTTGCATCAAACCGCCACGACGAACTGTTTTGGTTAAACCATTCCCTTCATAGTTATAACCTATAGTTACCTGACCTGATTGTCCTTTGGGTGGCGTTACTTTTACCAACCGGTTCATAGGATCATAAGTAAAGTGTGTTGTATATCCTCGCTCATTAGTTTCGCTGGCAACGGTTCCTGTAGCATTGACCTTTCTAGTAACTGATGCACCATCAGGGCGAATCTCTTTGCGTGGCACACCTCGATAATAATCCTGCAAGTGTTGTACCTTGCCATTGGCATCGGTGATACTGGCTATATTGCCATTACTATAAGTGTACTTGGTAACCACACCATTTTTATTTATTTGCGTAGGCAGTCCCTGCACATTATAAGTGTAATTTGTTTTACTAAGATTATTGATATTTTCAGATGAAACTAAATGAACCATCCAGTGATTGGCTGGCTTATGGTAAGTATATTTATAGGTTCGTGTGCCCTGACCTTTTTCGACTACAGTCTGCGCGTTTCCAAACTGATCATAGTCACTATAGTTTGTAGTGTATTCCTGACCATCTTGGCGGACTGTTTTTTTGACCAGTACAGGTGCATAAGTTTCTTTATCTACTATGTGCCCTAACGGTCTCCATCGAACTTCATTTTGATTAGAAATAAGCAATTTATCCCAAGTATATTGTTCTTCTCTTAAAGCTGTTTGACCACAATTATTGCCATTTTTAGCAAAAACCTCCTTTTTCTCCAGGTTACCTACTGTCCATAAACCACGGTCGACCCAGTTTAGGCCTCCATCAATAGTTTTATGCCCAACATGTGAATAACGTTCACAGTAGTCAGGGCCTTTCACCCATGTTTCATCTAATTTTTTGGAGGCTTGCTTGTAAGTATAAAACCACGTTTGAGATCCAATACCTGGAACTTTTAATGTCTTTTCTGCAACTACATGAGAGTTTGCTGAATCCCAAAAGCTCATTCGCTGGATATTATATTTATACGTAGTTTCAAGACCTAATGGGCTAGTCACCTTAGTCAATGAACGGTAGTTTCCGTTTCTTAAGTCACCTATCGGACCTCGGTTTGTATCATATTGATATTGCCATAGCTTACCATCAGGTCGTTTTACAGAGGTTAAAAAAAATGGTTTCTTTTCTTTCGGGAGAAACCTTACTGGGCGACCATTTATAAAGCTGGGTACTTCTTCATAATGGTATTGAACAGTCCGACCATCATTGGTGGATACCTGCTTTAGCATTAGCAAATCATCATAGGTAAACGTTAAAGTTCGACCATCATTTGCTTTAATAGATTCTAAGTAAATTAAGTGGTGAGAGTTCTCTTTATAGTTTAATGTAAGAAAGTTTCCCTTCGTATCTGATATTTTGGAAGCATAATAAACTTTTTTACCACCTGGCAAACGACCATATATATCAAAGATATACTCTAAGCCATCAGGCGAATAAACTTTTAGGCCTCCCTTCTTTCTACTATGATTACGTGGGAGGCATTTTGCAATCCATTGACTTTTTGTTTTATATGCATATTCCTTGGAGTTGGAATTCAATAAGACAGAGCGCCCACCTTCAGGCATCTGAAGAACTGGGTTATACCTAAAGTGAACATAATTTTTCCTACAACTAGATGGTGAGTTTGAATGGTTTAAAAATGCATTTGTCAATATCCGACCAAAGTGAATATCCCAACCTAACCCTACTGATGTCTTACCAAGCATCCGGTCTTCAATTAAGTCTTCACTTTGTTTTTTCGTGTAAACTCGATGAACTTTGATATCAAAACCACCATTACCTGGCATTACCAAATCAATATAATGCCGTTGTAATATTCCGGTAAAGGGATCAATTGATTCATTGACATTATCGTTAATATTTGTTCTTACCGCTCCTGTATTAGGCTGTTGGTAGTCCCCCAGAATAGCCTCATTCTCTTCCTCAGCATAGACATGCCCCCAATTAAAGCAAAGCGAAGCTACTATAAAACAACTTAATTTCACGCTTTTAAACACAAAAACTCCTTACCTACCCCTTCTGTCAGCTAGCATAATATATTTATGCTATGCCTAACGATTAAATTTCCTTTGGCTTAACACTTAGCAGCTTAATTTTATTTAATTTATTGTATTATGATTCCATCAACGATGGTAGCCCCCCAGCTATCACAACGACCACTAGAATAAACCCTCACACTTTTCCCTGAAGATTGCGCTGTCAGCAACATTGAGAACATTCTATCCATATGTTTCTCATTACCCGATAAATGATAAAGTGTTTTACTAGAGCAATTGGAAATTGCGCTTTCTGGAAAATTGAAAAATATTTGTTCTGGAAACGGACTATTATCCCCTGTTGGTTGTAAATTAATTTCAGTAACTTGACCAGCTGTACTCCAGGTACCGGCCTGACACACGCTAAAAAACATTAACCCATACAATACTACAAGCACTTTTATCATTTGAGTTTTCATTTTTATCTCTTTAGCTATTTTGTTCATCAATTACCCCAGCTAAAACTATTAACACATATCAATAAGCTGACACGATGCCATAATTGATAGTTTTAAGGGATAACTAGCACTTGATGAAAGCAATTCAATCTGCGTAAATTAGCATAACCTAAAATCTCAATAAAAATTCCTAAAAAGGCTCTCGAAGGATACTAAAAGCCTGAATATTACCACTAAAGCACCCCTAGCAAAAGGTATAAATACACTGCATAATGGCCTTAATCATTATTTCTGTACTATCTTTGACTTAAACTAATAAGAGTTATTTATTGCTATGCGCGTAACCCAAAAAATTCTATTAGCAGTTTGTTTCAGTATTACTCTGACACCCGTCCTAGCAAGTGAATGTTTCACCCCATCCCCCCTTAACAAGAAGTCAGGTCAAGTCTTTGAAGAGATAAAACCGGTTAAACTTACTAACAAGCAAACCCACAACATTCGCAACATGTTTAAAAATTTGCACGGTAACTGGCGTGGCACAGCGACAGGCTTCTTTTGTTTAGGAACAGAAAAAAAACCTCGACAAAAACCAGATAATTATAGCCTTAAAGCTGGCGTGGATGTCTTCAGACAACAAGATATTGAAATCACTGCAGATATGGAATCAATCGCTCAAAGTAAACAACGTACAGAAACCTTTCGTCTTTTTTCCAGTAATGGTTTTTTACGCTACAACCGAAATCACCCTGCAGGAGATGTAAAGGTAAACAATATCAGTCGAAATGAGATATCCTTTACACAACATAGCCAAATAAGGCTGCATCCTAAAAGTACTCTAACTGAGGATGGTGTAAAAAGTAACGTTAATAACAATGGTGGTACGGCTAGAAGAGAAATTATAACAACCCTCAAACGGACTTATAAGAATATACAAATCGAGTACAAAGTGTACTCAAACGGGGTACTAAGCTCTGTTAGTTCGTGGAACCTAAAAAAGCGGTGACTAATCCATCAATAGATATAAATTATCAAAAAAATACAATTAACACATATAAACTATAAGTCAATTGCATTTGCCTTTTACCCGTATTTGTTATACATTAGCGCGCCGTTGCCCGACGTCATTGGGCAGCGCATCTGGTGAGGTGTCCGAGTGGCTGAAGGAGCACGCCTGGAAAGTGTGTATACGTTAACAGCGTATCGAGGGTTCGAATCCCTCCCTCACCGCCAAATCAAGATTTTCCGATAACAACTGTCCCTAGCAGCATAACAAGCTAAATCCCCTATTTGTTATATTTCCCTCAATTTTCTTGAATTGCTCAATGCAAAACCTATTGAACCTTAAAGCTTTTAATCACCTGCTGTAAGGTTGGTTTGTTTCTATTCATCCGCGATTTAAGTGTCCAACTGACCAGTTGAAAATACTCTTCATCATTTTGTGCCACGACTAGATAGTAATAGATATTAACCCG
This sequence comes from Zooshikella harenae, assembly GCF_018837975.1. Classification (GTDB taxonomy): domain Bacteria; phylum Pseudomonadota; class Gammaproteobacteria; order Pseudomonadales; family Zooshikellaceae; genus Zooshikella; species Zooshikella harenae. Next base: position 62,267 of record NZ_JAGSOY010000018.1, on the reverse strand, counting down.
TTGAGTTCGTCCCACAATTTCATAACTCAATGCGGGTTGTCCATTAACCTCAAGACTTGTTGGCCCAGCGATTAGCTCTGATTGCTCTAGGCTGCTTAAAATAATATTAGAAACAAGCTCACCATACTCCCGAACACTAATAGACTCTTCAAAATCTATTTTAGATTCTGCTAACACAATCAGATAATTTTCATCCCTGAGCTGAGCAGCCTGCAGTACGGCTTCTTCATTTAATTGCTTAATCACGTTCCATCGGGAAGGCACTGTCACAGATAGGCGCCCATCAGCAGAAATAATGTCTTTTACTCCATCCCCGGAATCATCAGAAGCACGGCATTCACTAGGCCTAAACTTAGGTTCTAGACTACCACCAGAGCAATCCCATTCGACCCATCCATTAACTAACGAAGGGCGATAAACAATGGTTTGACTTGGTTGATGCGTGATTTCTTTACGAAATTGAATCGTTAATAATCCACCTTTTGAGACACGAATGGACGACACAATTTCATTATTAATAGTTTCAGGCAAACCTGCTTGCGTATTACTCTCTGGAAACACATTATTTGCCCGAATAAACAGTGATAGCTGCTCTCGTGCTTGTTCAGAGAAGGTTAGACCTTCTCTCACTTTGGCACGTACTACGTAATCTTGATAAGCAGGAATTGCAATGGCTGCCAATATTCCTACAATCACAATAACGGCAAGTATGCCACCAATAATTGCCGCAATGGGCGTTGATGTTGGCACATTACCATAACGACGTAACCAGCTCTCTTTAGGAGTACATAAGAATACGATACCTTCTATGATCGAAATAATGAACGATAAGCCCGTCCCCATCAACAAAATATAAAATATTCCCCACCAATGCCCCAAATAAAATCGGTGAATGCCCAAAAAACCACAAAAAATAGCCAATAAACCTGCCACATATTTACTTTTAGCTTTCCCAATAATTTGTCCTGTACCACAAGCGGGACAAAAAGAAGCATTAACACTTATTTGCGCACCACATTGACGGCAAAAAACGCGCCGACTAATATCAACATCAACTTGCGGTGAACGATAAACATTGCCTTCATCTGACCTGGATTCACCCGCCTGACTAGCAGCCTCAGCGTGCTTTTCAGTATTTTCTTGTTCAACAAACGTGAGTGGAGGCGCTGAGGGTGGTACTTCTTCCTTAATAGAAACCATAAATCCTGTTTGGCTAAGACTATCACTGTACTTTTGAGCTGCAGCTTTATCTAGTTTGCGCTTAATAACAACTTCTTGCTTTGTAAGTAGATGATCGAGTGTTTGCTTATCTAATTTAAGCATACCAGCCAGTTTGACTTTGGCAGTAGCCACATCAACACCTGGATAACATTTATTCAATAAAACAAGAGAGTAAAGTGCATGCATAACACAACACTATCCAAAACAAAGAAATTGTGCGATGAGTATAGCATAGTTACCCACCAAAATTTGGTGAGAAAAACGTGAAGGCCACTTTGATAAGCTTTATAGACAGGTGATTATTGTAGTAAGATTAACGATAATAAATGAGTATTTATTTACTATCTTCTAGCGATTAGACAAGTAATCGCCAGAAGTTTTTAAAACGCTAAGCGTTTTCGTTTTACTCTTTAACAGTAATCGTTATTTTTTTTGACATAATGGGCTTATCATGAGGAATGTGTAAATAATTACCCAATAAAAGTTGTAACGTATGTTTTCCTGGTTTTAACGTAATTGTTGTTTCTGTTTGGCCTCCCCCAAAATGTTTAATATGCTCATTTGCGGGTAGTGACTGCTTCATATCGGGTAATTTATCAACATCAATTAATAAATGATGATGCCCTGTACCCTCTTTTTTTATTCCTGCTGGCGCAATCCCCATGCCCTTCAAACCAAATTTTACAGTCACTGTTTTTGAAACAGATTCACCATCCTGAGGGCTAATAAAATAAAGTTTTGCTCCCTCTGGTGCTTTTGAAATCAAGCTTTCTGTACCTGCAAAAGCGGATAATGAGGCTAAGCCCAATGCTAGACCAAACAGAGCCTTTTTTGAGTTTACAATCAGACGCATAATGTTCTCCATGTTGTTAAAAAAATTTTTAACGATCAATGTATCCCAACAAAAAAATTTTAAAATTAGAATATGCTGAGAAATTGTGTACTCTTGCTCGCGCTTCTTTTCCACTTATTATACCCACAAGTCAAGTGGGTATTGACTATTTGAGTACTCACAATAACAAATTATTACAGAATAATACCTCCGTAGAAACACATTCGTAAAAATAGATATTTGTGAATAAGAAAAAGGCAGCTAATGCTGCCCTTATCTTGACTCAATATATACCCTTCACGAAACATTTTTAGGGTTTGTTGTCGGCACTATTCGCCCCCAGTCACTTATTAATATAAGCTCCGCAGGCTTCATCGCTTGACGGCCGCCCCTAAAAACCCTTCGTTTTGGGTATAAGTGAACATTCTGTTAACTTTCTAGTTGGCCACTACGGGCAATATCCGTCAACTCTCTATTCGCTACTGTAAACATCGCCAGTTCAGAAGCTCCCTGGCTACGTAAGTCGTCTAACATGCTATCCCAGCGTTTGACTAATACTTCATTAGCATCAACCCACTGTTCTATTAACGCAGGGATATCGACGGCTTCAATGGGTCTATTTTGGAGCGTGTTATTCGTTAACAAAACACTCACAGTTAAAGCCCTTTGTAATGAATACAGCTCATCGCGGATACTTTCACGGGCTAGTGATTGCCAATGGTTATCGACGGGTAATTTACCTAACTCCTGAGTAAACCAGTTTAAATGTAAACGCTCCGCCATGGCAAAATAAACACGTGCGACCAGAGGTAAAGGACATTCTGTTTGATCCGCTGCCTGAATAATAGCCAAACCACTCACCACATGGCGAAAACCAATCACTACACCGGCTAATGTATCAGCAACCCCTTGACTGATTAGCTCATTCGTTTCCTCTTGCCAACGTTGACAGGTTTCGTCATTCAGTAACGATGGAAACACTTGAATAAACTCACGCATACGCGGCCCATAATGGGCAACACACGTATTTGGAGACAAATCTGCTCGATGATTGCGGATAAACCAACGAGATGCCCGGCGTAATAAGCGAATTAAATTTTGCATCATTTGCAATTGCACTTCAGCCGCAACATGGTTATCTAATGCTTCAATTTGCTGCCAATACTCACTGACGGCAAAAACATCCCGTGCAATGACAAATGCCTGCGCAATCTCTGCTGCATCTCCTCCCGTTGATAACTGCATACGATGAACAAAGGTGATCCCCATCATATTGATTAAATGATTGGCTAATTGCGTAGAAACAATTTCACGGTGAAGTCGATGCTTGGGAATTTCCTCACCAAAACGCTCAGCAAGGACAGCGGGAAAAGCGGTTAATGCTTCCTGAGCTAGATAAGGATCATCAGGTACAGATGAACTTACCAGCGCATTTTTCAGATCTGATTTACTGTAAGAAATTAATACTGATAATTCTGGGCGCGTCAGACCTTGATTTTGTGTCATACGCTCTGCCAGCGTCTCATCATCTGGCAAGTATTCAATGCGACGATTAAGTTTGCCTTGCGCTTCCAGGTGGTGAATAAAACGCTGATACTCATCGATCTTTTGTTGTGCTTGCCGCTCTTCAAGAGAGATAGCTTGCACCTGTCGATAATTATTCAGCAAAACCAACTCTGCAACTGAATGAGTCATGCTCTCAAGCAATTGATTACGTTGCTTAATGGTCATATCACCATTTGTGACAATACTGTTTAATAGGATTTTGATATTAACTTCGTGGTCAGAACAATCAACACCACCCGCATTGTCTATAAAGTCTGTATTTATGGCACCTGTATTAAGTGCAAACTCTACTCGACCCAGTTGGGTCACGCCCAGATTCCCCCCCTCACCGACTACACGGCAACGAAGGTCAGTCGCATTAATACGCAGTGCATCATTTGCTCTGTCACCCACCTGATTATGCGTCTCTCGCTGTGCTTTAATATACGTACCAATGCCACCATTCCAAATCAAATCAACAGGTGACTTTAACAAGGCATGAATTAATTCATTGGGTGTTAATTTAGCTGCGGTTATAGCAAAGCGTTGCTGCATCTCAGGTGAAATAACTATAGATTTAGCATCTCTGGAGAAAATACCACCACCAGCAGAAATCAATTGCTGATCATAATCGACCCAGCTTGATCGAGGTAAAGCAAACAGTCGTTGCCGTTCAGCAAATGACGCCCCCACATCGGGGTTAGGATCAACAAAAATATGAAGATGATTAAAGGCTGCCACCAGTGCAATTTGCTCTGATAACAGCATTCCATTACCAAATACATCACCAGCCATATCACCAATGCCAAGCACGGAAACTGTCTCACGTTGAACATCAATGCCTTGTTCTCGGAAATGACGCTGTACGGATACCCATGCGCCTCGCGCAGTAATGCCCATTTTTTTATGGTCATAACCAACACTACCACCCGAAGCAAATGCATCCCCCAGCCAAAACTGATATTCATTAGCAATGGCATTGGCAATATCAGAAAAAGTGGCTGTTCCTTTATCCGCCGCCACCACTAAGTATGAATCCTCATCGTCATAACACACCACCTGAGGTGGTTTACTTAATTCGTTAGCCACTAAATTATCAGTTAAATCCAATAACCCACGAATAAATAGCTGATAGCAGGCAATCCCCTCTGCCATAATTGCTTCGCGGTCACCTGTGGGTAACCGTTTAGGCACAAAGCCACCTTTCGCACCCACAGGAACAATCACTGCATTTTTGACTTGTTGTGCTTTCACCAACCCCAATACTTCAGTCCGATAATCTTCTAATCGGTCAGACCAACGTAACCCTCCACGAGCCACTTTTCCGCCACGAAGGTGAACACCTTCAACCCGCGGCGAATAAACAAATATTTCGTATTTAGGATGAGGTAATGGCATTTCAGGGATATGCGTAGGATCAAATTTAAAGGAAATATAAGTCTTAGGCTGTTCACTATTATTCGATTCATTTGCGCCCTGAGACTGAAAAAAGTTTGTACGTAATGTGGCACTGATGACTTCAACATATCGACGTAAAGTGCGATCCTGATTTAAGACATTAACCTCATCCAGTGCAGCATAAATTTGGTATTCAATATCCTGCTGCTGTTGTTGCCGGTGTGCTAATGTACCCTTAAATTCTGGATTAAAACGAATATTAAAAAGTTCAACCAATAACTTAGTAATGACAATGTTTTGAATTAATGTCGACTCAATATAAGGCTGACTCAAACTAAACAGAATCTGTTTTAAATAGCGCGCATAACCTCGTAGCATGGCCACCTGACGCCAATCTAACTGTGCCCCCAGTATCAACCGATTAAAACCATCATTTTCCGCACGTCCAAACCAAATTTCTCGAAAAGCTTCCTGAAAAATGCGATTTACCTGCTGTACATTTATGCTCTGTTGACCATTACCTGATGGTTCAAGCGCATATTCCAAGGTAAAATCATGGGTCCAAAAAACCTCCCCTGAATTTTTACGAATTTTATAAGGATGTTCACTCACCACCCTTAAGCCTAAATTTTCAATAATGGGTATTAAATCAGACAGTGGCAAAGGTTTATTATAATGGTAAACCTTAAAGTGCAATGTGGTTTCCACATCATCAATGGACTGATAAAAACTAATCTCAAGTGGATCATCAGCACTTAATGACTCAAGGTGTCCGACATCAACGACTGCCGTTCGAGGTGAAAATACTTCACGATAGCCCGCAGGAAAACCATCAGCATATTGCACAATAAGATGGTTACCTAACACCTCCCCTTTTGCCTCAAGTAAAGTATCCCGAAACTCATCCTCCCAGGAATACGCAACTTGTATTATTTCATTCGTCAATGTTTGCAAATTATAATTATGCTCATGGTCTGGGTTCACTCTTAAAATAAAGTGTACGCGCGCTAACACTGACTCAGAAAAATAGGTAGTAAACTCTGCATCCTGCACATTGAGCCGATCTTCCAAAATTTGTTGCATTTTTATTCGCAAACGTGTGTTGTACACATCACGAGGAATATAGACCAAGCATGAATAAAACAGTTGATTTTTATCCTGACGAATAAACAGTCTGATTTGACGACGTTCCTGAATTTGTAAAATCCCCAGTGCCGTTTGGTATAGCTCATCAAATGACATTTGAAAAAGCTCTTCTCGCGGCAATACCTGCAATACTTGGTTCAGTTCTTTACCATGATGCGACTTGGGATGAATATGTGATCTCGCGATGACTTGCTTTACTTTTTGACGTAACAACGGAATGTGATGTGGGCTTTGATGATAAACCGGCGAGGTATAAAGACCAAGAATTCTCGCTTCTCCAACCACTTCATCCTGTTCATTTAATTGTTTAATGGAAATGTAGTCTGGATACGCAGGCCGATGAACCGTTGAGCGCTCCCCTGCCTTTGAGAAGCAGACAATTGCTTTGTTACTATAAAAGTCACAATCAACTTGAGATGATAACCTTCCAGATTTTAGCAAACCGTAAGTAGAACCTTTTACAGGTTTAAGGTTTTTTCGTTGTCCTTTTTGCTCAACCGTGAGTTCCTCATAGCCTAAGAACGTAAAGTTATCCTTAATTAACCATTGCAAAAAAGCTTTAATCTCTTGAATATCATCAAGCTTCCCTACAGGACGCTGAGTTATTTGCTCAACCAGCACCGCTACGCGTTTAGTAATTGCTTTATGATCTGTCACAACCAAACGAACATCCGATAAAATGGCTGTTATTTCTTCTTGCAATACTGCTAGCTCGCGCTGACTATCCAGTCGATCAATTTCAAGGTAAAGCACAGCTTCTTTATGTTTAACAGCATCTGTTGCATTTTTGCCAGATAACATCAAATGATGCGCGGGATCGCGTAGGTGATTAAAGACACTATTTTGTAAATAATGAATCGTTGACCCACGCTGATTGAGCGTCATCCGTACCGAGTCAACAATAAAGGGTAAGTCCTGATGCAGTATTTGAATAATCGTGTGCGTAGAGTGCCACCCTTGATGTTCATACTCAGGATTTATAACTGTTATCTTTGGCTGTGAGGGATCATGATATTGGATGTATCGCCAAAGTGATAATGTACTCCCCACAACATCACTTTTATGTAAACGAGCGAGGTCTTCAAAAGCAGTTACTGAAAAAAACTGCTGTGTAAATGCCCTAAGCGGTTCATATTGTTCCTTAGGTACATGATGCTCCAATTCAACGACTAATTTAGCCAAAAAGTCAGCTTTGTTATCCGCAGCAATATAGCCCATACCACTCACTCCAAGAGAAGCTAAACACTACACAAGGTAGCTCAGGGATTAATAACTGGTGAGCAAGGGATAACGAGAGAAGCCCAACTTCAAACAAACATATATTAGCGCGTTGTGTTATCTCATTTTTTCAGTCTTTAGTTGGCACAGTCACCCCAGCCAGCAGCTTTTTCTAGTTAGTCTTGGAATTATAGGGGAACTTTCAAAAGCCACTTAAGTCGTATTTTCCGAACACAACCTGCTATAAAGCAACCCTAAGGAAAGAAACCAAAGTTTGATCCTATTGAAAAACCATAGCATAACCCCCATAGCTAGAAGGATTAAACGCTAAAACATAATTCATTACACGACACCCAGGTTGACACAATGTGTCGTATTAGCATTACAAAGAGAAAGGTGTATGAGTCATCGAGCCGCTATAAATGCTTTACGTGACTATTTAGCTACCGTCATTATTGGACAACAGCATCTCATTGAACGCCTGCTTATGGCTTTATTGGCTGATGGTCACTTACTTGTGGAAGGGGCTCCAGGTTTAGCCAAAACCAAAGCGATCAAAATGCTTGCTACTGGGCTTGAAGCTAATTTTCACCGTATTCAATTTACCCCCGATTTACTGCCTGCGGATGTAACAGGTACTGATATCTATCGTCCTGAAAATGGTACTTTCCAATTTCAACAAGGCCCTATATTTCATAATTTAGTGCTTGCAGATGAAATCAACCGTGCACCCGCTAAAGTTCAATCGGCCCTGCTGGAAGCGATGGCTGAACGCCAGGTGAGTGTAGGCAAACAAACCTATTTACTGCCAGAATTGTTCTTAGTGATGGCAACCCAAAACCCTATCGAACAGGAAGGTACTTACCCTTTACCAGAAGCACAGCTCGATCGCTTTTTATTACATGTATTAATTGACTACCCAGATGCTGCGGCTGAACGTCAAATTTTACAACTGGCACGAGGAGAAGCTAAAAGCCACTCCCCCACACCGCTCTCTGAGCCAGTATCACAAGCCTCTATTTTTGCTGTCCGCCAAGAAATTCTTGATTTACACATGGCGGATAGTGTTATGGAATATATTGTCCAACTTATTCAAGCCAGTCGGCACCCTGCCGAATACGATAAACAAGCTGCTAATTGGATTGAATATGGCGCCAGCCCTCGTGGCACTATTGCTCTTGATCGCTGTGCCAGAACCTACGCCTGGTTAAATGATAAAGATTTTGTGAGCCCTGATGATGTGCAAGCCGTTGTTCATGATGTGTTACGACATCGCCTCCTGCTGTCTTTTGAAGCAGAAGCTGAAGGTATCAGTCCGCAGCAAGTAATAGACAAGCTCATTTCTGTGGTGCCAATAGCTTAATATGACTTATCGAGCCTACTCTTCATTAGATGATCTAATACAACTACGACTACATAGTAAAGAATTGAGCCTGTTTAGGCCGCGAATAGCCAAAAGTGCACTTAGCGGCCAATACCGCTCCAGTCGCAAAGGACGAGGTATCGAGTTTGCCGAAGTGCGTGTCTACCAGCCTGGTGATGATGTTCGCACTATCGACTGGCGCGTAACAGCTCGAAGCCAGGAGCCTCATACCAAAGTTTTTCAAGAAGAACGAGAGCGCCCGGTATTTATTTTGGTCGATCAAAGTCAGTCGCTGTTTTTTGGTAGTCAGGGTGACTTTAAATCAGTCATCGCTGCGGAGGCAGGTTCTGCCATAGCCTGGGCAGCCTTGGCAAATAGTGACCGTGTTGGTGGTATTGTCTTTTCAGAGAAAGGCCATCAGGAAATTAAACCCCGACGCCAAAAGAAAGCTGTACTGCAGTTGCTACATAACATACATGCTTATAATCATGCCTTGAGTATGACCGCTCAGCCTACAGAACCTTCAACCTACTTTGCTGATGTGCTTGGACATACCTGTCGTTTAATAAAACCAGGCTCCACTGTCGCGATTTTTAGCGATTTTCTGCAGTTTTCCGAACGAGCTCGTCAATATTTATCTCGACTTGCCAGCCATAATGATGTGCTCATGTTTCATATTCAGGACCCGCTGGAAAGCCAGTTACCACCTCCAGGTAACTATACCTTTACGGATGGCCAGCACCGCTGTTCATTAAACTCTCAACAAAAACAGTTGCGTCAACGCTTTGCTGAGCAAGCACAACAGCACCAGCAAACCCTGATGACTTTCTGCCGTCGCTATCGGATGACATTTCACCCCCTGACAACACAACACTCAGCTGTTGACCAGCTAAAACAGGTCTTTCATTCACCCTGGAGCAAGCGTGTAGTATGAGTGCTTTAAATCCCCAACTAGCGCAGGCCCTTTCAGACTTAAAACCTTTACACGAACCACCCCCTATAAGCTGGTGGCCGCTATCACCAGGATGGTGGGTATTAGCAATGCTCATCATAGGTGTTGTTGCTTTCTGTGTTTGGTGCCTGCTTCGTTTTTGGCGCCGTTACCAATACCAACGGCACCTCCTGACGGAACTCAACCAAATCTGGCAACACTATCAACAACATCAACAAACAAGCACCTACTTACATCACGCAAACCAGTATTTAAAGCGAACCCTTTTACAAACACAGCCTCGTGCAAATATAGCCTCGCTTTGTGGCCAACAGTGGCTACAAGCCCTTGATCAGGCAAGTCAGTCAAATGCCTTTACTGAAGGTGTTGGTCAAACCCTTGGTGCAATGAGCTACCAACCAAACCCGCACTGTAATACTGAACTGCTACACGCGCTATTAATTAACTGGACCAAAAAAGCATCATGGTTGAACTACACTGGCCCTGGATACTAATTTTATTACCCTTGCCCTGGCTTTGTTATCTGCTGCTCCGACCAGCGCCACGAGAGGAGTCAGCATTGCATGTGCCCTTTTACCAAACAATTACAGAGCTGACGGACAGCTCATCTTCATCGACAGCCTTAAAAAGACGTTGGTCGTTGTTTTTTTTAATACTGATTTGGATTGCCTTACTGCTGGCTGCCAGTCGGCCTCGTTGGGTTGGCGATCCTATACCTTTATCCAGTAATGCACGTGATCTCATGCTTGCCGTCGATTTATCTCGAAGTATGGAAAGAAGAGATTTAACACTTAATGGACAACATGTTGATCGATTGACTGTCGTTAAGTCTGTACTGGATGACTTTTTGACACGCCGCAAAGGGGACCGTTTAGGACTCATCCTATTTGGAAGCCAAGCTTACCTACAGGCACCGCTCACCTTTGACCAAGACACCTTACGTATTTTATTAGAGGAGTCATTTATTGGTATGGCTGGAAGCAATACAGCAATAGGTGATGCTATTGGCTTAGCCATTAAACAATTAAGAAAACGTCCGGCAAAAAGCAGAGTACTGATTCTACTCACAGATGGAAAAAATACAGCAGGTCAGGTAACACCACAGCAAGCTGCACAGCTTGCTATCAAGGAAAAGATCAAAGTCTATACCATTGGTGTAGGTGCTGAGGAAATGATTCGGCCTGGTATTTTAGGCTCCCCTTTTGGTGCAAGACGTATTAATCCCTCTCAAGACTTGGAAGAAGAAACCCTGAAAGACATTGCTAAAATCACAGGTGGCCGCTACTTTCGCGCCAAAAACACCGAACAACTTGAAGATATTTATCAACAACTTGATCAACTAGAACCCGTTGAGCAAGAGGCGCAATTATTTCGCCCTGTTAAAGTACTGCACTACTGGCCACTAGGCTTTGCATTATTGATTAGTTTGATATGGGCTGGCCTCATTCTTGTCCAGTCAAAACAATGGTGGCCAATGAGGAAGTATTGATGGAACTACTCACCCATTTTCACTTTTTACGTCCTGCTTGGTTACTATTGCTTGTTCCTTTAATTCTCCTGGCCATAGCCTTATGGTATGCCAAGCAACAGCAAGGAGCCTGGCAACACGTTATTGCCCCTGAATTGCTGCCCTACCTGGTAGGCAAGCAAATGCAACATTTTCAACAGCACTGGCCACTTATGGGTCTATTCACTGCCTGGTTACTTGCTACCCTCATCCTTGCGGGTCCAAGTTGGAAGCAAATCAGCATCCCCGTGCATCGCAGTGAAACACCCCTGGTCATTGTGGTTGATCAAACTCTTTCAATGTATGCCGAAGATGTTAAGCCAAACCGGCTGGTGGCGACTAAGCGTAAACTTCAAGATCTTTTCAAGTTAAGGAAAGAAGGTCTAACTGGACTTGTCGCCTATTCAGGAGATGCATTTGTCGTCAGTCCACTGACAGAAGATACGAAAACTGTCGCCAACTTAACCAAAGCCCTTCAGCCAGAAATTATGCCAGCGGTAGGAAGCAATGTCGTTGCCGGGATCAAACAGGGCCTGACTTTATTACACCAAGGGAGTAAAGGCCAAGGACATTTGTTATTAATTACAGATGGAGTTACCAGTCAGTCATTATCAGAAATTAATCAGATCCTGGCGGAACAAACCGTATCACTCAGTGTTATTGGTGTAGGTACTGACCAAGGAGCACCTATCAAACTTGGTAACCAAGGTTTATTAAAAGATGATAATGGTGCCATTATTATTGCCAAGCGAAACAGTAAAGTGCTTGCTCGTTTGGCTGAAAAAAATGATGGCGCCTATAGTCACCTAACGCTGACTGATGATGATTTACTCAAAGTGCTTCCAAAAAATAATCGCCAGCAGCATCACCAGGTTGCTCAACAAGGGTTTGACCAATGGCAAGATCAAGGTGTATGGCTTACTCTGCTGCTACTCCCCCTTGCCCTTCTTGCATTTCGGCGTGGCTGGTTAATTACACTGCTATTTTGCTTTTATTTACCTCTGCAGTCACCTTCTGCACAGGCGCTTAGCTGGAAAGATTTGTGGCAAACGCCTGATCAGCAAGGCGCTAATGCCCTGCAACAAAATGATCCTAAACAAGCACAGACGTTATTTGAAGATCCTGCTTGGAAGGCAACTGCGGCCTATAATGCCAACGATTATAAGACAGCAGCAGAATTATTTGGTCAACTTAACTCAGCCTCAGGCTTTTACAATCAAGGCAACAGTCTGGCTAAACAAGGCCAGCTTAAGCCTGCCATTGATGCCTATAAAAAGGCTTTAAAACTCGACCCAAATCATAAAGATGCTCAATACAATAAAGACTTACTTGAAAAGCTATTGCAAAAACAGCAACAGCAACAGCAACAGCAACAGCAACAGCAACAGCAACAGCAACAGCAACAGCAACAGCAACAGCAACAGCAACAGCAACAGCAACAAAAGAATTCATCATCTCAACAGCAGGGTCAACCCTCAAACCAGCAAAATACTGGGCAATCCTCCTCACAGCAATCGGATAATCAGTCTCAAGCTGAGAAGTCCAAAGAAAAGTCACAACCCAAAGGTCAGCAAGCACAACAAAGCCAACCCAATGATCAAAACAATCTCCAAAATGAAAGCCAAGGACAACCAGATCAATCCAAAAAAGCAAGCGTTGATCCGCAGTCTAAACAAGGAAAGCAAAAGGAAAAAAATGAATCATCTGCTGGCGAGAAAGAACAACAAGCAAAGGCCTCACAACCTGACAACTCAAACCCAGAAAATGGTCAGCCTGTCAGTGCTCTAGAGGCTGAATCAGATGATAGTCAAACTGAAAATAAGCAAGCGGTAGAAGGCTGGCTTCGCCAAATACCCGATGATCCAAGTGGCTTGTTACGCCGTAAATTTTTGTACCAACAGCGCATGCGCAATCAACAGCAACAGGAAGATGAGACGCTATGGTAAAACATGACTTCCGTTACGTGTTTTGGTTATACCTTCGCTTAAACCTTTTGCTTTGCTGTGTCGGTGGCTTGGCATTACCTTCTTATGCATCGCTGACCGCATCCGTCGATCGCACCACAATCTCCGAGAATGATACTGTCGAATTAACACTACGCAGTGATAAGCAACAGTTTTTCAATGAGCCTGATTTAACGCCACTTAAAGAACACTTTAGTGTCCTATCCACCCAACAGCGCAGCCAATACCAGTCTGTTAACGGTAAAAGCCAAGCCTGGACAAATTGGATCGTTACCCTTAAACCCAAACGCCGCGGTTATGTGGTTATCCCCCCTATTGAATTAGATGGAGAGCGTAGCCAACCTATTACCCTTGATGTCAAAAAAAGCAACAAAAACATTAAAAATGGTAACGTTGATGTTTTTATGGAGTCACATTTGGATAAAGAAGAGATCTTTGTCCAAGGCCAGGCTTTACTTACAGTACAAATCTTTCACTCAGTACCATTTTACAGTGGCAGTCAAATTACTGAGCTAGATATTCCAGAGGCCATTGTTAAACAAGTGGGTGATCCCCGTAGCTTTGAACGCATTATTAATGGCAAGCGATTTAGGGTTATAGAGGTTCAATACGCTATTTTTCCTCAAAAAAGTGGTGAAATTACTATTCCACAACAAACCTTTACGGCTACAAAAGTTTTCCGTCAGCAGCCTTTTGATCGTTTTTTTAATAGCACACTGGGTAAACCGGTACAGGTTAATTCTGCCCCAATCAATTTATCAGTGCTTCCCACACCAAAAGACTACCCTAAAAAACAGCCCTGGTTGCCAGCATCAGATATCACTCTAAAAGAAAAATGGAGTGGGGAACGTGAACAACTGCAGGTAGGTGACTCTATAACCCGAACTATCACTGTTACGGCTGATGGGATGAGTTCTGCACAACTTCCTCCCCTGCCCACATTAGATATACCTGGATTAAAAACGTATCCAGATCAAACGAAAACAGAAGATCATGCAACAGCCAATGGTATTGTTGGACGCCGGCAAGAATCCGTTGCCATAGTGCCTACCAAGCCAGGCACATACAATCTCCCGGCTATTAAATACACTTGGTTTGATACTGCTCAGCAACGTATTCGAACTGCAAAACTACCTGCAAGAACATTACAGGTTATAGCAGCCCCTGGCAGTCAACAATCAACTAAGCAGCCTAAGAATACAAGTCCTGTTACTACAACCCCTGACCAAGAAAGTCGTGCCAATATCCCACAAAATTCACAGTCAACAGATAATTCGACTGGCTCACCTATTAACGCACCGCAAGCAACAGGGTGGATGTGGTTAACGCTATTATTTGCCACTTTATGGGTCTGTACACTACTACTTTGGTGGTTTAAATCCAAATCTACATCAGGTTCAGAAAATAACTTATCGGTTAAACAAGCTACAGAATCTGAATCATCCGCATTTAACTCATTAAAAGAAGCCTGTCAGCAACATGACTTTCCAATGCTCTGTCAGGTCTTCCTTGTTTGGAGCCAATACCATTTAAATGCCCAACAAGCTACCACGCTCGTTAGTTGCTTACAGTTATGGCAAGATAAAAAGCTAGAACAATTATTTAGCCAATTACAGCAATCTCGGTATGGTAAAAGTACCCTTACTGAAGAACCTAAGCAGCTTTATGAACAGTTGTTACAACAAGTAAAACAACTTCGATCAAACCACGCTCATCAGGAAGACAACGCACTTCCCCCCCTTTACCCACAACCCCAGTAAAAGGTTACATCCAATAAAAAAGGCACCATCAGGTGCCTTTTTTATTGGATATCTTTTGTATTAAAACGTATATTGGACTGAACCACTGATAAAATCGACATCATCACCTTCAACATAACGGTCATCACCAATATTGTTAAAACGTTCGTAATCGAGTCCAAGTGAAAGCTGATTCGTTAAATGAATATTAACCCCTACGCCATACATTAAATCGGTACCACGCTCGTTGTTATCATAAGAAAATACCGCATGATTTACCGAATAACCTGTTGCAGAAGTATCAGACTGCCAGTGGAAAGCCCCGATCATTGCTTTTATATCAAGATATTCATCTGCTGGATAAAGTGTCACTAACTGCAATGCGTAACCTTTAATTTCACGCGAACCATGACCTGTTTCCCAGCTACCTTTATAACCATTTTCTGCATCAGCAGTGGCTTTCCCTAAATCATAATAACCGCCTTGCAATGCAAAAAAGTCATTAAAACGATAGCCAGCAAATGCTTTGTAACCTTGGTCTTTTCGATCACAATCCGTTATTGAGGATGAAATACTTGAGTCAACGCCATCACAACCATCCTGATATTTAGCTAGGCCATAACCACCACCAACATAAAACCCTTCTCGTTTAGGCAAAGAGAAAACATCATCAGCATTTACTGCTGGCGCAATCAAACAAGGTGCTATTAAAAGACCCAGAAGTGTTTTTTTCATAAAATGTACCTATACAACAGCCAGACCACAGCTCGTCAGCTATTCCTTTGACGCTTAGTATTTCCTGTTACGACCCACTTTTTATAAATTTAAAAACTTTTGACATAAGGCCCTCATTTTTAGAAATGGCCCTTCGTTACCTTTAAGAAAAATGTTTCGTAACAGGTGTAATTCTTTCAAATAAAATTTGTGCACCGTATCAATTTAAACAGATTTTATTTAGCTTTTTATATTTCATGCACAAACAAAACGTGAAACCAAAACAGCTATTATATCAACCAAATCACAACAGATTATACTCACTCCAAACTCAAAATATCGCTTATTCTTCGAAATACTTATAACCTGTAATATCTAGCTATTTTTTATCTGGTTTAATTTAACCAAATAATTCAATCAACTGCATAGTTAATATTTATTTTTAATACTTCAATCAAAACAAATAGACAAAAACCCTCAATCTAAAAACAAGAACCACTTCAACTAGCCAACCACTCGACTTTTATTTATAGCCTAAAAGCACATTTAAAAAATGAAACTAAACATTATTTTACGCGATAAAGTACTAACACTGACGCACCAAACAATATCAAGGACAGCGTCAAAACAGATGATATTACCTAAATCAAAATAACTAACAAATTAAATGAGAATCACCTCAAAGACACTTAATTCAGAATGAAAATTAAAGTTTAAGGAACGGAATAACAATATGTTCGACGCCATGAACTGCAAGGATGCGGCAATCAAGCCTCCAGGGAAGGATTCATGGCGTGTTCAAAGGGCGTTATGCAGACGTTGAACAAAGGTGGGGGTAAAGTTATATGCGGTTGCCCTGATAATTACCCTGAATCACTATTCAAGAAACTTAGCAGATAATTGCAGTTCCATAGGTAACGTTAATTGCCATCGCTTCAATTCTTGCTGACTAAAGATTAATTGCCCATGCTCAGGGATAACAGGCAATATTTCTTCAGGTAATGTACCTGCCAGTACTCGCAGTGCCAATTGACCTGCAGCCATTCCTTGTGAGTTACCTGTCATCACATAACCTCCAATCGTTTTTCCTGTACCAACAGCAAAGTCCCACAAGGCAAACAAGGGTACCTGACTGTTTTTTGAGGTCCAGGATAATACTTCTCGGTGATCTACATGTTGTTGCTTATCGAAAATAGTAAAATACAGGCCCACCCAAACGGCATCATAACCTTGATCTTTTGCGGCTAATAAAATTTTACGCCATCTATCAAAATCATTTGTTGAAACAAGATGTATTTCCACACCATTGTATTCCAAACGCTTAGCCCCTTGAAATAGATCTTTAGCGGCATATTTAGACGTTGGGCTATCATCAAACATGATAAGCACGCGCTTCATGCCTGGAATGATCTTTTTCATTTCAATAATTGATCGTCGATATAATGGCCGCTCTAATACACCAGTAATATTCTTGTATTGAAATAATCCTGTCTGTCTTGGATTAGAATTGATACCAAGATAAACAGCTTTATATTTACTTTCCCCTATTTGATCCGCAAGATAACTTAGTGCATTATCATCGCCTAAAATGATGAGTGCTGGATCTACCCGCTTGATAATATCCCATGCAATATCAGCACGAGTGGAAAATTGTTCCTCAGGCAGCCTTTTACTATCCATTTGAAAGGTCACTAAGTTATAATGAGGCAAGCTGTAGCGAAGGGCCAATAACCAGTCCATATCCCAACGATAAGTGGTATGGTAACTTTCAATAACCACAATATCTTTTTCCCCTGCACGAACCTCATTCACGATCAGTACCAGAAGAAACAAGAATAATATGGTTTGAGTGTTCATATTGATCAACCTAAACATAATTACGATGTAATAAACACAAAGTATATATCACAGAGATTAACATTTAGAATGATTTGTATCTTTATTGAGGTATTATTATTTTAATTCCCAAAAAGCAAACATATAATATTTATAAATTTAAGCTATTTTTTACACACAACCTACAATAAACTGTTTTATGCTCACAACATGCATTACAATTCACTGTAGGCGTTTATCAACGTATACCCTTATTTTTAAAGCATAAGGTGTAGTTAAAAACTACTTATTAAACACATTATTGAGTTTAAACTCATTAATAGTTATACGCTTTCCTGTTTTTTTATCGATAACCTTTGGCAGTTTAACTTTAAGCTCCTGCCGAAAAGGCACAATTAGACAATCAGGTCCATCACTTTTTACAATGGTTAAAGTTGCTGGAGTAGTGTCTGTATTAGCATATACCTTAAATAAGCCTGCGTTACAACCATAAACTGCTTCTGTAACAAGTTGGTTACCTTTAACAAAATAACCACCATATAACTCGGTGGATCTTAAACTACTAAGAGCACCTTCTGTGGCCATAACACTGGTTGATAGCAATGCCCCGACAGCCATTAATACTTTAACTTTCACAAATAAATTCCTTTTTGATCAACGTTGTTTTTACTACAAATGTATTAAAACGTTTTTTTAAAAGTATTTGTTAAAACAAACTTATCTGCCACAACAAAACTACCTGTTTCTTTATCCCTGACTTTTGGTAATTTTAATTTAAGTTCATGAGGATAAGGCACCATCATGCAATCTATTCCATCACCCGTTTTCACCACTGTTAACTTAAGAGGATCACGAGTGGTATCAGCATACACCTTGAATAATCCTGCATTGCAAGCATACACGGCAGTGGTAACCAACTCTTCTCCTTGAATAGAAAATCCACCATATAAAGTAGCGGGGCCATAGCCATTTGTCACTGTCACGTCTTGAGCAAATGCTTGAGTAGATAAAACGAAGCATGCGGCGATGAGAGATTTAATTTTCATAGGTTAGTTCCTTCCATTCCATATTAATACTATGTGCACTCTAAAAATGCACTTTTTACGTCAGTATGCTTACACCTTGTAAAACACAGGATTTACTACAAAGACATAGTCCTCCTATGCATCACGAAAGCATACACACAAAAAAAAGTATTTTTTAAAACGAATAATACAGACTACTTACTTATTTTATTTTTCAACGTAAATGATGTAATTGCCTTTAAAGTGCCCTTTTCCTTATTAAAGACTTTAGGTAGTTTAATGCGTAATTCATGGCGATACGGCATCATTCGACAATCAACACCATCATTGGTTTTTACTACTATTAATTCTAAGGGCTGTTTGGATGTATCAACCATTGTCGTATATAAATCAGCATTGCAGGGATACACTGCTTCAGTAACTAACTCATTTTTGTCAATCGAAAAGCCACCATAAAGCGTTACTGGTGCATAACCTTCGCTGACTCCTTCCGCCGAAGCTATGCTTGCTGATACGGCTAATGAGGATAATGCTACAAAAAATATCCTTTTCATTATTTTCTCCTTGCTTGTTAACAGCAGGAGCCATTATAGATACACGCAAAAACAAAACAACCGTATTAATACTTATACGACACCCATCGTTTATAAATATTATGCTGATATACCAATCGTGATTCATTTTTAGAAGTAATAAAAATTATAATACCCACAGCAAAGGGTATATAAAATACAGTCTTAGATCTACACAATTTATTTTAGTGATAACAAATAACAAGCTCGCTTTAATCAAAAGATACAACCGTAATTAAGTTCGTTTAAGGTGGCTGATCGATATTATAAAGCTAACAATAACGTCCATATTTATGCAATAAAAACGCTAACATGGCTATACTTTAATCAAAACCAAAATTCTTAATCACCTACAATCAAACTCTCGTTGCTATGTATAAAATCTTTCTTTGTTTTTTTCGTTTGCCCACTTTTCACTAAGGTCGCCGTTTGATAGCCTTCATAAATATTACAAAAAATAAGCTTATACTGATCTCAGCCTAACGCGTTATTAGCTGTTAGTACCAGGAGGCGAGGTTGAAAAAACTGATTATCTTTACAGATCTGGATGCTACATTACTTGATCATAAGCATTATGAGTTTACAGCTGCGCAGAGTGCCTTAAGCATCATCGCAAGCCATCAAATCCCATTGATTCTCAACACCAGTAAAACGGTCGCAGAAACCCATGAAATCCGTAAAAAGCTGAACATATATCACCCTTTCATAATCGAGAATGGCAGTGGTATCTGTTACCCTTCTGACTATTTTTCAACAGATCAGCGTAATGAAAAAAATAATGACTGGAAAGTCTTATCGCTAGGACAAAGCTATCAGGATATTCTCGATATATTAGCGCATTTTAATCAAATTCAGCCTTTTAACTATCAAAGCTTCAATCAATTAAGTGCTGAACAAATTGCAGAACTCACTGGGCTCTCTGTTCATCAAGCCCATCTCGCTAAGCAGCGCAGTTGTACTGAACCCTTTCTCTGGAAAGATACAGCCGATCATTTAACTGCTTTCATCCAACACCTGCAAAATCACCAATTACATGTTACCCAAGGTGGGCGCTTTTATCACATCAGTTCACCTTGTGACAAAGGAAAAGCTATGCAACAACTGCTTGCAGATTACCAACAAGCCTACCCAACGACTAACTGGCTAAGTATAGCACTTGGTGATAGCCCAAATGATTACCCTATGTTAAAAGCTGCTGATATTGCAGTGGTTATTAAACCATCAACGTCTAAGCCTCCACTTTCACTCACCAACCACCCACAGGTTATCTATACAACCAAACCAGGTCCTGAAGGTTGGCAGCAAGCAATGGAACAACTATTTAACCAATTTGCACTTCACTAAAGGAGATAAGTGATGTCTGATTTTTATCAAAATGGTATTGTCACTACACTACATAATTTATCGTCTCGATCTTTCAGAGAGCTGGAAAAAGATTTAGTTTCTTTTGCACGTCACCGACCTATGTCTCTTGTGTTACCCAGCCTTTACTCAGAGTTAGCGGAGCCAGCCCTCGCAAAAATTATTGATGAGTTATGTGAGGTACCTTATTTAAGTGAAGTGATTATTGGCTTAGATATGGCAGATAAAGAGCAATTTAATCATAGCAAAGAGTATTTTTCGCGCCTTAATATTCCCCATCGCGTTTTATGGCATGACGGCCCTCGTCTCAAAGCTCTGGATACTTTATTAAAAGAAAAAGGACTGGCAGCAGTGGAACGAGGCAAAGGACGCAATGTGTGGTATTGCTATGGTTATGTTCTTGCGTCCGGTAAAGCTGAAGCCATTGCCCTGCATGATTGTGATATCAAAACTTACTCAAGGGAAATGTTAGCGCGGCTCTTGTATCCAGTGGCTAATCCAAAATTTAATTATGAGTTTTGCAAAGGCTATTACCCTAGAGTTGCCGATGGTCATATCAATGGTAGAGTCAGCCGATTACTGGTCACCCCCCTGCTACGGGCACTTAAACAAACACTAGGACAACTTGATTATTTAGAATATTTAGATAGTTTCCGTTATCCACTGGCAGGGGAATTTGCACTCCGAGTTGATGCCTTAAATGATTTAAGAATACCGAGTGATTGGGGGCTGGAAATTGGTGTTTTATTAGAAATAAAGCGAAACTTCGCCAATAATAGGATTTGTCAGGTTGATATCGCTGATAATTATGACCACAAACACCAACCTTTATCAGTGGAAGATCCCAGTAAAGGGCTCGCCAAGATGAGTATTGACATATCCAAAGCAATTTTTCGAAAGCTAGCGACACGAGGCAATATTTTTTCGCTGGAAACATTCCGCACCGTTAAAGCAACGTACTATCGTATTGCGCTAGATTTTATCGAATCATATTACAATGATGCTTTAATTAACGGACTTGCAGTTGATCGTCATGAAGAAGAACAAGCCGTAGAATTATTTGCCCAAAATATTATGGCGGCAGGAGAAGCATTTTTAAATCATCCAATGCAACGGCCATTCATCCCAAGCTGGAATAGGGTTACAAGTGCTATTCCTGATTTTCTTGAGCGCTTCTACGATGCAGTTGAAACTGATAACGCCTAGGTTAATTAAACGGCTACTCCTTATCCAAGGAGTAGCACATAGATAACCATTTCAGCTTTTTATTAAGGTTATTCAGCAGTATCCTTATAAGGATGACTCACCTGCAACCATACACATTGATAAGGTAGTATCTTCAGCATATCCTGAGCTTCACTGATACTACTTTCGCCCATTAAATCAGCAATAACCTGCTCCCCGTCATCTAATAAATCACTCACTGCCAACTCAATATTTACGGCTGACACATTACACAGAGCATAAACAACCTGCGCTCTATCCAAACTCACACGTTTAATAATAAATAATGCTTTATTCAACGATTTAACTGTTTGTCCTGCATCGGGGTGAAAGGCTGGCTGTTGTTTACGAATTTGTAATAACCGGCTCAATGTATCAAACACCTCAGCATTAGGTGTATTACTGTTTGCTAACCGAGTTTCTAAATCATCAAATAACCAGCGCGTCCGATTAATTGATCGCATACGCCCTGTACGTTCAACATTAGCCACGTCATTAGGTGTCGCCGTTAAACTATGAATATAAACAGCAGGGATGCCTCGCATCGACAGCATGATCACCTGAGAGCAAATAAAGCGAGGAATTTGCCATTCATCCGGTCCACGTCGACTGCCCATTAAGGCATCAAATAACGAAACATTCATTTCATAGGGGGATTCTGTGCCGTCAGTATTAGTTTTCATCGTCACAAATCCACCATAACGACGTACAGTATCAATCATTTCTTCTACTTCATTCGCTGGCAATAAATTTTCCACAGGTCTCACACCTATTCCATCATGTGAGGCGGTAAAATTTAAATAAGTACAGCCAGGAGGCAATGGTGGAATTTGTTGCGCCCAACTTGTCAAGTAAGCTGCATTACCACGATAAAGTGCGTGTAAAACCATGGGTGGCAAACCAAACTGGTAAACCATGTGCGCCTCATCGCCCATGCCAAAGTAACTAATATTTTCCTCAACAGGTACATTGGTTTCTGTAATTAATACAACCTCTGGTGCCACCCGCTCCAAGACATCCCGCATAAGTTTCACCACTTCATGTGTTTGTGGTAGGTGAATACACGACGTACCGAGTGATTTCCACAAGTAAGCAATGGCATCAAGGCGAAGAAACCGAGCACCAACCGCCACGTAGCTGAGAAAAATATCAATTAGCTCCAATAACATGGAGGGATTTTTAAAGTTTAAATCAATTTGGTCTTCACTAAACGTTGCCCAAACATGTCTGACCCCACGACGGGTATGCACAGGTACTAGCAAGGGGGTATTTCTTGGTCTCACCACCATAGATACATCGGTTTCTTTATCTTGCTCAATAAAAAAATCACGCCCTGGTGGTTGATCATTTACGAAGTCCATAAACCACACACTTTCCCTGGAGGCATGGTTTATGACTAAATCAATCATTAAATCAAAATTTTCATTGATACTACGAACATCATCCCAAGTACCAAACTCAGGATTTACCTCTCGATAATCAATTACCGAAAAGCCATCATCAGAACTAAAGGGAAAAAAAGGCAGAATATGAATTGTCGTAAAGATATCACGGCAGTATTCACTCAAAAACTGCTGCAGCATGACTAAAGGACGCTCAGCATCTTTAATAATACTATCAGCATACGTAATTAAAAACGCATCTTTTTCAGTCCAAAGGCTATCTGGCCTTTCCTTTGTTAAACTCGCATAGCGTCGAACCAAATCACAAATGCGTTCAACAATAACTTCTGATTCATCATCGCCATACAGAAAACGTACTCGCTCCAGTACACGCTGCTCAAAGGGTGTCATAGGCTACCTATGGCATACAAATAATGCGAATTCTCACTAAAACTATTTACTGTAAGCACAATATCTTTACCTTATGCTTGATCGAAAGCTTCGACTATAGATACAGGCTTACAAAAAGAATAAGTCATTTGTTAGTGTAGACGTAAACGGTACAGATTCAGGCAATTTCTGCAAAAAACCTCGGCACGACTTCACTCGCAGGGCCATAATGCTGTTCTTTAAATAAAGAGCCTGATACAGAGGGTTCTAAATTCAATTCGACCGTATGTGCACCATGATGAGAAGCTTCTTGAAAAAAACCCGCAGCGGGATAGACATTACCTGATGTTCCAATCGCCACAAAAAGATCACATGAGGCTAACGCTGAATAAATCGCTTCAAGCTCCAGTGGAATTTCATTAAACCAAACGATATGTGGACGTAAACTGCCAGACAATTGACAACGAGGACAAGGTGTCGTCACCCACAAATCATCCCTATATGAAAAAATTTCACCACAATCATCACAACGGGATTTCAGTAACTCCCCATGCATATGAACAATTCGCTGGCTACCCGCTCGCTCATGAAGATCATCAATATTTTGAGTAACTAATAAATATTTTCCAGCAAAGCGTTGCTCAAATAAAGCTAATGCCTTATGAGCTGCATTAAAGGTTATTTCAGGCGATAATAACTGTTTACGGCGAGTATTATAAAAATTATGCACCATTGTTGGGTTCCTCCTGAACCCATTAGGTGTTGCCACATCTTCAATACGATGCTCTTCCCATAATCCATCACTTGCCCGAAATGTACGAATACCTGACTCAGCGGATATACCCGCACCTGTTAACACGACAATGGATTGATAGGATGACATATTCACCTCAACGTCGATGAGTAGAACGATATGTTACTGACACTGTTCCCTTGGCAGGAAGCACCACTTGCATACGATTATGACCAATAGTTTCTGCACCTTTTACTGAAGAAATAGACAACAAAGAGGCATCCTGATCTGCCAGCACTAATGATACTTCTTCTGTCTTACTATTTTGAATCTCAACCTGCCAATCAACTTGTAATGTATTCTTATCGATTTGTTGAACATCTTGTTTCTTACGTTGAATGTCAATATCAAATGATTCACCTAACTGCAATTTAACCTTTTGCCCAGCCGCTGTATCACTAATGGATGACTGACCAATCCATTGAGAACGACCTCGGCTATCTTGTTGAAAAACACGAACATCACCTGATGGTAAATCACTTTCTGTGGTAAATTCATACAGTGTTACGGGCCGCTCATGTTCACTGCTTACCTGCCGGTTAAATGGAGAAGAATAAAATAAGTGTTCATAGTGACGCTGATAAGCAACATCCTTTTCGGAAAGCAATGTCAACTGTTGTTCAGAATGTGCAGGTATATCAAAAGCCTGTTTGAAGTGGTAAAAGTTAAGTTCACCTAAAGCTTCAGGAGGCGCAGCGCCCACAGCATCAGCCATTGCCATTTCCATACGTGCACGTCCTTTCAATTGTGGAGAACGAGCGGGCACGCCTAAATCCCCTGCGGCTAGCGTGACTTCAGCCTGATTAAATTCGGTGCGTGTTTTATTAGCCAAAATCGTATTAACTGTAATATCCAGCTTTTTCTGTTTAGGCTCAATCGCAATAGCATAATGGTTGGAATAGGATAGACCTGTCGTCAAGTAGCGAACTTTAGCTTGTTGTGTTGTATCTTTGCCCTGCCACTGAGCCATTAACTGTGGCGTAAAGTTGGCATTTGGTAATGTATCTTGAGGTAACGCTATTCGTAATCCATTTGGATCGCGCAAGTCCACTATAAGATGCTCACCATCTGCAACAGATACAATACCTAACTTATTTTCATAGGCAAGGAGCCTTCCCTGTCGGCTACTGCTTAAATAGTTACCTGCCTGGTACACGGAAACTGATTTTCCCATAACACTTTTCATTAACTGATCATACGTCAACGGTTGTCGTGTCAACTGTACAGACTTGACATGACCTTGACCATGAATCGTCAAGCTATCGAGTAGCACCTGATCACTAATATTCTGTAAGACAATGGTTTGCGCGCCTTGCTTGATAGACTTACTAAAACCCTGTTCAATCAAGGCAGTATTTGGGTAAAGGGTGAGTGCGGTATGTTCAGCATCTTCTGCCGCATTAAGTGACAACGTATCAGCAACACCCAATGGACTCATAACTAGAACACTGGAAATACATGCCAATGGTTTTAGCCGGTGTAATAAAGCCAAGGACTTATTTACCCCTTTTTTTTGAGGTAACAAGGAATTAGAAGATCGCATTCACTACTCCTGTTAATTTCACAGCCAAGGTACTATTTACAGTCTTTTACAGCCAAAATTCTATTAACTGCAAAGGGTCTATTCACAATAAAGAGGCTAATCAACACTAAGATACTGTGCATAGCTGAAGTACTATAGGCATGAAAAGGTTAAATCGTGGTTAATATCCATTAATCAGACCACGCCAGTGGTGTTTAGTTGTCTTTGATAACCACTCAACGTGTACCAAAAAAGCAGGTACGACCAACAAAATCAGTACGGTTCCAAACGTCAAACCAAATACAATGGATGTCGCCATTGGAATCAAAAACTGAGCTTGCAAGGATGTTTCAAAGAGAATAGGTGTAAGCCCAGCAATGGTGGTAAGCGATGTTAATAATACTGCACGCAATCGTCGACATGCGGCTTCGACAATCGCATCATGTATCCCCATACCTTGTAAACGGAGTTGTCGGTAAACGCTGAGTAATACGATTGAGTCATTCACCACAATACCCGTTAGTCCAAATAAGCCAAATAACGATAAAATCGTTAAGTTCATGCCCATAATAAAGTGCCCAAAAAAAGCCCCCGTAAGACCAAAGGGAATAGCCATCATTACTGCAAATGGCCAGCTATAAGAGGAAAAAACCCAGGCTAAAATAATATAAATCAGTAACAGTGCAATAACGCCGCCTAATACCATATCATCCAGCGTTTTATCCTGTTCTGCCGTTTGTCCTTCGTAACTAAGGCGAATCCCCAGTGTTGCCGATATTTGAGGAAAAAACGTTTGCTGTAATTGACCCAGAATCTCGTTGGTATTAGCACTATTTTCATCAACATCCGCACTGACAATAATTGCTAACTCGCCATCTACCCTGTTTAAGCTATCAACCCCTTGTCTGCTCTCAAATTTGACAATATTACTTAATAATTCAGTTGACCGATCAGCTAAAACCACAGGCAGTTGTTGTAATGCAGATAAATAATCACGTTGCGCATCAGATAAGCGTAAGCGAACTTCAAGTTCTTCATTTGCATCATGAAATATTTGAACCCGCCGACCATCCAATGCAGCCCTTAAATAAAGTCCCACTTCATTAAGCGTTAAACCCAATGCATACCCTACGGGTGTCAGAGAATATATAAGTTGTTCCTTACCAAAGGGTAAATCATCCTCCACATTAGTAACCCCCTGAAATTGCCGTAATTTTTCCTGTATTTGTTGAGAACCTGTTTTGAGGTCAGCTAACGATGAACCCGTCAATTTGATTTCAATCGCTTTTCCTGAGGGACCCGCTCGTCGTTGAGTTAAAGTAAATTTTTCAACACCTGCGGGTAATTCAATATGTTGTCGCCACTGCCGAATAATCTCCGCATCACTAAACTGTCGTTTATCTGCAGAACTGATTTCAACTTCAACAGAACCTAGCTCATCACCATCGGCTTCTTGTCCACGAAAACCAAATGAAGCCGCGCGATGGATAACTAACACTTGATCGATAAAGGGTTGATCAAATTGCTGCTCGGTAACGCGCAACTGTTGAACGAGGTAACTTAAAAATTGACTCACTGCTTGCTGAGACGTTCCTGCCGTAAACTGTACATTGGCCCGTAGGTTATTACCGTCAATTGTAGGAAAAAATGTAAACTTAATATGATTGGTAACCACTAAGCCAATACTTATTGCCAATAAGCAACATGCAGCAGCCATAGTCAGCCCTCGATAATGGACGGCTTGTTGAATTAAACGGCGAAATGGCCCATTACGAAACTGACTAAATCGATTATCAATTTTCTCACGCAAAGAATAACGGTGAGATGATAATCCACTTAAACTATGATGTAAGTGACCAGGCAAAATAAAAAAACATTCCATTAACGATGCAACAATGACACAAATTACAATAACGGGAATATCCCGTAAAATATTGCCAATATCACCTTCAAGAATCAGTAATGGAAGAAATGCCGCAATTGTCGTTAACGATGAGGCTACGACAGGGGCTAACATTAAATGTGCACCGCTAATGGCCGCATGAAGTGGCGTGTCCCCCCCCTGGATACGTTGAAGTGTGTTTTCTCCAACAACAATCGCATCATCAACAATGATACCCAGCGTCATAATCAGGCCAAATAAACTGACCAGATTAATCGTACCTCCTATTAAATAAAAAATGGCCAGTGCAGATAAAAAAGAGACTGGAATACCTAATGTTACCCACCACGCAACTCGAGCATTTAGAAATAGAAATAGCATGATAATGACTAAACATAACCCCCCTACCCCATTTTTGAGCAATAAGGAAATACGTTCCTGCAAATACTGCCAACGTTCATTAAACACATGCCGGGTAATCCCCTTAGGTAACTCATGGGTAGATGCAGCTAACCATTGTCGTAACATTTCAGCGGCCTGAAGCGTATCATCACGCTCAGTTCTAAGCAGCGTCATCTCAACAGCTGGCATACCATTACTGGTTAACAAGACTTGATCATCTTTAGGTTGCCTTACTACCTCTGCAATATCTCCTAATCTGATCAAACGACCAGCAGGATCAATGACTAAGGGTAGTGCCGCTAATGCCGCAGGATCTCGTGCTTGGCTTAAACTACGTACTGGCTTTGCGCCTTCTTTTCTTGCCGCTGTTCCAGCGGGTAAATCCACACTACGTTGAGTGACTAATGTATAAAGTGTTTGTAGTGTAATACCAAGTTCATATAGCTTTTCTGGCGCGACTTTAATAGCGATTTCTTGCTCTGGCAGGCCTCTAAAGTCGATCTTACGAATACCTAAGTTCAATAACTCTCTTTCAAAGCGGTAAGCCAGTTGTCGTAACTCATCAAGACTGACAGCCCCTCGTAACATAACTTTCGCAATGGGCTCATAACGTACCAGAGAACGTATTTCTGGCTGCTCAGCCGCTTCGGGCCAGTCCCGCAGATTATCAACCGCTTGCTTTACATTATCCAACACATCCGATAAAGCAACCTCTGGCTGAACCTCGATTCGTATTAAGCTGACGCCATAGGTTGATGTCGCATAAACTTTATCAATGCCATTTAACCCTTTTAATACCTGCTCAACAGGCATCGTAATACTACGTTGTATATCCTCAGCGGTTGCCCCACTCCAAACAGAAGAAACGGTAATGACATCAACCTCAAAGGAAGGAAAAAACTGAGTATTAATGTGTCGTAATGCCCAAAGCCCTACGATAATTGCAACCCCCATCAACAGGTGCGCTGCAACCCTATGACTTGCTAATAACGGAATAAACCCAGAAAATGAAGACTGATCAGTCTTCATTGATGACCTGTTTAATTCGAATTCCCACTATCACCTACCTTTAAAGATCATGGGCTGTAATAAGCGTTCATGTCCTTTAATAATAGTCAGCCATCTGGAATTATCACTTGCGAGAATAAGCAGGTATAAGCGGAAAAGAGATTTATAGCAGACAGAACTAGACACCCTAGTGTAATCAACACTTTTAATCAGGGAGACGTTTACACAAATCAACCACTTTCATTTTTTATTCATATTAAAATGTCATGCATAGAAAGCGTGCCATTTGACATAAACAGTCTAATTGAATTCACTGATTTAAGATGCCTCTTGAAATATAGCATCTCCTTTTCTAACTAAAACAGACGCTTCATAGTGTATACTATCCAGCCGATCCCAAGGCACAATTTTTCCTTCTAAATAAACACCTATAGGAACCATATCTGGTTGTGAAGTGCCTGATGATACATTTGTTGAGGCCTGGTCAGCGTCAGGCTCATCAGGGTTTGAAGGTAACGCGGCAATGGACTTTTCATAAACGACAGGTGCAATATAAAAAGCGCCGTTGTACGTTACACAGAGCAAATCTTCCATGACCATAGACTTACCTCATTTTGTTAAGCCCAGCGTTATATGGAAGAAGTTAACTTTTTACAAATCAACTTCCTTTAAAACCTTCCCTAGTTTTACAGGTCTACTCACTTTCTATTACAGCCCTGTAATCTATCTCATCAAAAACCCAACAGTTAAGCAGTGTGCATTGTAATTAAGTGTAATCGCTGTGACCATACTTATATGTTAAATTGATTTAAGAGATTCTTCCTTACGTCAGTCACTCATTTTACTGTGCGTCAATGACGTAACCCATTTTAATGAATCAGCTTCTCATTAACCACTACTCGTCCACTTAAATGAATACTATATTGGTATTATAGAACAGGAGCCTTAAGCTTTATACAATAAAAAAATACTACAATGATGTGACGCTTCTTTTTCCATTATCAACGCGCCTAATAAAGTCCTCAATAATAAGCTCATAAAGTTGATCACCAAGAAAACCATCTTCGACACCATAATCGATGCTGGGATTATCATTAACTTCAATGACGGCAACTCGATCATCGAGGGCTTTAATATCTACGCCATATAATCCATCACCAATCAAGTTCGCCGCTTTTACAGCCGCTTTAACCACTGGCTTTGGTACTTCATAGGTGGGTATCGCCTCATAGTCTCCACTCTCTACATGTGACGTATTATGTTGGTAAATTTGCCAGTGATCCCTTGCCATAAAATATTTACAAGCATAAATAGGTTTACCTTGTAACACACCAATACGCCAATCAAACGGTGTATACATATACTCTTGAGCCAATAACAGTGCCGACTGTTTAAAAAGCTCCTTCAAGTGCATCTGTAACTCTGTCGCATTAGTCACTTTTACGACCCCCCTGGAAAAAGATCCATCAGGTATTTTTAATACCAAGGGAAAGCCAAGCGTTGCTTCCAGTTGATCAATTTGTGGCTTTTGGTTACGCATTAGCAAGATTGTGTGAGGACTTGGCACATGATGAGTTCTAAATAAGTCAGCTAAAAAAACCTTATTGGTACAACGCATAATTGAGAGTGGATCATCAATAACAACCACACCTTCTGCTTCAGCTTTTTTGGCAAACAGGAACGTATGATGATCAATGGCTGTTGTTTCTCGAATAAATAACATGTCGTACTCTGACAATCTCAGAAAATCTTTAGGCTGAATCAAATCCACAGAAACCCCAAGTCGTTTTCCAGCGTTAACAAACTGTTTTAACGCCATTTTATCACTGGGTGGAAATGCTTCCTCAGGGTTATGCAAAATCGCCATATCGTAGCGGTAACGCTTGGCCAGCTTTGGTTTTCGCCAAATTTTTCGACTGTACTCATCCAACGCTTCAGCAAACACCGTTTGTTCATCATCCGTTAAACTGGTGGGTGATAGTGCTTTTAATGACGTCACCAACCAATGATCTACTTTGTTCTTCGCTAAAGCTGTAACACAGGACACTGAAACCGCTCAAACAACAAGCGGGCAATGGGCTGTGCTGACTCCTGAGGAGTTGTGCCAAAATAACATTTAAAATCAATATGCACTCGGGTTTCTTTCTTTAAATGCTTTAAGGCAATATGCGCATCAGGCTCCATAAGTTCCAGGTCAATGGCGTAGATTTTTCGTTTGCGTAAATCATTAAGTGTTTTCACTGAAGGAATAACATGATGACCCCGAGCTTCAGCAAGTAATGAGCAATAATATCCTTTACTTAAATATTTATAACCCCGACATAAATTGAGAACTCTAACTCGCTCCTTCTTTTTCGACATCGATAACGATACATAGTCCTCAAACGTAATCACATCATCACTTGGGTAAAAGTCCTTCCAATCTTTGGTTGATTCAACAACGATATATAGGAGAGACATAATCGCATGTGCCTTAATTTATTTAACCAACAAATGTTTATTTATTTCGAACACTATACATCGGGCAGCTTATTTTTTAGTCACATCATCTTAGTAGCTTTGAATAGCTATTACGTTTATAGTATTAAAGACGGGTGTGACGGTAGGTTAAAATTTTGAACAAATGCATTCACATCGACCTTAGTGGATATAGGTGGTTTCAATACAGTTTGGATAACATATATAACAGTTATTCGCGAAGGGTATAGCGCAGTTAACACTAACCCATTTATTGAGTCAACTTATGTTTTCTCCTGAATTTCAACCTCACGACTCTGACAGGTCAACTGGCATTCAAATCCGCCCTGCCCGCCCTAATGACTTAAGCGAACTTTTGGCAATTGAGCAAATATGTTTTACCAGCGATCGGCTAAGTAAACGAAGCTTTAAACATTTTTTACACTCCTCCACCGCTTTGTTAGCTGTAGCCCAAAGCAGTCAAAGCAGTCCCATCCTTGGCTATGTATTAATCCTTTATCACCGAGGTACTTGTTTGGCCAGGTTATATTCAGTCGCTGTCCTCCCCCAAGCCCAAGGTCAAGGCATTGCTCAACAATTAATGCACTTTAGTGAGTTACAGGCAGCTCAAAGGCATTGTATTTTTATGCGCTTGGAAGTTCGTTTGGATAATGAAGCCGCCATCCGCATTTATCAGCGAATGGGGTACAAATCATTTGGTATCTATAAACAGTATTATGACGACCAAGAAGATGCGCTTCGACTCCAAAAGCGGATCCTCTATCATCAACAGTCATGTCAGTTTCGTACGATTCCTTATTACTCGCAAACAACCGACTTTACCTGTGGTCCTGCGGCCTTAATGATGGCAATGCAAGCGTTAAAACCAGAGTTTTCTGTAACCCAGCATCTTGAATTGCAACTATGGCGTGAGGCAACAACCATCTTTATGACATCAGGTCACGGTGGCTGTGGTCCACATGGCTTAGCACTTGCTGCGTGGCAACGGGGCTTTGACGTTGAAATGATGATCAGTCATCAGCAGCCTTTATTCATTGACTCTGTACGAAGTACACATAAAAAAGAAGTGCTGACATTAGTCCACAATGATTTTTTATCACAAATATCTAAAACATCTATTCGAGCTCACCATCGCCCCCTGACGATCAATGACATTGAACATGCCCTTAACCAAAACCAAGTAGCAATTGTATTAATCAGCACCTATCAATTAGATCGGTGCAAAACACCACATTGGGTAGTCGTAACCGATATTGATAAATACTTCGTGTATATCCATGATCCTTACATTGACGAAAAGTACCATAAAACAGCATTGGACAATCAGCATCTGCCTATTCGGCGCGAAAGCTTTGGCCGTATGTGTCAGTTTGGAAAAGTAAAATTGCGCACCGCATTATTTCTAAATAAATCCAGCTAATTCATACCGAATATAACTATTTTTATTTTCTTGACTGGTGGCTATATAAGACCGATGAGCTGTTCTAATTGGAATTAAATGATCTTATTCATGGAT
The DNA here is from genome assembly GCF_018837975.1 of Zooshikella harenae. Lineage (GTDB taxonomy): Bacteria > Pseudomonadota > Gammaproteobacteria > Pseudomonadales > Zooshikellaceae > Zooshikella > Zooshikella harenae. The sequence goes on along the minus strand of NZ_JAGSOY010000018.1, from coordinate 29,276 downwards.
ATACACATACCCTAGATACAAAAAGCTTTGTTTTAGGGTCTTTGTAAAAAATAAATAGAGTTGGGCAGATTCATCACTTACCACTTTATATAATAGGTTTCCACTATATAACAGCTTCCCCGGTAAGCAATAAATCTGCCCGGTACAATCGTACCAGCCGGCACAATACTGATATTAACCATCAATGACAACTACTTTTAATTATTTTCCTGAAAAATTACACAGTATTGTATTTACTCGACTTTGGCCATTTAGAAGCTAAGGCATTGCAGGTAAAGCAATACAGTTAGTGTTTATAACCTGAATTAACTCATGTCTAATGAAAACCATGATATGAATTAATTCTAACCTGTTGTTTCTAATAGCTTATTTTTAGCTGTCATGTGTATTGAATGATGGCCAAAGTCGAGGTATTTACTGCACACATTATTGGTAATTTTTTAACCAAAATAAAACAAATGTATGACTCATAAGAAAATACCACTATAAATAAGCGGTTACTTTTCCTGGATAATTGGCATATAAAATAAATAACTGGGTGTAGAGTGACGATTAAACAGTCTAAATTCCTTAATGAAGCGTATTTTTTGTTAACTCATCACCATAATGGAAACATGATTCAATTGTGCCACGCTATTTAACTGAATAAATTAGAATAATTATATAGAAATATTTACAACGAAAAGAATTTAATTGTTGAAATAAAGGCATAAACGCCTTAGTAGCCCTACTTAAGCAAGCAATGATGCATATCATTTGATACACTCTATTGTTCGCCTTTCTTTATATAAAGTGGCTTATGTCAAGAAAGGCGCTAGACTCATGTTTTTTTATTTCGATTGAAAATGTTCTGCATACGGAAGGCGGAAACCATAACATGATAAAAACTTACTCTATTTTATCTCTTATTAGCATATCATTTTGTTTTGCTCCGCATGGAATCTGTGATAAACCATCCCACCCAATAACAGACCCTTATTTAAAAAGCCTGGTCAATATAACACCAGAAAAAAAGCCTCTTCCTCCTGACCCAACCAGTTATGGAATGAATCTTAAGACTGGTAAATTCAAGCACCCCGCCTTAACACCCGAGCAAACTAAACCACAGCCTTTTCCTGGGCAACTTAACTACTGGGATACCAATAGTTACATCCATAATATGACAGTTGAAGCCTATTACCCTATTACTGTTGAACCCTTTCATACATGGCAAAATATTGTTGATTTCAATGGTCACCGTTATTTATATCAATATGTTCGCCGTGATTTAAAAATCTTTGATATCACTTATCCCAAACAGGCAAAGTTGCTATTCACCAAAGGCAGTACCTGGGGAAAAGATGGTCCTGGTCCCGAAGAAAACCCCTTTCCACCAGGAGAGATGATGGGTGCCAGTACTATTCAATGGGATGTCAAACGACAACATTACATTATGGTCCAAGCCTATGAAGTTCAACGATTTGGTTTACTGCATGATAAATACCAAGAGCAAGAAAAAGTAAAAGCTATTCGCTCTGCACCTCACTTAAAAGGCTTTAAAGTTTATGCTATGCATGGCCCTTTACCTGATCAATGGGAACTGTTAGCAACACGTACGACAGATATTACCCATCCTGATGCTACTATTGGAAAACAACAAGGTTCTGGTGTTCGAGATATTCCAACTTTTTCTGGTAAGCAGCTGATGTTTGTTGCAGCAGCGCCAAGTGCCGATTACGCTTTAACCGAATACCCTAATGATTTGTATAGTGCAGGCTACCAGTCCTGGGATATAAGCAACCCAGAAAACCCACTTTTTTTAGACCAGCTTACCGTTCCTGGCCAGCGAACAAATAATCGCTGGCATGCGTTTGCCTATCAACAGAATCCTCGCGCAGGAAATCGAACGTCCTGGATGGGCGCACGCATGTCGTTATTTATCCCTCCAGCCACTAAATCACAACCAGCTCAATATGGCTATGCGGCAATGGGAGGCCTTGGTTTTTATAGTGTTGATATCAGCAACCCCAAACGTATGAAGACCGTTGCTCACTTAAACTTCCCTCCAAGTGTTGCGGGTACAGAAGGTGATTTTATCGATATCAGCCAAGTCAACTACACTGGACATATTTATTACAGTGGATATCCTCTAAACGAAGACTGTTGGGAGCCTTACAAACATATTTATCAAATCGATGTCAGTAATCCTCACCAACCTACAATCACAAATGTTCTACCTCGACCTCATCCGCCCAAACAGGCCATGTTTACTGACTTTTGCCAACGAAGAGGCAGTTTTGGTCCTAAACGAACCGGTGCTTATACCCAACCAGGCAGCGCACGCAAAGGCATTATTCCCTATAATTTTTATAATGCAGGCTTACAAGTATATGATGTATCTAACCCGCACAATCCATTTATCAGCGCATATTTTGTACCTCCTTACGCACCTGACCGTGTCCATCCATCGGCTATGGGTAATTTGTCTCACAGTGTTTACGTTGAGTACGATCGCAATTTATTTTGGTTATTTACCAATCATGGCTTTTATCTGCTCAGCAGTCCCATATTAGGAAGACCGCAATTTAGTGCACCAACATCCCCATGGCCGCCTCATGATTAACGCTCTCTCTCATAAAGCCTACTTAGTCTTGTATTAAAAGCTTTACTGATACACAGAGACCAGGCGACCTTTTAGTTATCAGTAGGAGTCTGCTCCATGGCTTGTGGAGCAGGAATCAGATCATCAGTAATAATATCTTTTGGAAAATATCGATGATAAATCGCCTTCACTTGACCATTCTTTAACCATAAATAAAGTAAACGATCATAATTAACTCGCCACTTGGATAGTAAAGGATGCGTTGAAAACTTGCTGGTAGGATTATAATAAGCTTTTGAACTCAAAGGCTTGGGTAGATAGCTTATAAACTGATTTAACCCACGTTGATGAAGTTCTATCAAGGTGGGTAACGTATTCATCGGTACAACATCAATACGGTTACGTAATAACTTTTCAATATGCAGAAGATTATTGGTTTCAACATGTAAGTTTAATGGGGCAGACCAGAAAGCCTCAGTGTATGACCAGTCTTGCGTGGCTCCCACCCGTAATGACTCCAAATCTTTGAGCGTTTGATACTTAATATGTGCAGCATCATCACGACGGATAAAAAAATTCCAGGTAAACAGGCTATAATACTGTTTGGGGTATAACAAATAAGCTAAACGATCAGACTTCTTTGAAAAACTCAGCACTATATCTACATCACCAGACTGAGCCATTTTGATAATACGAGAACCAACAGGCACTAAGCGAATCGTATAATTAAAGTGCATCGCTTGCATAACACCCTGAATAATCTCAATATCAATACCTTTCAATTCGCCTGTTTCATCTTGATAGCGATAAGGAATCTCAGGCGTTCCAACCACTAACAACGGCGGAACTGAGTCTATATTCAGGCTAACAGCCAAAAAAAACCAAGCATAAGTCAACATAAGAAGCCAATCAAACGCTCATATAAAAAGATATTTCCAATTCCTTTTGTCCGTCCTATAAAGAAAATCAATACATTGTAACCTTAATGATTATATACCCTTCGCGAAAGATTTTTAGCCGGATTTCAATCCATCCCTTCTTTTACCCATATTTACAGTGTTGGCCTAAACGAATATCGTAGCAAAAAGCTAACATTTATTGACGCCAATAAATTTATACCAGCTATTGATTTAGACAACAGAATATGTATTATTGACCCCAGTCATCATCCTAGTGACAACGTTATTCGAGCAATAATATCTCAAGCTTAGACTTAATATCAAAAGCAGTAAAACACCATTAGCTGTGCATAATGGTGACTATTGTTACACTAAGCTCAAGATGTACAGGTACTGTACTTAAGAATACTCAAAATAAAAGGCAAATTTATTTCTAACTATCAGAGATGCTGTACTAAGTTATTTACATACACATAACAAGAATACTGCTATTTTGGCAGAAGTGAAACGATAGTTAGATATAAATTAATTCCTAAAACTCTCTTTTTTGGGACAGGAAGTTCAACATGAAATTTCGCCACATTTTACCTATCGCATTAATGTCTGTTGCAGCTAGTGCTGTTTCTGCAGATCCTATGGATAATTTCAGCAAAGACTTTAAACCCCAAGTTTATGGTGCTTATGCTGGGTGGTACAAAAAACAAATCACCAACTACTCTTATGTTTATACTTACTCTTGTTTCTGTATGGATGCAGGCGTACCATTCAGAGTTGATGTGCTTGACAATAAGGTAAAAAATGTTGTCAACACAAGTACTGGGGCCGTTGTACCAGAAGACAGAAGAGGTATGTTTAAAACAGTTGATACCTTGTTTGCGGAGCTGATGCAAGCCAATGGCAATGCGCATATTATTAACGCCGAGTTTGACAAGCGCTGGAATCATCCAACATCAGTATATATTGATCGCAATCCTTACATTGCTGATGAAGAGATTGGTTACACAATATCTAAAATATATCCTATGATGCCATAATCAGCCTTTTTTTATTTAGCGTAAACTAACTTAGGGATAGCTAAAGGTTTACTTCTATTAGCATGCCCTTTGAAAAAAAGCGACATAACTCATTGCCTATGAGATGTCGCTTTTTGGCATTTTTTATACTGTTATAACTTATCCTGAACAAAAGAATATACTGTTGATACTTTTTACATTATTGACTTAAAACAGTTTTTCACCCTGCTTTTTTTTCGTACACTTCAACTACAATTAAAGATCAAATATTTTCATTTAGTTATTAGTTTAATTTCATATTAATTCTTTTTTCATCATTTACAATTACTCTTAATAGAAAATAGTTTACTTTCTAATCTATGGCAATATACATGCCTTTTTTTCTTGCTAGTTAGGATATCACGATGAAGTTTATGCGAGTAGTACTCCTTATGCTTTGCGCTTTACCTTTACTCACTAATGCCAGCTCACCATTTTCAACCATCATTTTTTTTGGTGACAGCCTCTCAGATACTGGCAATAAACACCAAGTAACCACAGCACTAGCCAATGCCTCAGATCAACGTATTGGAGTACGTGCTCGGCCCCCCTACTTCAATGGCCGCTTTTCAAATCACTTCGTATGGTCTGACTACCTATGGGCTCATTATTTTAATGGTAATTTATCTCCCGCTCGCCAGCTCGTAAAAGGCACGCTTCAGTTTAATAATAAATTATTTTTTCCTTTTACCATTAACGCACATGAAGGACAAAATTGGGCTATTGGTGGCGCTCAAGCAGGAAAAGGATATTTTAAAGATATTGATGTCACAACGGATGACACTCTACTCCACGGTGCTTCTGTCATGCCTAATATTGGTCAGCAAATCAATGATTGGGCACATAAGCACGCTTATTTTGAAGGCGACGAATTAATCAGTATTCAAGGAGGTGCTAATAATCTTTGGTTCACCTTATTTGGCGACTTAAATCAGAACGGCGAACAAGCAGCAAAACTCCTGCTACATCACATTGATAAGTTGCATCGATTAGGTGCAAGACATATCCTGGTCAGTAATATTCCGGCTTTAGAGTACGCACCTCTACTTTCCGCACATCGCGCAGAGTCAGAAAAATTTATTACCACGTTTAATGATGTTTTAACGTCAGGTATTCGTCTGCGTCAGCAGGATAAGCTTTGGCAAGCGGTCAACATTTACTACTATGATAGCCACTCGGCCTTCCAAAAAATTATTAATACAATTCATCAGCATAGTCACTATACCCATCAGGCACTCAATATAACCTTGACTAATTATACAGACTCAGCATGGGATTTTTCGCAAAATAAGATTGTTGATAATCCTCAACAGTATCTATTTTGGGATGGTTTGCATCCAACAGATGCCGTACACCATCTGCTGGCCGATGACATTATTCAGCTTCTTTCTGCTTCAGGTAAACGCTAGTAATTCGCCTACTTCGATATTCTATATTTAAAGGAGGGGTTCATATCGTTTATTCAGTCCGTTATTATGCTCCTTCTAAAAGGTATTTTCTTCAGCTAAAAATACCCACAATAATTATTAAGGGTGTAACATATATTTGCCCTTAAATCAGCATGGAGCAGTAAATGAGTAATAATAACCAGCCGTTAATAATTCGCCCAGCCACCAGTGACGACGTTCCAACTATTCTTAACTTTATTAAAAACCTCGCTCAATATGAAAAGCTAAGTCATGAAGTCGTTGCTACAGAAGATAAACTTAAAGCCACACTGTTCGGTGAACATCCTGCTGCTGAAGTGATAATCGCCTTTTTAGGTGACGAACCTGCAGGTTTTGCCTTATATTTTTCCAGCTACTCAACATTTTTAGCCCAGCCAGGTATGTATTTAGAAGACCTCTATGTTAATGAGACATTACGCGGTCATGGTATTGGCAAAGCCCTGCTACGCAAACTGGCACAAATTGCCAAATCTAGACACTACGGCCGATTGGAGTGGTCTGTGCTGAACTGGAACCAACCTGCCATTAATTTCTACGAGTCTATTGGCGCTAAACCTCAAGATGAGTGGACAGTATATCGCTTAACGGGGACAGCCTTGAATCAATTAGCAGAGTAGTCTTTATCACTTACACAGCGCATGGAGCGCGCTGTTAGAGGAATTGCCTCCAACACTATAATTCACCCACCGCCTTACCAACAAAAAGTCATTACTGCGGCTAAAGCGTATATACTGAATTTAACAAGCCATTGTATATAGAGTATTACGTTTCACCTGCTTTCATAGACAACGTTGTAAGGTAGCTGTAGATGTCTGATGAACCGAAGTCTTTCTGGGGCAAGCTCGCGGTAACAACCGCATTCCTTACTGCCCTTGTCAGCATCGTTACTGTAATGCAACAATGTACATTCAGCGATACAAATAATAGCAACATTCAGCCCAGTAAAGTCGTCACCCCACAAGCAGACAACCCTGTGGACTTTGATAGCTTTGACCCTGATTATCCTGCCAAACGAACTCCTCGCTACACCCCAGCCAATAACAATAGTTACAACCTTTATTGTTGTGATATGTATGGCAACAAATGGTGTCAAATCGTTATCAACCCTGGCCCCGTAGGCACACCCTGCTTTTGTGCTGGAGTTACTGGGACAGGTTATATTTGCCAGTAATACATCATGCTTAAATGAGTCCTAACTGTAATTTACCCGCTTCGGAAAGCTTACTTCGATCCCAAGGAGGGTCAAAGACCAGGTTGACATGAACAGCATCCACATTGGGTACTTGCTCTACTTGATGCTTAACCTCGTCAACTAACACAGGCCCCATACCACAGGCAGGAGCTGTCAGTGTCATATCAATATGGACAACCTGTTGACCTGTTTTACGCTGAATGATTTCGACGTTATAAATAAGCCCAAGATCGACAATATTCAACTGTATTTCTGGATCATAGCAATGCCGAAGTACTGCCCAGACATGTGCTTTATTAACCTCTTTACCATCAAGCTTTTCATCATCCCCCCTTCCAGCATCAACCTGAGGAAAAGTTAATAGGGGTTCTTCTTTGCCCAAAGCATCAGCATCTGCCCCAGCTATGCGAAACAAGTTACCACGTAACCTGACAGTGAAAGACAGCCCCATACTTTGAACAAGCTCAACGTCCGTACCTTTTTTTAAGCGCACTGATTCACCTGCAGGCACAAGGATAGCCTTACAGGCTCGCTGTAATTTGATCACTTCATAACGCCTACTTGAGGGAAAAGCATCTGCTGCTCCCACGTTGATAACATGAGTAGGAATAAGAGAAGCTGAAGGCATCTTTTTCGTCATGCTTTACACTCAGTATTCAGTGGTAATTGCTTGCCCATCATTCGCAGACAACACATGCTCTAGTGCATGCCAAGCCAGCGTGGCACATTTTACTCGCATAGGAAAAGCCTTAACGCCACTGAGTACAATCAATCGGCCCATATTTTCTGAGCTTTCCCCAGACATAATTAACTCGTGAAATTGTTTAAATAACGTCAAGGCAGCTTCAACAGATTTCCCTTTAATCGCTTGCGTCATCATGGAAGTTGACGCCATTGAAATAGCACAACCATGCCCCTGAAAAGCAATATCCTGTACGACCCCATTTTTTATATCAAGGTACAAAGTAAGCTGGTCTCCACACAGAGGATTATCCGCTTGCTGCACATGAGTACAGGGAGAAAGCTTGTGAAAATTTCGAGGTTGTCGCCCATGATCCATGATAAGTTCTTGGTATAACTGTTTTAGCTCAGGGTTCATTGCCAAAACTCCATAGATTGCTCTAACCCTTTAATCAGTCGCGCAATATCCTCAGTAGTGTTATAGATAGCCAGTGATGCACGAACGGTGGCTGGTACGTTAAAAAAGTCCATCACAGGCATTGCACAATGATGCCCTGCTCGCACCGCAATACCACAGTGATCTAATAAGGTCCCTAAATCATGGGGATGAATGCCTGCTACGGTAAAAGAGCACACAGCTGTTTTTTCTTTAGCATTGCCAATAATAGTGACCCCCGATAAAGTCTTTAATTGTGCCTGTAGCTGATAGAGCAGTGTGGCTTCGTGCTCCCACAGAGAATGCTGACGGTAATGACTAAACCACTGCAGTGCAGCCCCTAAGCCAACCGCCTCAGCGATAGCAGGAGTACCTGCCTCAAACTTATACGGTAAGGTATTAAATTCAGTATGATCAAAGCTAACCCGCCGAATCATTTCCCCTCCACCTTGATAAGGCGGAAAACGGTCTAACCATACTTGCTTACCATACAACACACCAATCCCTGTTGGTCCATACACTTTATGACCCGAAAATACATAAAAGTCACAATCCAACGCCTGTACATCAACAGGGGTATGTGCCACTGCCTGAGCACCATCCACTAGCACAGGTATACCATGATCATGGGCAATTGAAATTATTTTAGCCACAGGATTAATCGTACCTAGCGCATTACTAATATGACTAATCGCAACTAACCGGCTTCGTTCTGATAAGAGTTGTTGGTATGCCTCCAGATCTAACTCTCCTGAAGGCAGAATGGGAATAACTTTTAACACCGCCTGTGTTCGCTGACACACGAGTTGCCAAGGGACAATGTTGGAGTGATGCTCCATTGCTGAAATCACAATCTCATCACCAGGTTGCAAAATACTCTCTGCAACACCATGAGCAACTAAATTTATACCTTCTGTTGTGCCCCGGACAAAGACCACTTCCTCCCGGCTGGCCGCATTAATAAACTGCTGAATGGTATCTCTGGCCGATTCCATAGCCCAAGTCGCCCGCTCACTTAAGGCATGTACACCACGGTGAACATTGGCATTATCACAGCGATAATAGTGATCAAGTGCCTGCAATACCGCATTAGGTTTTTGGGTTGTTGCCGCATTATCCAAGTAAACCAATGGCTGACCATGCACCTGCTGATGCAATATGGGAAACTGATGGCGTACCTCATCAGTCAAGCAATGCCTACCCGAAATCACTGTCGACTGACTATCACTCGGTTGCTGCTGAGATGGTTGTTGATGCGGCCGCTCAACCATCATACATCCTCCATTTGTTCACTGACTAAGGCAAAACTCGGTGTAACGTGATGATTAAGCCATTCAGATAATGATTTGGGCAACGATTGCCAAAGCGTCTGGATAAAACCCGCTAACAGCAGCTGTCGAGCATGGGCTAAAGCTATGCCTCGACTGCATAAATACTGTAATGCCTGTCGATCAAGCTGACCAATCGTAGCCCCATGAGCACAGCGCACAGCATCATGATAAATTTCCAGCTCAGGTTTCGTATGCATCCGACTTTCTCTACTGAGCAGCATATTGCGACTATACATATTCCCTTCTGCTTGATGGGCTTCAGGTGTCATTAGTATGCGGCCATTAAATACCCCTTTTGCCTTTCCTGCTAATAATCCCTTATGCAAACAATAGCTCTCAGATTCCTCAGCTAAGTGGCGAAAAACAATGCGATGATCATGGTGCTGCTGCGCATGACCCAATAACAATGCATTCGCTTTAGCGGAACTACCTTTACCTGCTAACCGATGAATAAGCTGTAACCGAGAGATCCGACTTCCCAAGGCAGCAAGCCAGCTCTGTATCTTTGCACCCTCCTCCAAATCAACCAGTAATTGATGTACATGCTGGCATAAGGGTGAAAATTGATTGAGATACACATAAGAAACGTCTGCAGAGGACGCAATATGCAGCTGAGTCAAGCTATTACATAAGCTGTCAACCTTAGAATAACTAGGAACAGAAATACCATGCTCCACTAACGTCAACTGACTGCCCGATGACACATGGATACGCAAACTGGGCTGATACCAACCCGTTTCTACTGCAATATAAACGATGTGTAATGATAGTTGGCTATTAGCTGGAATGGTCAGCCGTGGTGATGATAACGATAGCGACAGATTAAGTAGTGCAAAACCATCACTGTCTTCATCCAGCAAATCCTGAGCTGGCAGGAACATTGAAGACTGTGAAGATTCATACGATTGGTAATGTAGTTGAGAAGCACCATCACTATCGACATAAAACTGATCATTCACACAATAAACAACCACAGCGTTTGGTAAAGGGTTAATAGCCTGTCGAACCTTATCAAGGTTGATATTAGCCGATAACTGTTTTATATCGGCAATAACTTGCATTCCCTTTTTTTGTGGTAAAACACTCAATTTCTGGAAAGGCTGACTTAATAAAGGCTCTGTAAAAAACTGTTCAGCCCGAGTATATTTCCAAGACTCTTGATGACGTGTGGGTAATCCCTGTTGCAGCCAACGATGCCAAGCACGTTGTTGTGCTAATGATACAGTCTTAGCCGAAGAGTCTGTAACAGAATCCCACCACTGCTGGCAATGGTCATTAATCGTTTGGCGTGTCACACTCATTCACAAAACCCTCTGTGACGATATAACCTTCAAATTCTCTAATTGTTTATTCAATCAATGATGAACATTTAGTAATTCATTCCCGTCAGTTGCCAAAACTAAAACTCAAGCAGCAAAAGCCTGAAACCCATGATCTGCTACTTGATCGGCAAGTTCGGCACCACCAGACTGGACGATACGCCCCCCCACCAAAATATGCACCTGATCGGGTGTTAAATACTCCAACCAATGCGGATAATGGGTAATTAATAAAAAACCTGTGCCCTGTTGCTGCAAATGTCGTATACCTTGGCCAATAATTTTTAACGCATCAACATCCAGCCCTGAATCAATTTCATCCACTACCGCAAATCGCGGTGATAGCAACAACATCTGTAACAATTCATTTCGTTTTTTTTCTCCTCCAGAAAAACCATCATTCAAGCCTCTGTATAAAAAGTCCTCAGCCAAGCCGGATTGCTGTGCAGCGTGTTTGACTTGTTCTAATAGTTCAATAGCATCCAGAGGTTCCTGGTGTTGAGCCTGACGATGCGCATTCACCATGGCTTTGTAAAACTGTAAATTACTCACACCAGGAATCGTTACTGGGTGCTGAAATGCAATAAATAATCCCTGGTGGGCACGCTGCTCAATAGACAAAGGCAATAAATCTTGTCCGGCAAGCGTTATTGAACCTGACTCAACGGTGTAGTCTTCATCACCCAATAATGCTCGGGTTAACGTACTCTTTCCCACCCCATTAGGACCCATTAATACATGAATTTCCCCAGAGTTAATGGTTAACTCAATCGCCTTAAGAATAGTTTTATTTGCTACGCTTACCGCCAATGATTGAATATCCAGCATATTTTCCCCTTAACCTATACAGCCTTCTAAACTGACTTGCATAAGACGATTGGCTTCTACCGCAAACTCCATGGGCAACTGTTCAAAAACATCCTTACAAAAACCATTAACCACTAGCGCGACAGCCTGCTCAGGCTCCAGGCCTCTTTGTTGTAAGTACAACAATTGTTCATCAGCAATTTTTGATGTTGTGGCTTCATGCTCAACAATACCTGAGTATTCACCTGCTTCGATATACGGAAAAGTATTGGCTGAACAGCCATCACCAATTAACAAAGAATCACATTGGGTATAATTTCGGGCATCAGTTGCCGTAGGGTTAACTTTAACTAAGCCACGATACGTATTTTGGCTTTTACCTGCGGAAATACCTTTAGACAAAATGGTGCTTCGGGTATTTTTCCCAACATGGATCATTTTAGTGCCCGTATCTGCCTGCTGATAATTACGGGTCACAGCCACAGAGTAAAACTCACCAATCGCATGATCTCCACGAAGGATCACACTGGGGTATTTCCACGTTATTGCTGAGCCGGTTTCAACTTGTGTCCAACTTATTTTGCTGCGAGTACCTGCACACAGGCCTCGCTTAGTCACAAAATTATAAATACCACCACGCCCGTGTTCATCACCGGGATACCAGTTCTGTACTGTGGAATACTTAATCTCTGCATCATCTAATGCCACTAACTCTACGACAGCCGCATGTAATTGGTTTTCATCCCGCATAGGTGCCGTACAGCCTTCGAGATAGCTGACATAACTCCCTTTATCCGCAATAATTAACGTTCGCTCAAACTGACCAGTATTAGCTGCATTGATTCTGAAATAAGTAGACAATTCTAATGGACAGCGTACCCCCTCAGGCACATAGACAAATGAACCATCACTAAATACAGCGGCATTCAATGCCGCATAAAAATTGTCTCCAGGAGGGACAACGCGTCCCAGATAAGCTTGTATGAGTTCAGGATGCTGTTGAATAGCTTCTGAAATTGGGCAAAAAATTACCCCTGCTTTTGCTAAGGTGTCTTTAAATGTGGTGGCTACGGATACACTGTCAAACACAGCATCAACGGCAACCCCAGCGAGCATTTCCTGCTCATGCAATGGAATACCTAGTTTTTCGTAGGTCTGCAGCAACTCTGGGTCAACGTCATCGAGGCTCTTTGGACGGTCTGCGAGTGATTTTGGTGAGGAGTAATAAGCAATACTTTGAAAGTCAATTGGCGCATATTTCACCTGTGCCCAGGTAGGTGGTTTCATTTTGCACCATCGTTGAAAAGCCTGTAACCGCCAATTTAGAACAAATTCAGGTTCCTGTTTTTTAGCCGACAATTGACGAATAACGGTCTCATTCAGACCTGCCGGAAAGGTATCAGATTCAATGTCTGTAACAAAGCCAGCACTGTAGTGTTGCTGCAAATGATGTTGCAAGTCTGTATTGGCTGCACACATAGTGACTTTCCTCTAGCACCTTAGCCCTCTATCACTTTTAACAAACCTATTAGCAAGCAAATAGCTACTCACCAACACTGAGCGTCTTTAAAAAAATAGTCAACGTAGCAATCTATGCATACTAGTATATTTCCCTCTCAACCTACCTAACCCGCCAAAACCATACTAAATTAGTAAACTTTATACATCATGGTAATCCTCAAAAGCTTTAAAATCAATACTGATTTGGTATAGAATGAATGATAAAGGATGTCTGATATTAACGAGAATGGTTGCTAGGAAAGCATTTTGTCATATTACTGAACACCAGCACTTAACGGCTCGCTGACTGAGTTAGCTATCAAGGCTGACACTTTAGTTATACTCAATAAAAGAGGGAAGGATAAAATATGCTTCGTATCAGCCGCTTAGCCGATTACGCGTTGATTATTGCACATTTCCTACAACAGCAAGCTAGCCTTATCAGTCTGGAAGCCATTGCTGAAAAGACGAACATTCCACTGGCTACTGTACGGAAGCTCTTAAGGTATCTAGTACAGCATCAGATCGTTAAGTCCGTTAGAGGTGCTCGAGGCGGCTATCTTCTTGCTAAACCAGGAAATTGCATTTCTGTCGCAGATATTATTGAAGCCATTGAAGGCCCTATAGCATTAACTGAATGCGCAAACATCACCCAAAGCTGTCAGTGTGAGCTCTCACCTCATTGCCATTTAAAAGAACCCTGGCAACAAATTAATCAACAACTCCACATTACACTGAAAAAGGTAAAACTCACGGATATCAACGCTTCGGTTTCGTCTACACAACAAGTATCCTCAGATGCTCTGCAAACAATAACTACCATTGAACCTTTACCTATTGAACCTTCACCTGTCAAAATTGACTAACACTCTCACTTAAACAAAAGACTCAACTTCTGCTAGCCATTGATCTGCTTCCGGCGATAGGTATAACGTGTCTTCCAAATTTGCAGCCCAGTCATGCGTCTTCGCAAAATAACGAGTCAGCAATACAGCCATCACTTGAGCAGGTAGGTGATCACTCCATACTGCCGTAGAAAGACATCGCCAATGGTCAATACTACGTTGCTTGGGATAACAGACTTGTTGCAAACAAGTTTCACAAAGCAAAATACAATGCTCTATGTTGATATCAGAAGACACAGGTGGTACTTCAAATACAACCAATTTAGTTTTTCGTGCACCACAAAGTTCGCACAGGGCACTGTATCGACGAACTAATTCTCTTGTGAAATTTTCCAGCTGCTGCTTTCGCAACACATCCCTTTGGAAACCTTTTGCCATTTGTTTTTATCTAATCTAATGCCATTAATGTATGGACCATAGCACTTGGTAACAGTAGATACCACTGTTGATTTTTATATGTTAATTCAACATTGACGACATGTGACGCTTTGTTGTTGCCCGCTACAGACTCTAATCTGATAGTTACCTGTCCTTGGTGATCATTATGCCATGTACTGATCACCTTCAGTTTTTCATTCAACCATAACCCTTTCTTCACAGTCAGGTTTGCCAACCACACCAGCAATGCTTCACCTGATGTCGGCCACTGACATGGTTTCACTGCCAATTGTAAACAAACACGTTGACGATCACGCGCTGATGGCCACCGCTGCTGCAATGCCGCTAAGGTATCAGGGTCCACATAGGCAGCAGTATCAGTATAGTCTCCTGTAACAGAAGCTTTGGTTATAACCTTTGCTAAACACTCAATCACCTTATTTGTATTATTTGACTGGTAACAGGGCAAACTGGATTTGACCGATGAAGCTAATACACTTGTACTGAGGGATACCATTACCCCAAACAATAAACTGAATACTTTCAATTGTTGCTCCTAACCAAAGCGCTCTAACGGCAGGGAAAAATCATAAACGCTTATTAAAGCACAGCATGATCTCGTTCAAGGGTAACCTGTCTCATAGTCAGTAATAAACAACGACAAAAAATGAGACAGAAAAATACTAACCGGGAATTTCGCGAAGAGGGATTAAATTATTTGAATCAATCACACGTACACAATTGCGTCCAGCATGTTTAGCCAAATAAAGTGCATTATCAGCACGCCTAACCATTGTTTCAGGTCGATCACCTGGAATGTAACCCGTTATACCAAAGCTTCCTGTACACTGTGCGGTACCATGGTTATAGTTTTCCAGTGCCTGTCGAAGCTTTTCAGCAAGAAAAACACACTGCTGAGTACTCGTTTCTGGACAGATAATTAAAAACTCTTCTCCTCCCCACCGCCCCACAGTGTCAACTTTTCGTAAATTTGCTTTAAGCAATCCAGCAATATTAATTAAGACACTGTCACCCATCTGATGCCCATACTGATCATTCACCTCTTTAAAATTATCGAGATCTAATAACATAATTGAACACGGGTGATTAAAACGTTCAGCACGCTGTACTTCTTGGAGATGAATTTCATCGAGTTTTAAGCGGTTATTAAGTGAGGTCAATCGATCTAAATTGGCCAGTTTTTCCAATTCACGATTTTTTAATGCTAATTCTGCATGTGCTTCAGCTAACGAATTTTGAACTTCCTTGAGTTGACTTATATCGACAGAGATTGAGTATTTAACAACCCTCCCATCATGCCAAACCATGGCACTCTCTTGTAACTGATACCAACAGTCGTTCGTATCATTAAAATACTCAAAAACAACCACTTTACCATTTGGTTTACCTGAACCATTCACCAGTTCAGGAATTTTACAAAATAGGCATGGTTGATCCTGCTGGTAAATTTGTTGCCAACATTTTAAGCCTGGCTTGTGCTCTATTGCTTGTTTAAATGCTTGATTAACATAAACAACCTCACGGTAATTAACATCAACCACATAAATTCCAAATGGAATTGCATCAAACAACGCTTCAAAAATACTATCATCCAGCATGGACGAAATACCATTATTAACACTTATCTTATGGGCTAAACACCATGTACTTCCTTCCTTTTACCTCAAAAAACAAGTTACTCCGCCTTATCATTGTAACTTTTCAAAACTTTTCGAATAACTTCCTGTAAACGTGTTTCTTTAACTGGTTTCAACACATAACCCTGAGCACCCGCATCAATGGCCTCCAGCACCATTTGTTCCTGTCCATGGGAAGTCACCATAATGATGTTGGCCTGAGGGTCACTGGCCATAATCGCTTTTGTCGCCTCGATACCATCCATATCAGGCATGGTAATATCCATCGTCACAATATCAGGTTTCACTTTTGGATAACTTTCAACGGCCAGTACACCGCTACGACACTGGCTAACCACGTCATACCCTAGCTCCGTCAACATTCTAGTTAGCTTATTGATGGTAATGAGTGAGTCATCCACAACCATCACCCGCAACCCTGTCATACTCACTCCAGATAGTTTAAATATTGATCAAACATATCCTTTGGTCCAACACAGATAATGACTAAATCCCCAAACTGGGTTTGTAGTGTGGTTCGATAGAACTGTGCATGACGATGTTTCACCAGACTTTTCCCCCCTGAAAACGCAACAGGAGGAGAAAAGTGAACAAGTTCTTTACAACCTAGCAGTGCTGTACAATTACCAATAATCGTATTCAGCAAGTCACTTCCTGTTTCTTCTAAATACACTTCTTTTTCTTCAGGAGGGAATTCAATACCAGACATAAAACAATTCATCAAATAATGCAGTAATGACATATCAAAACTGAATGCAATCATCATATTGACTGGACCGCCCATACTTAAAATTGAAGTATAGTCACGTAGCGTCAATAACTGCACATCTTCTAAAACAAAGTCAGTTCTTTGTACTTCTATCGAAGCTTCTTCAACCAAAATTTCTTTCGCTCGGTTAGCAATGAGCGCCATTACATGGCCAATATCCACTGGCTTTGTCATATTACTTACCCTTCAATCCGATACTTACTTCACCGACTTCATCCTTAGCGTATCTTCATGCCATTTTGCTTTTTACAATACAAGTTTAGTAATAATCTACTCTTTAACTGAGCAAAGCAGCCTTTACATATCACCATACTGAAGAGGAACACTCATTTTAAACTGAGTCCCTTTTCCTCGCTGACTGGTAACATGAATAGAACCATGCAGTTCTTCAACGGCTTCTTTTACTGCTGCCAAACCAATGCCTCTACCTGATATTTCATTTGCACTTGAACAGGTTGTAATACCATGCTCAAAAACAAAAGGCAGTAATTCCTCATCCTCCATCTTGGCAAATTCTAATACCCTCTCTATATACCGCTCTTGTAACTGTGCCCGTAACGCTGTAATGGAAATCCCTGCACCATCATCAGCCACTGTAATTATGCAGGAACCTTCTTTGGCTCTTACTGTACAGAGTATTTCACCACAAGCTTCTTTGCCAGCTTCAAGCCGCACATCTGGGGCTTCAATACCATGGTCAATTGCATTTCTAAACAAATGAATCAAACTATGAATTAATTTAGTAAAGCGATCGGGATTAACAATGACTGACTCACCCTCCAAAACAAATGACACTTCTTTAGCACAGCGCTTAGCCAAGCGTTGTACTGTTTTTTCATAAGCAGCCAGCATCGTATGCAAATCGACGGCTTTCATATTCAGGGCATAACGTGCAAGCGCCCTAGTTTGTTCAGGGTCAGCTTCATTTGCCAAAACTTGCTTAGCCTTTTTCACTAACAACTCTAACTGTTGATTGCCTATAACAACTCCCCCCTTATTGGCTAAAAAGTCTTCACCAAACATTCGACGGACAACATTAAGATCCTGGTCTAAACATGCCATTAAATTACTCTCAACGACATGAGTTAATACTTTTTTATACTCTTTTTTATCAGGCAAATTTATTATCTTTTGTTCTACGTTATGAATAGCATCAGGCAACCGCTTAAAACCATACTGATAAAATATCCCCTTATAAGTATGGAATTCTTGCAAAATCTGCCTCACATTTACACTTAGTGCGACCTCTTTTGAAGATGCATATAGCTGCTGCAAATTCGAAATAAACTGCTCAAACTCATCCAGCAAATAAAAAATATCCTGTCCATCCGTCAAAATTGATACTACAAACTCAAGGTTGCGCCGTTCTTCTTCAAGGTTTTCCTGTAATTCTTTTTCCTCCGTCATATCCGTTAATATCATCATGATTTTTTCTTGCACATAGCGGTACTCTGCCGCAATAAAACGACCAGTAATAACAAAACTTGAAGGCAACAAGGAAAGTAGCATTTCTATTTTTAGCGGATCAATCGTTCTTTTTAACCGACTAAGCACTCGCTCATACAAGCTAGCATCTGTATCGTTAGCTAACGGCAATAATGATGTTATTTTTTTACCAGAAGGCGTACAATGAAAAATTCGCTCACACTCGATACTATATTGAGGATCAACAAATAGGTTATCATCAAACGTTAAAAAGCCTTGCCCAGAATTATGTAATAGATTTTCAATTTGGTTAGACTTATACTGTAACTGTCGATAAAGTGTGGTTATTTTTCTATTCCAAAAAACAACCACAATAATGATTCCACTGACAATCAGCAATACATTCCATAACAAACTATAATCAACGTATTCCTCCATGGTTACCTTCATCCAGTGGTTATAAATCTGTTCTTGATCCTGAACAGTGAGCGTTTCAATTGTTTTATCTAAAATACTTAACAATTCAGGATAATATTTACTTACACCAATACTCAATACTTTTTCAAGATCTAATCGACCTGCAATTTTTATTTCATGAGCACGTTTTTTTTGAAGCCAGTAACTAATTGCCGCAATATCATCAACAAAACCATCGATATCACCCGAGACAACATCATTAAAACCTTTTTCTACGGTTTCATACTCAAAAATATTAATGCCCACATTATTTTTTTGTAGGATTTCTTTTGTAATACTGTTTGAAACAACACCAATTCGTAACCCCTGTAATGAATTAATATTTTCCACAAAAGACTTTTCCAACCTTACAGCAACAACCAAAGGAAAGCGTAATAGTGGTCTGGTAAAGTTGTACTTCTCTCGTAATGAAGGTAAATCCATTGCAGCCAACAACACCTCACAGGATGAACTCATATCATCTTTATCTGTTACTAGCGAAAAACTCAACCCTGTTCTTTCAGTAATCAACTGTAAATAATCAGCTGTCATACCACTATGCTCACTCGTTGGCGTAATGAACTCCACAGGTTGCCAATGATCATTAATACAATATTTTATCTTCCGCTTTTTAGCGACAAATTTTTTCTCATCAAATGTTAGATCTAATCTTAAACCTTCCATCACTGCATGAGAGTAGTCACCTATCCATTTAGCATTAATTTTTTGTACTTCATTTAAACTTAACTCACTGATCCCTTTATTCAAAATACTTAGCAATATTTTATTTTTTTTATTCACCGCAAAATGCAATGCCTCATGTTGCTTATCAAGCTCAAGCACATTATTTGCAAATACAAGATTAGTTAACCCTTCTCTTTCAATTAGGTATTTTCCGGTAGCACTACTTTCAATGGTTGCATCAGCCTTTCCTGAGCTGACAAGTTTTAACGCTTCACGACTACTATGCGTTAACCTAATATTTATTTTTGGAAAGGACTCTTTTAAAAACTCACCAATATAAAAGCCTTCGGTAAATGCCAGTACTTTTCCATTTAGCTGTTGCAGCGCTTGATAATGATCTTCTTGACGGCTAATTAATGTATTAGGAAGCTTTGCATATGGTTTTGTAAACACTAGATGTTCACTACGCTCAGGTGTTTTAACAATATTTACAAGGACATCAAGGGTATTTTCATAGCCTTGGTTCAGCAATTTATTCCAAGAGGAGTCCGTAATGAACTCAACGGTGAAGCCTATTTTTTTAGCTAATAAATTGATATAGTCAACGGATAATCCCTGTGGTTTACCATCTTCATAAAAATCAAAGGGTGGCCAATCCGTCTCATTGGCAACTTTTAAAACAGGATTCCTTTTTAACCACTCTTGTTCTTCTGGAGAAAGCTGTACTGTTTGTTGATGATCAGAGACTGTAGACTGTAACCATCGACTGCTTAACACCTGTTTCTCAGCATCGGATATATTTGTCAGTGTTTTATTAATAATATTTCTGAGTATTGGCCAGTCATCCCTAACAGCAACAGTTAACTCATCATTATCAATGTTCACATTGCCTGGTGCATCCATAACTTGCAACTGATGCATGTTATATCGTTCCAATAAATAATGCAACACAGGTTTAGAATCCATATACATATCTGCATCATCAAACAATACTGCCTGTAACCCTTTTACGGGATCAGTGACCGAAAATAATTTTGCTTCAGGAAAATACTCTGTTAACGTACGCTCGTAATTATACCCTTTTACAATGGCTATACGTTGTTGCTTAAGGTTTGATTGCATTGCTTGTTGTGCTTTATTTTTATCAATAACGGCAACAGCCGTTGGTAAAATAAGGTAAGGCTGGGAAAACAACATATACTTCTCCCGTTCTGGAGAAATAAATGCCGTATGCAATAAATCCAATTCATGTTTACGTATCATATCCAGAAAACGTTGCCACGGTGGCCCCGTAATATACTCAAACCGTAATCCTAAATGCTTGGCAAGCAAATTCATTAAATCAATGGAATATCCTTTTGGGACACCATCTTCAGCATAATCAAATGGTGGCCAATCGGTTTCATTTGATACTCTTATTAATGGATGTTGCCGTAGCCACTGCAATTCATCTTCTGTTAATACCAACTTCATCCGAGAGCTGGGCTCGAGCCTTGGAGATCTAATCCACTTTCGTTGTAACTGCTGTATTTCAATAGGTGTTATTTGTTGTATTCCTTCATTAAGGATACTAAATAATTTAGGGTCTTCTTGCGAGACTATAAAACGCCAGGAAAGGGACTTATCTACCGATACTATTTGGGGTTGTCCTGTTATATAAATATCTGGAAACCAATAGTTTCGAGTAATATAGTTAAATGTTGCTTCATGCAAAACGGCAGCATCAATTTCCTGTTTGCTTACTGCCTTCAATAGTGTCTGAGCATCGGAATAAATTTCCCACTGTGTTAAAGGATACTTTTTAACCAAAAAATGATATGCCGTAGTGTGCTCTACAACACCTACTTTTTTTTGTTCAAGTTCCTCTAATTGGGTAATCGCACTTTTTGCTCGATTACCCACAAACACTAAAGGGTCATCAAGAACCGTTGGACTGAGTACGGTGTTACTGGTTGCCAGTAAATCTGGCAATTCACTGATCATTAATGAATAATTTTTCTGGTGAAAATGCTGACGCAATGACAGCACTGAATCATGAGGAAAAAACTGAACTCGCAAACCCACTTTACTTGCTAGCAGTGAAATATAATCAATAATGAACCCTTGAAACTTCCCTGGTTGTTTTTCAAATACAAATGGTGGCCGATTATTGACTAAAGGTACGCGTAACACAGGATTTTTTCTGATCCAGTCTCGATGCTCAGGTGATAAATTCGCCTCTTCCAATTGCCTTTGTCTGGCACTTGACTCTAACGTTAATAAGGCCTGAGTTAAAATCGGGTATTGATGCTGGTATTGAGTGATATACGCCAATTGTTCCTTAGCAGAGGTAACCGCTGAAAAGGATTGTGAAAAAATTTCATTTAACTGTTTGCCTCGACTATTATTTGCAAATGCTATGTGTAATTGTTGCGTCCCAAGCCAACGCTGGTTAAGTTCTAATGATTCTTCATTACCACGTAACTCAGGATGAGTTTGCATTAAATAGTAGTAAACAGCAGGATCAACCACACTGGCATCAACTAAACCTTTTGATAGCGCTTGCAAATTTCTTGCATCATCGACACTGTTATATGTTTCAACCTCCCCAAGAGAAATTTTTCGATCCAACAAAGGATGATTTAAATAACCTTCCACTACGCCAATACGGTATTTTTCCAAGTCATCAATAATTCGCCAATGGATGGGATAAGCTTTACGCTGAGCCAGGGCAACATAACTTTGACCGACAGGCTTTGAGTAAATAAAACGTTTGGCTAATTCTGGATCATAATATTCAGGAAAATAACCGTCATATTCTTCGTTTGAGGTTCGACGAACCGCTTCCGTCCATGGTAAAAAATCAACCTTCACCTGATAGCCTACTTTCGCAAAAGCATCAACCACAATGGCTGAAGTCAACCCATTCTCGGGAAGCGTATTCCCCACAAAGGGAGGCCACTCTAATGATGCTAAACGTACCTGTTTCCCCCGTAAGCTCTCAAATAACATTTCATTTAACTGCATATCAGAGCCAAACACGCCCATCGCCAGTAAGGCTCGCCCCATCTTACGTAAATCCCCCCAGTCTGCACTGCCAATCTCTAGCTCTCCTTTTTCTAAAATAATTTCTTTTAAGGCGTCAGCCTGCTGCATCAGTTTCTCAACACTGACCTGGGGTGAATAACGCTGGTGAATGAGCTGTGCTGTTTCTTTGGGATGCTTTAATGCATATTGCCAACCTCGAAGTGAAGCCGCGATAAAGTCTTTCACTAATTGCGGATGTTTGGTGACATAAGCTTCAGAGGTAAATAAGTTTCCTTCATAGAAATGTATTCCCCAATCGCTCATACGCAGTACTGTATGAGGTATTTTTAATGCTTGTACATCATCTAACTGATCCAACCTTGATGTAAATCCTGCAACCTTTCCCTGTTGCCAGGCTTGTAGAGGATTTTGCTCTACGACAAGCTTGACCTGATCCAATAGAATTCCTTGTTGGTATAAAAAAACTCGTGTTACCAGGTCAAGGTTATAAGGATTTTCAACCGCTAAACGCTGGCCTTTTAACGCTTGAGGCGATTTATCTATCCCTTGTAATACAATCACTTTTGGGGTTTGTTTGAATAGATTGGCCAATAATAAGACCGGTTTATTGGCTAACCGAGCTTGAATAAGTTTGGCGCCAGCAACACCAAACTCGGCTTGCTGATTGCTAACAAGATTAATGACATCATGGTCTGATTCCCCTGTTTCAATCGTAACGGTAAGACCAAATGCACGAAAATAGCCATTATCAATAGCCGCATAATAACCCGCATAAGCAAACTGGTGGGGACCATTAATCTTGAGTTTTACATGGTGAAGTGATATTGGCTCTGCCGCCAAAGCCAACATTGGAGAAAATAGAAATGCAGTTACTAACTGAAGTATCAATAGCCAAAGAAATATGCACTGTATCGACTTAATACAGCACAAATAATAATAAAGCTTCTTTAATAATTGTTGAGAAACACTCATTAAGCTTACTGCTCCAGGGATACCCTGATGTGTCCCTACTGCATGTTGCCAGAACTCCTTTAATAAATTAATTACAAACAATTATCTCTCGAGCTATATGGGGTGATGCTAACCAAATTCTATTTAGTCGTAACGATTGATCATTTTATAAAACACATGTCCAATAACATCGCTCTGTATGCTCATCATGTGAATCAATTATAGTCAGATTAGCCTGGTACTGCCGAAGTAATAACAGAACATATTACGTTATTAATTGGGTTTTCATTTTTTAAGAGAGAATAACGTTTACTTATTTCATTAAACCTAAAAAAAAGCCGTACCCTGTTTAAGAGTACGGCTTAATGGTAAGGCATTCAGTAAAAAAATAAGTTATGCGCAGCTATGATTTTCCACTGGAATTGCTTGGCCTAACCAGCTTTTGCTTAATAATAGTGGAATAATAGCTAAGGTAATCATTACTAGCGCTAATGACATTACATGAGGGAAAGGCATCTGCACAGTGACAATACTTGCCACAGAAGCCATAACCATTTGTAAACAGCCCAGTGTTGCAGAAGCAGTACCCGCACTTTTGCCAAAGGGTGCTAATGCATAGCTAGCAGCAGAACCTAATATCAAAGCAAAGCCACAACCCGCAACCATCACTGGTAGCAAAAACCCTATTAAAGTAGTACCTTGTACCATGAACCCAAGTAACATGAGTACCCCAGCAATAACAATCAGTAAACAGCCCAACATCACACAGCGGTGACGTCCTAAGTAGGTCATAAGCTTAGGTGCAACTAAAAAGCTAGATGCCATAATAACCAACGCATTTGCACCAAAACAAAGGGCAAACTGAATCTGGGTTAGCTTTAAGGTTTCAATCATGATGAAGCTGGCCACGGATACATAACTACAAATCATGCCCAAGGCAACCATGCAGCAGTAACAGTAAAATTGAAAACGTCGATGTTGAAGAATTTCCCAATAGGGCCGCCAGTGCCAGCGCACAGCTTCGGTATCACTGGGCCGGGTTTCATCTAACCAGCACCAAACCATAATACCTATAATACCGGCAAAGCAGGCTAAAAAATAAAAGTTTGCCTGCCATCCCCACAGAGTTGCAAGTAAACCTCCTAACATTGGCGCCAATGCTGGAGCAACACTAACACAACCATTGAGGTAGCTATACATCTTGGCACCTTGTGCAGCAGGGAACACATCTCGAACCACTGCAAAGGCAACGACAGAAGCACAACAGCTCCCTAAACCCTGTAAAGCCCTGGCTGTAATTAACCAGTTAATCGTAGGTGCCCAAGCAGCTGCTAGACTACAAAGCAAATACAAAACAATACCTACAAGCACTACAGGCCGCCGACCAAAGCGATCACATAGCGGACCCACAACCAACTGCCCAATACCCACCGTGAATAAAAACACACTCAGTGTGTATTGCACCTGGTTTGTATCGGTGTGGAAGTAATCAACAAGTGATGCCATCGAGGGTAGATAAATATCAATCCCCATAGGCCCAAATAAAACAAGCGGCACCAGGGCCGCCACAAAAAATTGACTTACAACTTTAGACTTCATGTTGCAGTTTTTAAGCAGAAAGAGGTTAAAAAAATCAACTCACACGGGGTGGTTGCGCGTTCAATTTAGTACGATTAAGATATGAATTCAAATGACTAATATTCAAGGTAATATTTCCGCTATGGAATATCACGACCATGAAGCTAGATAAACTATCACGATATGACCTGAACTTGCTAATCAATCTTCAAGTATTACTGGAAGAACAGAGCGTCAGCAAGGCAGCCAAACGCCTCCATGTCACCCAGTCAGCCATGAGTAAAACATTGGCTCGATTGCGCGATCTCTTTGAAGACCCTCTTTTTATACGCTCTGCACACGGTTTACGGCCCACTCCCCGAGCAGAAAGCCTACACACCCAACTCGCCAGTGCACTACAAGATATTCAACAACTCATCCAGCCACCCAAGTTTGACCCTGCGACGACTCAACGGGACTTTACGATTGTAACGGTGGATAGTGCCTATCAGCTCTTCTTGCCTAGCTTCTTTGCGCCCCTACTTAAAGCAGCTCCCAATATGGTACTTACATTCGAAGACTGGTCTGAAGAGTCTCTTCAATCTATTGCCCAAGGACGGATTGACCTTGGCATTACTGCGAGAGAAAATGCTATTGACTCTCGCCACCAACTGGATCCCATCCCACCTGGTGTAAAATTTCAACACTTATTAGAAGATCACGAAGACCATTTTGTTTGTCTGGTTCGCAAGGACCATCCGATCCTGTCAAAGCCATCATGGCAAATTGCCGATTACCTATCACTCTCCCACGTGCAGGCTTCTTGTGAAGGTCATGACCGCTGGGCACTTGATATCACCCTTGCCAAACAAAATAAGTCTCGCCGCATCGTTGTTCAGGTACCAGAATTCCATGCTGCGTTAGAAATTACCCGTAATAGTGACCTTATATTTACCTGCCCCCATATATTTGCACGACATGCGGTGCAAAACTATCCACTTGCCATGTTACCTCTTCCTATTACCATCGATACCATTACCTACCTGATGACTTGGCATCAACGTTATGAAAGTGACCCTGGTCATAAGTGGCTTCGAGAAACGCTTTATCAACATATACGTGACAACCAAGCCTCAACGTTCAACTTCAACCACTGAGCAAAAACCACTGTACAAAAACAAAGGAGGCTTCCAAAACAAGCAATGGGTTATTCTTGGTGTTTATAGCTTAACAACGTCACCAGCTGATCATAAAACTGATTAAGTCCATGAGATCGGGCTAATATGGCTAATTGCTGCCAGTCGACCTTAGGGTTAATAAAAGCTTCCAACATAGGATGGTCAGGAGGAAGGCGATAGCGCCATTCATCAACTAACCACTCCAATAAATCGTCAGGTAACCAGTGGTAAGGAAAGTGTTGCTGCAAAAAATATTGCCGCTCTTGATGATTTGGCAAGTGCTGAAACTGCTCAAACAAAGACTCCATCTCACTTTCTGTTGGATATCGAATGCAATCTTTTTCATCCGACTCCATAGGAGGCGGTTCTTGAAAGCACTCTCGAAATGTAGTCATGTTAATAGCTCCTTGCCACACCATTTGGGGTCGTCCACCCTCTGCCCCATGTAGCTTGATGAGCTGCTTTCCTACACATGCTCACCCTGTATGCAGCAAACTTGAGGAAGTGTTCATTTAACTAATACCTGTAAACAGTATAGCCATGAATTATTCCATCACGTTGCTAAACAGTGTCCAGACGATTAACCACAAGCTAAGAGCTTATTTGATACCTCTTGTCTCCTCTCCCTCATATTCCTCAGCCTGAAAATGCTTATGTGCTATATTCTTTCAAGTATTAGAGATTCGCGGTATGAATGAAGAAACAACACAAATTTTAATGGCACGACAGCCTATCATTGATACTAGCTATCGAATTCAAGGCTATGAGCTATTATTTCGAGATGCCAACTTTGGTCCAACAGATATTAGTGGCGACAAGACAACTTCCCGGTTAATTGACCGCTTGCTAACAACTTTTACACTTGAAGAAATCACTGATAATAGTAGAGCATTTATTAATTTTACTCGTTTCTGGCTGCTCAACCCACCATCTTTATCTCCTGAAAATACCGTTATTGAAATATTAGAAACTGTACCGTTGGACGATGCTGTGCTTGCAGCCATTGCTAACTTAAAAAAACAAGGCTTCACACTCGCACTCGATGATGTCATCGATACCGAGCGCTTGTCTCCTCTACTCAAGCTAGTGGATATTGTGAAAGTCGATGTATTACATTTGAGTCCGAATGAAATTGAGCAAATAATACAACAATTAAAGCCTTATCAAGTCACACTTCTTGCTGAAAAAATCGAAGATCATGAGGTTTTTCATTTTTGTAAGTCATTAGGTTTTTCATTATTTCAGGGTTTTTTCTTTAGTAAGCCTCAACTTTTGTCAGGTAAGGAGCTTAATGCCAGTACTTTGGCTGTCATGAACCTAATTGCACAATTACAAGACCCCGATTGTAAAATCGAAAATATTGAACAAATTATAAAACAAGACCCTACCCTCTCCATAAAACTCTTAAAGTGGGTTAATAGTCCTTTATACCGCCGCCGTAAAGAGATAGAGTCAATAAAACAAGCTATACTACAGTTGGGTCTTGATAGAGTTCGTAACTTTGTTACTTTATTATCGTTAAGTCATTTGCAAGAAAAACCTTCTATCCTTTGTCAGATGGCTCTAACCCGTGCCAGTATGTGTGAATGGTTAGCAAAACACCACTTAAAGGTTCCCTCAGCCCCTTACTTCCTAGGTGGTTTATTATCTTTAATTGATGCATTCTTTGACCAACCTAAGGCTGATGTACTTGATAAACTACCTATCGACGCCCGGCTAAAGTCAGCCATTCTCAATTACGAAGGCCAACTTGGGCAAACAATTTTAGCAGTTTCCTATTATCAGCAGGCCTTATGGGATTACATTCAATTTTCTACATTAGAGTCTATTCAAGCAGGTCTATCCGATTTAAATCAGGCATACGTCAACGCGATTCAGGAAACAAACCAATGGTTACAAGTTGCCAGCGGTCAATAGCAACCATCAGTTTTTATTACGAATTATTCTAACCTTTCTGTAGAAAACAACCCTGTGCATACGTATTATCCGAAATAGCACTCATAAATAAGAAAAACTCAAGTGCTTAACAGAGGAGAGCTGTAATATGCGCTGTACGCTGCAAAAAGTACTTTTAGGAATCTGTTTTTTTCTCACTCCACTCGTTGCTTATAGCTACCAAAGCGATACCATCCAATTAGCCACCGGTGAATGGGCTCCTTATGTCACCGAATTTGAGCCTGGCAATGGCTTTATCACCGAAATTATTAGAGGGACCTTTGAGACTCAAATGAATCTCACTCCTAAAATTAAATTCATGGCGTGGCGTGGTTGTGAAGCACATTTACGTTACAGTAAGGTGAGGGCCATTTATCCTTATTATCATAATAAAAAGCGGGAAAAATACTTTGCTTTTTCAGATCCCATTGCTGACTCAAATACCGTTTTCTTTTATGTTAAAGATAATATCCAATCACCACCTCACAACTGGGAGTCATTAGCAGACTTTACGCAATACCGTATGGTTATCCCGAATGGTTACTCTGATGAAGAAAAGTTACGTACAGCTAACTTACAAGTAAGTCTGGCAAAAGATGAAGAAACCGCCTTTATCGAGTTGTCTGCAGGTAAGCACGACTTTTTACCACTTGCTGAATTAGTTGGTTGGAATTTATTACTTAAAAAATTCCCTGATGCAAAGCAACGCTTTGCAACACTGAAAAAACCATTTAACCATGCACAACTCCACTTAATGTTTAATAAACATGACTCCCGTGGTTTGCAGATTATGGATAAGTTCAATAAAGCACTAAGTGCTTTCAAAACAACTAACGACTATAAAGAAATACTCAGAAGATATGGCGTAAATTAAAAGGTTATTATTTCACTACTAACCAAGGAGGGTTAACGCTTATCAGTTACAAGCTATCCTATCCCCTTCATGAATCATTTTTATATCCTTAAGGCATAAAGGTTTTGTTGTCAGTATTTGACTACTATATAATAAACCAGACTTGTCTCACTCCTCCCCTTTGTTATGGGTATAAATACTCTAATAACGTTCATATAACACTTCATAATTTATTTACAACAGTCATTAGGCCC
>NZ_JAGSOY010000179.1 GCF_018837975.1 Zooshikella harenae | reverse complement strand
GGGTTCAAATCCCGCCGCCTCCACCACTTTCACCCTTCCCAAAGCAGTTAATTTCCTTAATTTTCAATCACTTAATTCAATCTCCCCAAAACAGGCATAATCGCAAAATATGCCCTAAATCCCCTGTTTTCAGAAACATTTTCCCCAGATAGTCCCCAAATTTTCCCCACGATTCCCCACGGTATATGAGCAAAATCAGTAAGTTATGAATTTAGGACTATTTTGAGGTCCCAAGCGAAAACAAGCTTCGGTACCCATTTCACCCAAATTCACACGAGTTTCTCACACGCGTCTATTACTTATTTTCATATAAACTTGGCAAGATATACCCAAAACCTACAGTTGCTTCCCTACCCTTTCTTCATGCCAAAGTCGATCGATGGCCAGCAAAAGATAATTTACGAACTCAGGCTTGGTTTTGCTTAATTCTGATAGTTTATGAGCTAAGCCTTCTATATAGGGAATAGGTTCATACCCAGTTGCTAACCACTGCAAATCAATTTCAAGTACGTGACATAGCTCAGCGGCTTCACTCAATCGCAGATTACCCAGTTTCATACGGTCGTAAATTTGCGCAGTGGTTAAACCTGTCTGTTGGCTAATGTCTTCTACTGACAGGGAGTTGTCATTGATGACTTGTCGCAAGCGAAGTCCAATCGCTTTTCGTTCCTGTTTACTTCTGATACTTCTGTTCATAGTCCTTTAATTATGAACGCAGCATGAATATTTTCTATGAATATCACGCGCGTTTTTAGAGAAATGACAAATAAATAGTCCTGAATCCCAATGCTATTTAGAAAAATACCAAATGTTTATTTTTTGCGCAGAAAACTGAGATTTACATCGCAAATAATTACACGTATTTTCACTTTTATGACTAGGACGTTGGTACGAAACATTAAGTCGTAAGGAAGTGATTATGGTGTTTAGAACAAAACCTTGGGAACAATATCAACCAAATGAAAATTGCAGTACGCTAGAATTAAATGCCCCAAAAAAGAATTTTGATATTCATCCAACTTATTTTTCACCCCCACCCACTCTGATCATCAGTACTACTTCATTGAGGGATAAAAATGTTGTTATTCCCCAGGAAAAATTAAACGAGTTAAAAAACATGATTTTTTATATTCAAAAGTATTCCACGACAGTCCTTAATTATTTATCTGCTATTTAACTTGTCCTGCTGATTTGTGAAGTAGTTAATCAAGAGTGCGGCCTTACAAATAATAACAAGCAACTCGTGACTAATTTCCGTATCACGCGTGTCATTCCGTCTACACTGACTGTGTAGACAACATTAGGAGTACACTTGTGTTTCGTCTGGCACGGGTTGGAGATAAAGACAGTCGAGGTAATACCATCATTGAAGGTAGCCCTAACATGAAAGATCAGGGCCTACCTGTCGCTCGTGTGGGCGATAAGCTCAGTGATGGAAGTGTTATCACCACAGGCAATCCCACGATCATGGTCGATGGTAAGCCTGCTGCTATTGTCGGTAGCCAGGTTAGTAATGGTAATGTCATCGTCAGTCCATGCAGTTCCAAAGTCACCACAGGTTTTCAAATGGGAACAGGGGCAGGTAGTGCCATCCAACCTAAGCAACTACAGTCCGCAGGGTTTGCTCCTAATACCACCCCCGAGACACTCACAGAGTCCTTTACTGAAGCAGCTAAACCTGCAGAACAAAAAGAAGAAGAACAAGCTAAAAACTGGGTAAGACTTGAGCTAGTCACTGAAGATGGTACTCCTATCCCTAATGCAAGTTATGAGTTGTATGATCAGGATACCAAAGCCCAGATCAAAAAAGGCCAGCTGGATGCTAAGGGGAAAGCCTTTATTGAGCTAGAAGAAAATATTGAACAAGTCCGCGTACTCTACCCTGATCACCCCGACCCGGAAGAGCCAGAGCTAGCCCCCTATAAAAAGCAAGGTGGAGAAAGTAATGACGCCTATGCCAGACGCTTAGCAAGAGAACATAAAGCGGCTTGGATAGCAGAAGATCGAGCAAAGATGCTTACTGTGGTCAAAGCGCTTAAACGTCATTTGGGAATCTCGGAGCCTTTTCATAATGGCAATTTGAATGCCCAGGATCGTAAGTATCTGGCGTTACTCCAAAACATGCGCACAGATATCGATATTTGGACAAGCCAATATCTAACAAAAACAGATACAAAAGCAGAGTCTTTTCCACTAAGTCCACTCATCAAGCTAGGCCCTGATAAATACCTTTATGAGATTAACAGTTCAGGCAGCATATTCCCCTTAAAAGATGTAGCGATGACCCGTGAGAACGGCATGGATGAAGACAATATTCTATACTGGACACTAAAACATATAGAGCCTGTTACTGAACAACTTATCCTTCAAAACAAAATTAAATCTGACCCTATCCGTTTTTTGCAAGAGCATCCTGACCTAGTACTGGAAGGCGTTATTCTCGCTCAATCTGTAAGAGCTTGGCGGCGTTTAAACAGAGAAGGACTCCCAAAGGGTACTGTGTTTTATATGAATCCTTTGGGGGGAGAGGGCCGGACGAAAAAAACTATCACCCTCAAAACAAGAAAAAATAAAGTCAAGAAAGTTAGTATTTCAAAAAAACCTGTTACTCGATTCCGAAGTTTTTTTAGGTTGACATATTC
>NZ_JAGSOY010000178.1 GCF_018837975.1 Zooshikella harenae | reverse complement strand
TACTTACCGTGGCGCAATAAAAAAGGAGAACTCTCCTCTAACTCAACATCAGTTGCGTATAATTGGGTTGGTGTAAACTGTGTCAGTGCCTATGCTCATGAGCTAGGCCATAATATGGGGTTACACCATTCACGAGCACAAAAAAGTAAAGGTTCAATTTATGAATGGGGAGTTGGTCATGGAGAATTTGGTCAGTACGTAACCACTATGGCATATCAAAGTGCATATAGCCAAGGTAAGTGGGTACCACGTTTACCCTTTTTTTCAAATCCAGCTATCTTCGAATGTCATGGCATGGCATGTGGTGTTGATATCAATAAAAAAAATGGTACTAATGCATCACTCGCTTTAAATCGTGTTGCCTCAAAGTTAGCTGAATTTATGCCTACTAAGCATGAATTAGCTAATAAAAACAATACAAATGTTAAATTATGCAATCAACCAGAAGTGTCAGGGAATTTGATTAATAACCCAGAATTCAATGAATCTCAACTCTCATTCTGGCACTCTCGCGGTGGAAGCCAACTAACCACAGAAAAAATACAAAAATCATGTGGGCAAGACTATGTACTTAACGTTGCAAATGCGCAAGGGCAAGCAGATGTTTATACGATCATTAAGGATTTAAAAGCAGATACAAATTATGATTTTTCTGCAAAAGTAAAATTAGGCACTCTAAAGAACGCTAGAGCACAAATCAAATTCGTCTTACAAATACCTAAGCAAGAGGATATTGTCCTTAAAACACTATCCGTTACCAATAAAGAATTTACACAAGTAAAAACAAAATTCATACTTTCACAAAGTACTTTTTTAAAAAATGAACATAAATTAAAACTTGTTGTTTATTCAATCAGTGATAACAAAAATAATGCTTTTCTGCTTGATGATATCGTTGTTAAAAAAGCTATCGATCAACCTGAAAAGCCGACAAATAGAACACATACCCTGTTTTCTCATAACTTTGAAGATGGATTAAATAGCTGGCATCAAGGGTTTGATAGCCATATTGCCTTAACTAAAAGTCAAGAAGGCCAACATCATTTAGCCATATCTAACCGCCCATACTGGTATGCCGGAGCAGCATACGATGTACGAGGTTTACTTAAAAAAAATACTACATATCAAGTCAAAGCCAATTTTAAGCTGACAACTCAATCAACTATCCCCCAATATGCTGATATGAGGCTATATTATTATGACGATGCAGGTCATCATTGGCTAACCATTAATCAGCAGCCTGTCTCAGTAAACCAATGGCATTCATTAACGGGCAACATCAACATCTCCCCTAAAGGTCAGGTTCTTGTCCAAAAATTATTCATATTTGGACCCGAAAAGGGCATTAATTTTGAGATTGATAATGTCCAGCTAAGTAAAATCAATCTGCTCTAACAGATTATCAATAGATCCCTCGGTATACACCATTATGTTAAAATTCACTACGAGCATAGGGTGCTTAATGCTGCTTTGCGCCCTTATAACATATTTTTTTCTCAGTAAAGAGAATCAGGCTAAGTCGATAAAAACAACGAGCTCAATAACCGCTGTTACTGTTAATAAAGCTGAAAATAATGATCAATTACCTCAACAAAACCAAGAAGACTTACCACAGGTAAAGCCATCGAAACCAATAAAAAACGCTAGTGCAACGGTAAACAGTGATAAACAAAAGCATGCCTGGGCAGTCAATGTCAATAACCCCATTGTTGAAGAAAATGGTATCCATGTTGGTATAGCAAAAATGGACACTGATTTGTTAGCCAATCTTTCTTTAGAACAAACATTAGTGGTTGATATCCCCCATAACAATGAACGATATCAAGTCAAGTTAAACACTACCTATAACTTTTCTGATAGCGTTGAGGTATGGGAAGGTAAGATTGAGAACGGACAACCCTACGAACGTATTTCAATACATAGAGGTAAAAAACAAGCCTATATTTCAGTATCCACCACCAATGGTCTGTATACCGCTACGGTAAACCCCAGCACAGGTGTTGTAAAGATTACTAATGATAGCGAGATAACTCACCATAAAAACCAAGGTAAAGTAGATGTAATGAAAGCAACAGCATTTACCATTCCTGCCCCCACTCGTAAAACAAATAATGGAGGAATTGAATAACAGTTTATCATTTAAAAGAATGGCGGTACCACTGACTGGACCGCCATAAACAAACATTATCATCCTACAGCTACTTTCCTTATTCCCTTCCAAAGTTATACTATTCCCTCTTCACGGCAGGTATTTTAACTAAACTCTGGTGGTAGAACATCATATTTGGGCACTCCTTCTGGGAATACCGCCCAACTTGGTGCAGATGCCGTATAAATTGCCATTTTTGGTTTTAACTCATTATTGTTATTTATAGTACTGCCAGAGACTGAATAAAAATTAGCTACCTTGACATCTATGCAAAGAGTTGTTCCACAATGACTACAAAACTGATGTATCATTTCTTTACCTGAATCACCTAGGCGGGTATACAACGCTGGCTGCCCTTTTGTGAAGGTCAGATTTTCTTTAGGTACCCAAACGCCAAACCACTTATCGGAACCCGTATGTATTTGGCAGGATTTGCAATAGCAGAATGCCGTATTGATCGGCTCCTCTTCAAATGAGTACTCAACTGATCCACATGCACATTGGCCTTTAGTTTCACTCATAACATAACCTTT
>NZ_JAGSOY010000177.1 GCF_018837975.1 Zooshikella harenae | reverse complement strand
CTGTCCAAAATTGTTATATTCATAACTCACATGGCGGGTATTACTCGCCGTGGCACCCGAGGCCAGACCTGCCAGCATGGCAGCGGTTAACAGCGTTTGGCTAAATAACTTCATCGTACTTCCTGCTAAACGTTGGGTGCGGTATTAATGTGTTGTAGGTACTGCAAAAACAGAAATATAAAAATAGCCATGATCCCAGCCATTACTATGGCCACCATCCGTTCCCTCAGGACTCATGACAAAATCTAAAATATCACCTGTTTTTACATCGATTTGGTGGGTTTTTATCACCCCTCTATGATCATTTGCCGCCACAAGTTGTTGATCATGCAGTTGGCCATTAATAAATAATTTGCCCGTGAAACCATTCCCTTTCCGGTTATTGATTTTGTGGGCCAACCATTGGATGTCAATTTTTCCGGTATAGGTGCTTTCCCAGCGCTTGATGGCCCAATACTCGTTGGTGCGGCCTGTATAGGGGCCACTTGGAATCATTAATTCTTTACCAATCTCAAGATAAGGTGAGCCTGAGGTATTAAGATCCCATTTATGGTTAATCCAATATTTTTTATTAAATACAATAAATTTATTTATTTGGTAGGTTTTATTGGCATCATTTTCGTAATCATAATAACCATAATACCAGCCTTTATGTCCTTGAACGCCTGTGGTACTCCAGT
Organism: Zooshikella harenae; assembly: GCF_018837975.1. Taxonomy (GTDB): domain Bacteria; phylum Pseudomonadota; class Gammaproteobacteria; order Pseudomonadales; family Zooshikellaceae; genus Zooshikella; species Zooshikella harenae. Next base: position 2,041 of record NZ_JAGSOY010000177.1, on the reverse strand, counting down.
CATCTCGAGAGTCTACAAATTTTACTTTTTCACCATTATTTTTTTGATTGGGATGAAGGCCTAATAAAAGTTCTTGCTCGGTGGTAAATCCATCATTATCAAGGTCAATGGCTGATTCATTGTTTAAGGGGTTTGTATTATTTTCTGTTTCCCAAAAGTCAGATAAACCGTCGCCATCAGTATCAGCTGAGTCAATGGCGGTACCTAACGTGTGTTCCTGCTCGTTAGTTAAACCATCATTATCGTAATCTTCAGTGTCAGTAATGGAAATACTGGTCCCTGGGTCAGCCACGGATTGAGATATAACATTGCCTTTATCATCATAGGTATATGAGATTAATTGGCCAGGCCTTGAGATCAGTGTGGGCTGGTTAAATACAGGGTGCCATACCGTAGTTGTTACATATTCAGCTGGTGTGCCTGCTGCCTTAACTTGTTTGGTCGCTAGGCCTCTTTCGTTGTATTCAAATGTGGTCGTGATCCCCTTCCAGTCGGTTTTGGATTTCATCAAACCAGTGTCGTGATAGGTATACTCACGGTTAGCGGCAGCACAGTTTGCAGAAGCATGGCCTTGGACAGAAGTGACGGCATTAACCCCCGCCACTTTTGAGAAGTAGTATGTTGTTTGTTTTTTGAGAGGGTTGGTAACAGTAGCTTGGTTATCACCATATTCAACAGAGTAACGTTCACCTTCATTTTCTTCACTGACGGTAGCACGTCCTTCGTTGTCATATTCCCATTTAATTGCTTCTACACCTTGTGCATTCGTAATACTGGTGAGGTGCGTTGGGTATTGCGTATTATCATAGTTAAATTGACGTGTTTTATTATCAGGGTACTTAATGTGAGCGAGCAGCTTGTTAGTGTTATAGGTATATGAAACAACATATCCATCGTTAAATGTCGCTGAAGTGAGCTGTTTTTTATGGGAAACGCTGGAAGTGTTAAATTCAAGTTTTAGCGTATTTTGATGGTTATCATTAATCGTCAGCGTATTGTCTTGGTACGTGTACGTTAACGTTTTACCACCAATAAAGGTTTCTTTTTCGAGTGCACCCTCTTGATTAAATGACAGTGCTGTTCCATTAGGCTTATGAATAACCCAATGATTTTGGGTCGACGTCAATTTCGTAAATACATCCGCATCACTGGTCCATTCGCTACCATTGTTGATAAAGAGATAACGTTTGCCATCGCCTTGGGCATAGGTTACTCGGTTGTTATAAATGATGAGTTGATTTTCAAAATTAAACTGCCATTTACCAGTTTGGGTATTGTACGTTCTTATCAGCGGTAAAGGACCATGAATATCTGTCTCAATATGGTACATATTACCATTAGCTAAGCTGATGGGCTGACCAACACTTGGTTGGCTGCAATTTGTTTCCCCATTAATTTTGTTTTCTAGGTTAAAACCTACGCAAATAGCATTATCTTTGAGCTGATAACCTTCTGGACAAATGTATTTTTCAGCCGTCCACACCAAAGCTCTTGGCCATGGATCATCGGCGCAATCATAATACCAACTGCCCTCAGCCGAAGGGTGGGGCTCAAATGAAGCTACAGGTGAAGCGCCACAGGCTCGTCCGGGGATTTCTGCCACACTGTCAACATAAATGGGCGGATAATCCATCCAACCATTATTTTTCATTTGGAGTTTTTTGGTCGGTAATTCATCTGCGATCAAGCCATAACTTGGAAACAGTAGAATGAATAGCGAAAAATAGCCTATCGCTTTACGCATACTTCTTTGTGCCCTGAAATCAGAAAAGAGTGTAAAAAATTCAGGCGATTTTAAGGGAATGCTTCAATGTGTAAATATGATGCAGGTCAGGGTTGAGGGTAAGGCTTATAACTGATCGCGATATTAGAATAGTGCTAAGCAATACAGCTTCTTAAGTGGTAAGTAGCTGCTAACATGAAGGGCTGCGATTACTACGTAATCGGACGAGTGGCAAGGTTGGAGGTTAAAAAAATAGCCGATAACCCTGCGTATCGGCTATTTTCCCTAAGAGAAGGATGGATCAAAATTCATTATCCT
>NZ_JAGSOY010000176.1 GCF_018837975.1 Zooshikella harenae | reverse complement strand
GGGTCTTCGATGATGCCTTCAGTGAACGATCGCGAATAGCCATCAGAATCATCGTTAAGGTACCAGACCCACTCGTTGCGCGTTGCCCCTGTTATATCGGGTCCAGTATCGATCATGATCATAGCTTTGACTTTATCACTGCCGAACTGATTTAAATACGCCAATTGCTCTGTTACCCCATATGACCAACCCGCTAAAATCACATTGTTCAAGTCCAGTTTTTCAATGAATTTGGCCAAATCCCGAGCATGTTGTTGATAGGTGTGCCCCTCAATTGGTTTTGATGATTTGCCTTGACCTCTTGGGTCATATGCCAGCGCTCGGTAGTTTGTCGAATGTTTGAAGTGAGCCAGTTGATGTTCGAAAACCTCTGTTGACATCATCCAACCTGGAATAAAAATAATCGTTGTATCACCGCTTCCTGCTTGCTCATAAAATATTGTTAGATTGTCATCTATCTTAACTTCTTCTGCGGCTACACTATTAATAAACAACCCCAGCCCTGTAATTAACATGATTAAAAGTTTTAGCATATTCACAGTCTCACCTAAGCTTTTCTATCCGATACTCTAGAGATGCCTTTCGTTAATTTGCTAGTGATATATTCAGTAACCCCGCGACACTAGCCGTATACACTTAATAAGGCTCTTGAGGTATGTATCGTTTAATTGTTCCACCAACATGGCATACAGTTGACCTGCTACACGTGACTTATACGTTTCCGTTATAGTATCCGGTGATCTCCAATAAAAATACACTGCGATTGGCGTCCAATTTCATGACTTTGCCTTACCGTCAATAACTACTCGCGATTTTAGGCGAAAGCCATGAGGAGTTAAGTAATGGATGTGATCTGTAACAAGAAGGGGTGACTAAATACCTGCTCTTATCCGATGATACATTTTAATCAATATAAATAAGAGAAACGTCTTCATGCCCTGAAATATAGGTGCAAGTTCCCCGACCAGCTACATGTATTTTTTTACCTGCCATTTTTGCGGCCAACAACATTGAAACCATAGTTTTACCCCCATCTTCATTATTAATAACGAAATGTGGAGAAGATGAATTAGCACAAGTAGCAAATGTTGATGTTCCACTAACGGTGAAATACATTAGGTTCTTTGCAGGAGCACCAGCACCCACTCCACCCGCTGCAATTTCGATAACATCGCCGTAGGCTGATCCAAATTGCGCAGCACTGCAAAAGGAGGAAAAAGATAAAAGTGGAAACAACAATAGTGATTTGATGTTTAATTTCATTTAATAAACTCCATGGGAAGAGATTGATTTTTTATGTAAAACTACTAATAAATGCAACTCTGACTAGCTAATACCTGCTCTTACCCAATTAACCAACTAACTCCACTTGTTGGCGATTTGGTTGAAATCTGATGATGCACTACGTACGACACAAAACTTTTGCCCAGTTGGAGCCTGCATAACACACCAAGTGCCGACCGACTCTACCCTTTTAGCGCCTAAAGCCTCAAGACGTTTAACTTCAGCCGCTACATCATCTGTTTCAATATCAAGGTGAACTCGGCTTGGGTGGTCTACTTTCTGCACCTCAATATTTAACTTCTTATTTGGGTCTTGAAGCCTTATGTACTTTTCTCCCTCTTCCTTCGGAAACTCATTTAACTCCATACCTAAAGCCTGACTCCAAAAGTCAGCAGCAGAGCGCAGATCACTCGTGTTGCAATCAATGATGAAGCCAGCCAACTTACTTTTATGCATAAATATTATTCCTACTTATAGATGCTCACCTTCTGCTATGGCAGAAAAAACTTCTTCTAGACTTTCCGTTACCATTTCTACTAACTCATTAACTTCTCTTGGTGCAGACTGTGCGGCTATGTTACGTACCAACAACAGTGTTTCTTTCATCAGTTTCAAGTTTCTTACGCACTCCCAGCTCATGGCTTCATCAATGTGAAATAGAAGTTTGTCTGAGTTTGGGAAACCGAAATTATCAACAACAGCTTCTCTTAAATTACCCCATGCACCTTGAAGGTCAGAGAGCGCAGTCTTGTAATAGCCACTTGGCTCTTTAGTAAATCCCATTTTAGGCAAACCTCCTATCCATTATGGTCAGATAACGACTAATGAACTTCAGGGTAACGTAATATGTCATATCACATAATTAGTTTACCGATTCCCTCAACACCACACTTCACAACGCTCTGCCACAATATTACACATTGTCACTAGGCGTATACCGCTGTTTGTCAAGATAGTTGTCGCATCAACCAACCTACACTAATGATTTAGCATTTGATTGTTAACAGGGTTAAGCCAAACCCTTTCAATTCGGTTCCAATTACGTGTTTTGCCTGTCCAGCGTCTTGGATTGGCCAATCTTGCTTTTTCATATACCACCTTACGGTTTTCCAAAATAGCCTGATCTTTGCCGTCATGACGTGCTTAAGGTGTCACAAACTGAATTCCACTATGCCGATGCACTTGATTATACCAGGTCACAAAACTTAACACCCAAGCCCTTGCTTGCATTAAATCGGTAAACCCCTTATAGGGATAATTAGGTCGATATTTGCAGGTTCGAAAAATTGATTCGGCATATGCATTATCATTACTCACTCGAGGACGATTAAATGAACTCACCACACCAAGATTATGCATCGTTTGCAGCATATCGCTACCTTTCATTGGGCTACCATTATCGGAATGAAGCACTAAAGGTTTTGTAGCAATGTTTTCCTTTAAATAGGCTTTTCTCAGTAAACGCGAGGCATTTTCTGATGACTCT
>NZ_JAGSOY010000175.1 GCF_018837975.1 Zooshikella harenae | reverse complement strand
GGTCGAATAGTCAGCTTCATTTTTCATAGTTATTGACTTACCTCTTTTCCTAGATAATCAACTTCGACCTTATCTAGTTTTGGATCCAAGCACCAGTCTATTAATTTTACAACGCTCTTTGGTTTAAATATCCTTTCTTCCTCAAACTTTGGGCATGCAAACCTTTTCCAAACTCCACCAGTTATCGTATCGCAAGAAAATTCTGGACCAATCACCGTCAAAAAGCGTCGTCCATTGTGAGCCTGATTAATATAATATTTTACAATAAACTTTTTGTCCTCAGATGCCACAGTCACCAATAATGAATCTCCAGTATATGGATCAAATTCATCAATTATCCACCAAAGATATTTAATACCTTTGTGGATCAATGTTCTTCTGTTTTTTTTGCTAATTGCCATTTTTGTACACTAATTTCCTATAACCTTTTATGGATGGGCTTTCACAATCTACGGTTTGAATATAAAAGTTACGCTCAGCCCACATTAGCTCTAGATCATAAACACAAAAAGAGTATTTACTTGCATCCTCTACCCACCCCGAATCTTCTTTTACTGATACACTGTGAAATAGCTCATTACCGTTTAACCACCAGCAAAAAATTAGATACTCTCTTTCTTCACCATCGTGAAATATTGCATACGCTGGAACTGAACTCCAATCTAGACCTTTTTCACTCTTAATATCAGCAAGCCTTGCAACATACTTAGATACATCAACTTTCTTTCCAGTAAAGGAGATAGAATATACTTTCACCTCATCGGGATCTTTATATTCATTTACATATTCAATTTTTCGTTTCGAAAACATCCGTACATCCTTGATAGCTAACGTCTGCATTTACAACTGGTTTGGATCACAGCAGAAAACCAGTCCAGCAACATGCGATTATTATGTAAGCAATACACTGTAAACCTCGAAAATGCGATAAGGTCCAGGCTCACAGCCTTTCAGTTTACCTGAACTAATTAGATTAATAGCCTCTTGAAATGTATCAAAGAGGCAGTGCTCATTGGTTTTGATGGACTCAGCCAAGTGATTGCACGACAATGGTGAACATTCACAGATGGTACCGGCAAAAAATGATACAACATCAAAACCTTCGAGCTTAGATTCTTTTGGTGATTTTACTTCAGTTTTGAAAGATTCTTCAGGTTTGTAGTCTTCCCAAACTAGTTCATCTTCATCCCACTGCTGTTCTGATGCCTTGTAAAAGAAAAGCTTCATCTTGGTAATGTCGATACCCTTTTCTTTTGCAATCGATTCCATTATCTCAGGTGAGTCGAACAACCAGTATCCATTGTGTTTCCATTCATTGACCCAATCATCAAAGTCTTCAGATACACAGCCGCTAACCGAATAGATATCCTTAATAGTTTCTCTGTCCAGCCAGTCTGGTTTTTCACAGACTTCTTTGTACATGTATCCGACTGGAATCATTATATTCACCGAACTATTAATTAATGCCACTCTGACATAAAACCTAACATCTATTGTAAGCATTATGGTTAGTGGTATCCGGTGAGCTTGGGATATACCAGCTCTTACCCGATTAAATTTTTCACCCACCTATACAACGCCCTATAAATAAAATAACCAATGCCACATGGGGCAATGCTACAGTTGGACGCATTGCTTGCTTAACGTATTCACGAATTTTGCCAATACCGCTATTTTCTATTTTTTGATATTCGCTGTTGAATTGAAACTCGCATCCCTCGGTTCCTTCTCGAATGCTCTTCTCTATCTGCAATAGCCTAGGTTCTATTCGAGATTGGAAGGCCTTCCAGATTGAATCCTGCAGCCATAGCAACAACAAGATAAAGAATACCACTGCAGTATTTGTTCTTGCTACCTCAGATAACAATAAGACCAAGATACTGATTAGCTTTATATACAGAGAGTGCTTCTCGTAGCTTTCAAACTGATTTTGAAGTAAGCTCCACTCTAATTCATACTTCTTTCTTTCCATTTTAATCCCTAGGGGCTAGATTGAATTTAACGAGGCTGTAGAAAAAAAATAATTAACAATAGCTTGTCCACAACCTTTACTTATCTTTTTAATTATCTAACATTTAACTAAATTTACTCAATATTCACTGTTTTTTTAGTGAATAACACTACTATAGCGTAGCTGGTTTCATCGTTAACTAATGGCTCCATAATTCATTAGTTGTACGATGTTATGTACTAAACAGAACAACCTCCAATGTCCCTGCACCTTATTTTTATAACCGTTAGATCGTAATTGTGTTTCTTAAAGTTCGGGATGTAAGACTTACTTTTGCGATGCCTGATTTTATCAAATAATGCCTATTTACTGAAGTTTTTCTATAACCTCAACTCCCCAACCACGGGCGGATTGAGCTGGCTAAACTAAGGAGCAAAGCAACAAAAGCCAGCGAAAAGCCGTCCGCGTGAGCTGGCTTGTTAGCTGCCAATTGCCTCCCAAATGGCCGCTCCAATCATGAAGACATAACCCACCAAGAAAAACGGCGACATTTTGTAAAACAGCTGTGGGAGGTATGTCGAAACGCCCCACGTTACAAAAAAGCTGTCTGAGGCAGGTAACTCCAACACGACTCTTCGATAGGTAACCATGTATGCGATTGCAGATACGGGCCAAATTACCAAACTTATTAGCACGGCCAACTCGTTGCTAACAATGCTAAATGGGAAAGGAATGAAGAACGCCACCACATAAAACACAGCCAGTACTTCTACTTTTCGTTTTTGCGTGACACTGAACAAGTCAAAATCCTTTAGCAGCTAACGACAAGCTCAAGCGCCGCTTTAGCGGTCAACTTGGAGCGCCTTGTGTACGCCCGGCATGGGCATTGAGTTTATGGGGTGAAAGTCCCCTGTAGGAAGATCATCACTTAGTCAAT
>NZ_JAGSOY010000174.1 GCF_018837975.1 Zooshikella harenae | reverse complement strand
ATGGCCAAAGTCGAGATGTATAAACATAACTTTCAATATGACATTGAAGGTGAAATAGAGGTTAAACCAGATGTTGCTTATTTGCCAGTGACAATCCAAACTATGGATAAGTCTTATACAACTGCCCTTAGTCAGTCGAAAACTGTTTTAGATAAGTTGTTTGAAGAGTTGAACGCATTAAATGAACCATCATTCTCTATTTCTCCAGCAGATTTTTTTAAGCCCAAGAAGTATGCTAAAAAAATTGATATCACTTTTTTTGATAAGAGAGAGGAAGATGTAAACTCTAATCTTAACGTTTACTTGATCATCGATTTTGCAGAAAAAGACTCCTTTTGGCTGAAGGCGAAAAAAATAGCTGTTGCGTTAGATTTTATGCAGGGATTTTCGAAAAACTATGAATCTGATGATAACATTACAGTAACTGGAAAGGATATTTATTATGAGGTAAACAATAAAGAACAGTATAGAGAAAAAATTGTAAAAATAATATATATTAAGGCGAAGAAAGTTGCAGAGTTAATTGGTTCGTCAGAGAAGAAAAAAATAGCTATTAAAGAAGCGAAATTTGATCAGCATATAAAAGAAGATATTCCTGATTTTAATAAAGCAAGACTTTCAATCGGCGCATCTATTATATTTGCATTTGAGTAAGTGAGAGGTATTAATATACCCCTCCATAAATCATTTTTAGGCTTTGTTGTCAGCGTTCTTCACCCCAGTCACTTTAATATAAGCTCCTGGGGCTTCATCACTTGATGGCTGCGCCTAAAAAACCTTTGTTATGGGTATATATTTCTATTTATAGCAGGTTCAACAAATGAGTACAATTAAATCGCGTGTAGCCCGCAACTGAATTTTGTTTTTCCTGCTATTTTTTTCGGCATTTATTAACATGAATCATTAGTCTCTCAGTGGAACATTGCTGGTTTTTTCAAGTTCCTCTTCATTGTTAATATTATGCGGCAGTAGCCGTTTAGTTTTGCGCTGTTCCTGCATATTCGCTTTGAGTGCATTAAGTACCTGATGATTTACGGGGTTGGGACATAATGGACTGAGCAGATTGTTTTCTTCGGTGGGATCTGTGGTCAAATCATAGCACTCATATTCGCTAGGAATAAAGCGACTGGTTGTGACTCCATCTGGATTACCAGTCCCAATCAGGTTGCCCGCATCGTGGCGACTGCCAGTTTGCCCTGCGAGTACTCCTTCACCTGCATAGTAACGAGCATTGTCATAATAACGCACATACTTCCAGCGAGTATCTCCAGTTAAATCCGGCAGCTTGGTCACTATGGCTTCAATATAGTTGGGTTGAATAACGCTATTGTAGGCAACACCGGTCAGCGGATTAGTCATGTCAGCACCAACTTCTACGTTATCGTTGGTCATAAAGTAGATAGGTTCCTCCACTGGCGCTTCTTCGTCTAGTATCACTTTTGATAAATCACGTCCCACCAGAGGGCGGGCTTCACTATGGTTTTTAGCTAAAGCATGGCGTGTGCTTTCCACATTAACATCTGCTAGACCCAATAAAGTAGGTAATAAATCGATATGAGAGGTTGTTAGATCCATCTGCCGAGACTTTTCAAACAAAATTGGGTTAGACACTATTAGGGGTACGTTTAATACTTCCTGATAGGCGGTATACCATTTCTGGTGTAAGCCACCGTGTGCGCCCAGTAATTCACCATGATCAGATGTAAACACCACTATAGTATTTTCATAGAATGACGTTTTCTTCAATGCTTCATATACGGTGCTTATATGTTTGTTCACTTCTGCCATTAAAAAATAGTAAAACTGGCGGTAGCTTTCGTCTGTTGGTTGGGGAATAAACATATGGGGATAGGTATAGAGATAGTCTTTTTGGCAACGGGGTTTATCTGCCAGACTTTCGTTTTGACTTGGTGCTGCGGTTACATGGGGCAGATTACCTGCTTTTTTTTGTTGATAAAAAGTTTCAAACCATTTTGGGTTGCGCATTAATACAATATCGTGCGGATTAACAAAAGAAGACACTAGCAGAAATGGCTGTTGTTCTTCTTTGGTTTGAGCTGCTTTGTCTAGCATGGCTAGCGTGCGGCATACTTGATCAGCAAATCCCGGGTCACGAACTGTACCACAGTTGTTTTCTGCTGCACCATGGGGCTCTGGGCCAATCCATTGATCAAATCCATATTTATCCAGGCGATTGGCTTTACCATACAACTCGATTTTTTCGGGGTAGGGTTGGCCAGTCGTAGAATTACTGAATAGCGCTGTATGGGTGCCTGGTATGTTAATATCTTCGTCAGACAAATGCCATTTGCCCCGATAGTATGTCTGATAACCAGCCTGACGAAACCACGAGCCCATGGTGGGTACAGTGTTTGGCTCCAGCCAGAACATATTCTGATCAAATGATGATTTGCCAATACCTGGGGTCTGACTGACACCATGTAATGATGGGTATTGACCAGTATAGATGGATGTTCTGCTTGGGGCACAGGCAGTTGATGCTGCGTTGTGATTAACAAATTCTATTCCGTGTTGGCGCATTTGACCAAGGCACAGGCTGTTCTTCAGTCGGTACTCTTTTGCTTCAGGGTTTTCGTAAGGTGGTGGAAATCTTTCCTCATCGGTGGTGATAATCAGGAAGTTAGGTTGTTTGCCGTTAATTTTCATCAGAATTTCCCTATAATTATTAGATGTGGGCAGTCCCACATTCAGTGTAGACTGCTATCTATCCGCCAAATGGGTTTCTTGTGGTCGGTTCCAGCCTCAATGGTTGTTAACTGAGGTTTTTAATTCGGTAACACAAATCTCCCAATTACTGGTTTTGTAAACAATGGGATATTTTCAGTGGTGATTTTGTTATCAACATCCAGAAAGAATAATTCTTTGGGCTCTATATGTATTCCTAGGGGG
>NZ_JAGSOY010000173.1 GCF_018837975.1 Zooshikella harenae | reverse complement strand
TACCGTATAATCAGGTTGATCCGCACATTCCCGGGTTAAGGCACTATAGCCCTGAGGATTTTCTTTTTGCAACGATTCATTAGGTCCACACACTGCAATAAAACCATACAGCACGTGGGTGAGGTTTTTGGCAGGAATATCATTAACGTGGAAGTTGCGGCCATAAACGCCCCATTCAACAAAGTAAGTACCAACAACTTTGTTAGCGTTATTTTGGAATAGTGCTGAATCATTATTGAGTGGCGTTGCTTGAGTTAAGGTCGATAAGCCCAAACCCACAGCTATACTTATGGCTAATTTATTTGGCAACCAGCGTCTAGTAGCTTGCTTGGTTTGCATACAATTTTTCTCCGTAATGCATTTACCTAATCAAATAAAGAAAGCGTTATGGTTAACGCTTATAGGTAACTACTTTTTGCACAAATAGAATTTGAACAAGTTGTTTTATCTATCGTGATTGTTTGTCTATGCTTTTCCGTGCATCTCACCTGTAAAATACCTCTCATATGAAGTAAACAGGTTGTTCCTGAAGCTTTAAGCGTCTTAGACAGGTATAAAGCTCATTGCAGGTTAGATATGTGGCTTATAGGTAATACCTTTACTGAAGTGCTTATAGTTAATAAGTATCAGTCGCCCAGTTGCGTATTAATATTTGTTAAATAAAAACGGCTTGTAATGTATAAAACAGTTCTACTTAAATGTGTGATGAGATAATAGCTTCCTAAAGAATATTGATTACAAAGACTTGTGTTAAGTTGTAACGCTATGTCGTAAATAATAGCGAAAAGCAGTTTAGCAAAAGGTTGATAAAAGAGTGGTAATCGCGTTCCAAATTTGTGATGGCTATAACGGATATGATGTAAATTGTTTAAGTAAGCAACTTTTAGCTGTGAATTGGCTTCAACTGTTTTAATTGGTAAAAAACATATAAAACATAAGTAGTATAAATGCGGGTTGCAATCGAGTAACAAAAAGGGGGCATCATGAATACAACAGACCCATTTCTCAGTGCGGCAATTGAAGAAGCTGAACAAGGTCGGGAAGAAGGCGGTATCCCTATAGGCTCAGTGTTAGTACATCAACAGAAGATTATTGGTCGAGGTCATAATCAGCGTGTACAACAAAAGAGTGCTGTGCTTCATGCAGAAATGCATGCCCTTGAAGAAGCAGGTCGTTTACCTGCATCTGTTTACGAGCAGTGCACACTTTATACGACACTATCCCCATGTGCGATGTGTAGTGGTGCAATTATTCTCTATGGTATACCTCATGTTGTAGTGGGAGAGAATAAAACCTTTATGGGGCAGGAACAATGGCTTCGGGATCATGGTGTAAAGGTTGATGTGATACAGGATGAGCGTTGTGTTGCTATTATGAACTCGTTTATTGCTACTCATCCTGAACTATGGAACGAAGACATTGGGGAATAACAACAAAGAGGTTAATGCGTTAAAGCAAAGTTACTCATTGCCTTGGCTAGTGACTGACAGTCTTTGAAAATAACTGAATAACAATAATGCCAGATGTTATCAGAACCATGCCGAGCACAGAGGGTAAGTCAGGGAGTTGTTTATACAGTATCATTCCGGCCAGCATTATAAATATGACACCAAGCCCTGACCAAACGGCGTACGTTATACCAACAGGCAGAGTACGTAATGTTAAGGATAAAAAATAAAAGGCGACACTATACCCAATAATAACAATAAGCGATGGTATAGGTTTAGAAAAACCCTCTGCAGCTTTAAGAGCACTGGTTCCGATAACTTCAGCAATAACAGCGATTGCCAGGTGAATATAGGTCATATTTATAGCCTCTAAACTATTTACTCTTCACAAACCGTTAATTGTTCTGAAAGTGAAGAATATTAGTATTTTATGCTATCACACAGGTTAATGCCAACCATGCAACCTCTTGGTACTTGTTTTTTTAGTAAATTTCCTGTTATTACTTTTTACCGTCATTAAATTTATGCCTTCATTCTTTCGTTTAAATAATAGTTAAAAGCTTCTTATGCTGCATTGTTGAGAATAAAAACAATGGTGAATAAAATTGGTTATATAGTAAGTGCTTTTAAATATTAAAAGTAAACAAGAAAGTCTAGTGTTTGGCAGCTTTTGTATACTCAAAAATATGATAAATCTAAAGTGAGTCGTCTTGAGAATGCCAGGGTTGTTTATGTATACGGTCAAAAGCAGCTAATGTTTCTTGGTCTGCGCCCGATTTTAAGAGGTAGTCTTGCATGGATATATTTGGAGGGGATTTTTCTTCTGACATTTCCCATTTTTGTAAAAGATCTACACGAAAAGTGCGATAATCTTTTCGTAAGTTACACCATGCGGTCAATGTCCAACGATCTCCCCAAAATACCAAGCCCACTGGCCAGATAAGTCGCTGACTGGTGTTATCTTGCAGGTCTTTATATTCAATCCACAGTCCAAGATTCTTTTCAATAGCACTTCGTATTGGTGTTAAGCGCTCTAATGGATATGAATACATGGGAGGGGCATAGAGTGGGGGTATAGGTAAATCTGTTGATCCCAATGTAGCATGTATTTTGGCTAATGCACTCTTTGCAGCATCTGCTGTTTCTTTGTCTGCGCGAGCCGCCAACATACGAGCACCGACCTCTAGAGCAGCTAACTCATTGGCGGTGAATTTTACGGGTGGGGGGGTAAACCCCCGCTCCAACCAGTAGCCTTCACCCGCCTCACCATTAACGGGGGCTCCACTCATCATAAGATCAGCCATATCCCGATAAATAGTTCGAGGGGAAACTTCTAACCATTCTGCAAGTTGTTGCGCAGTCGTCCGACGACGACCACGCAATAAAAGAAGGATTTGAACTAAGCGGTCTGCTCTGCGCATAAAATGAATATAGAAGTTGCAGTTAAAAACATAAACACGATATTAGCCTTTTTATTA
>NZ_JAGSOY010000172.1 GCF_018837975.1 Zooshikella harenae | reverse complement strand
TCACCCTCAACGGCAAAAGGCAAGACACTTTTTGAACAGTTCTGTGCATTAGCAGGCTAAGTGTGTCCAAAATAAGTTTGTTTTTACGCTAAATAGTTTTTGCGACAGAACCTCTTTGAGCGTTAATCATTAATGGGTGGTCATCAATCCCTTTCGCCATAATCAATCCTCCCTTCAATCTAGTAAGTGTTCCACAAAACGTTCCACGCGGAACATAAGACAGTTACTGTATGAGATCTGCAAACAAGTCCTTGATGGTTTTCATGGGGAGGAACAAGGATAGCTCATCATAAACCATAAAGCCGCACTTCTCATAAAATGACAAAAGCGTTTTAGTCTTGGCATCCACAATCACTGCAGCACTACCCACCGAGTTAGCCACCACCAGTGAACGCATTAAAGCATCAATGATCAGCACGTTACCTAGCCCTTTACCATGCTCAGAAAGATCCACGGCTAATCGGTTAATGCGAATACAGGGGACGGCAAGCAGTCCTTTGTACTTCTTCATAAAGGCAGCGGGCAGTTTACACGTGTCTACCTCACAAGGCCCGATGCTATAAAAACCGCGAATGCGATTACGTTGCTCTCGACGGGTGAGTACAAAGGTCTGCGATAAGTACTTGAGGCCATGCTGGTTTGCCGTTCGTTGCAGATAATGGTTAAGGTCTTCATTGCCGCAATCAAACGCTTGTCGGTCATGAATATGGGTGTCTAATGCAATTGTTTTAAAGGGTAAGTCCGCCATCAAGCATCCGACCCCAAGTACTGCTTCAACGCATCTTTTAAATAGTCAGTAGGTTCTGGAGGATTTTCCAGTGCCTCAAAAAAGCGCTTGGCTTGCTCTTCATTGGGATACAGTCTTTTTTCCGCGTCAATGAGTGCCCGTGCCCGCTCAAGCGCAGCTTCAGCCACAAATGAGTTAATTGAGGTGGCACCAGATAAAGGTAGGGCCGAGTTAATCAGCTCGCGTTGTGTTTCATCCAATGTGGTTGTAATGCGTGACATGATCGCCTCCGATAGTATATGCGTGTCAATATAGCACACAATTAATTTGCGTGTCACTTTAACACGTCGGTAGTAATGGGCAATCCCGAACAGGTCCTGCACTTGTTAACTCAATCCTTTGTGATTTCTAGCTGGTAGCGAAGAGGGTGTCACTTTTCAGTATATTATACAATGCTACTATAGTAATACGTATTACCGATTTTGATAACATACTACGCCTGTCGCCCCAAAATAGCCGATAACTGCAATTACCGGCTATTTTTTCGAGGGGGTTGAGTATTCTGGAGTGGGGCAGGGGCGCTAAGGGCACTGGCACATGCATCAGTAGCTTCTGATGTACTGCTTGTGACTTAAAATTTATTCTTATATAGTACGTCAGTTAATTTATTTACAGGGGTTAATTTACTCTATATTTTCTTCGTGCTTTTGAATCAAGCTTTTACATTTAGGATCTTGAATAGAGTTAGTTATTTGCTTCTTACTACTCTTTACTAATCGTTCGAAGTCGTCATTTAAATCAAATTTATTATGTAATTTCTTTTGTATATCTTTTGCTTCTGCCGCAAATGCAGAGTTTAATGGTGAACAAATTTCAGTAATGTTAGCCCATGCATATGCATATGACTGTTTTTCTAGGTTGAAATTGTTTGATGATAAATATTTTGCTATTTCAAGCATTGACTTAATATGAGACTGATATGCTGCTTGGTGGTACCAATGTTGTGATTTTTTTAAGTTCTTCTTTACATATTTACCTTGAGAATACAACTTTGCTAAGTAGGATTGAGCTAATACATAATTGTTTGTAGCTGCTTTTTTAATATATGCTAATCCTGATGAATTATTTTCATTTAATAGTCTACGTCCATAAGAGTACTGAGCAGCATAATCTTCTAAATCAGCTATTCTTGAGAGCCAATATTTTGCCTGACTACCTTCTCCAAGGTAAGAAAAATGATTATATAGAATTTTCATAGATTCCATATCTCCACTCTCTGCGAGCTTTTTTACAGCAGGTAATCTATCTTCATCTATAATATTTGACTCTCCCATAGGAAGAGCCTTTAAACTTTCACCAAAACAATTGATGCAAAATAGACTTAGAATAAGTACTATAAACATTTTCTTTTGTGTAAAAAAATTCATAAACTACTCTTTATTTTTATTTGTTCCAAAATTGACCCACTCACCTGGTTCAGAATAAAGTGTTGGTCCTTTACGTATTCTGTAATCAGTAGCAACTGTAAGTAAGTAACCATTTGGAGCGGAAACAGAAGTATCCATATGCTCTGAGAGCTGTTCTCCTACAGAGTTTTTTCCTCTTCCTGTGTTACAGGAATACAGTCGGATTGGCATTCCAGGTTTCCATTTACCGCTATTTTTGATCTCATCTGCCAAGTCATCAGGATATAAGTCAACACGATTTGACTTTCCTTTTCGATCATCAGCAACATGAGTTGATCGATGATTTTCATCAGTATCACCATGAGCCCAAACTTGTAAAACTCCTGGTGTATCTGGAAATTTTTCTGCAGTATAAAGTAAACTAGGGCTTTCATCTTTCCCAAATAAAATAATCTTTTCTAATCCAAAAAAGTCAAAATACTTTATTGGATTCCCTTCAACATAAGCATAGGTATTCAACCCACCAGCAAGCCCAATGGGATCACTTTCGATGTATCTTCCAGTACTTGGATCGTAATCGCGAAAATAGTTGTAAACTAGGACGGCTT
Source organism: Zooshikella harenae (assembly GCF_018837975.1). GTDB lineage: Bacteria > Pseudomonadota > Gammaproteobacteria > Pseudomonadales > Zooshikellaceae > Zooshikella > Zooshikella harenae. The sequence goes on along the minus strand of NZ_JAGSOY010000172.1, from coordinate 190 downwards.
TGTGCGTCTGAGCCTAGCATCGGAGCACTTCGATGCAGTTTTCTGTTAAAGAGCGACCACCTCGATGCACTTTGATGCTTCGAGGTGATGTTGCTGTTAAGTGTATCAGCGGCTGAGGAAGAAGCATGCCCTGTTGTCGGTTAAGTTGAGAAAGAGGATGTCAGAATGAGTTGAGGTTAAGCAGCTAAAG
>NZ_JAGSOY010000171.1 GCF_018837975.1 Zooshikella harenae | reverse complement strand
CTCGATTCCGAAGTTTTTAATACTTGCAAAATTGAAAGCTCCAAGAATCAGTATATACATAGTAAACACTTGTGACTATATGGCAGCCTATTTCCCTAACTTATTGATTTTCTTTAATGATTAAAAAATCAAGAAGAAAAACTTCGGAATCGAGTAATAGTTTATGTATTGATGCTTCTTGCTTCTGGATTAATAAAATAATAGGTAGTAGTGGGCTAGTATCGTTAGCCGGATAATGTGGCTGATCTCTAACCAGCCACATTCTGGAATAGTGACTCCACCAAAATAGCCGATAACCCTACCGGCTATATAGCTGTTGGTTAATAGTGATAGCGACACTGCACAACAACTATAGCTAAATCAGTAACCTTGTATACGAGGCGGTGCTCTCTATCTATTCGCCTTGACCAGTAACCTGACCAGTTATGCTTTAGTGGTTCAGGGTCACCTAGCCCATCAAAAGGTTGGCGCATAATATCTTTGATCAATGTATTAATTCGCTTGAGCGTCTTTTTATCTGTCTTTTGCCAATATAGATAATCCTCCCAAGCCAGTTCTGCCCAAGAAAGAATCATTCTTCAATTAACCCTTTCTCAATTGTATTACCAGCCTCCACTTGAGCAATAGCTTGATTTAGACGCTCAGCATTTCGTTGGCTAGCCATAAGATAGGCTGTAGCTTCGTATGACTTAAAGTCTTCAAGAGACATCAAGACTGCAGGCTTTCCATTCTGCCGAGTAATCAAGACTGGTGTATGGTCATCATTCACTTTATCTAAAGTCCCAGCCAGCTTGCTTCTAAAGGTTGAGTAGCTCATTGTGTCCATAACATAACCCCTTCAAACATTGTACTTATTATTGTACCTGTACAAGTATTTGTACGCAAGTGATCAGTGCTTGCTGATGCTCATAAGGCCATTACTCTGTTTAGCAAACCGTACTTCTTTACCAAAAATTTCCGATAACCCTGCTTGCCGGCTATTTTTTTAACCTTTTTTCCCTGTAGCTCTCAACTCATAGATCCCTTACATCCAGCATTATAGGTTAGTGTTCGATAAGTAAAGCACAACACTTCTTGTACTTTTTACCTGATCCACATGGGCAAGGATCATTTCGTCCAACTTTAGGAGAGTCTCGCCTTATAGTGCCCACTTCTTTTGCAAGGCGTGCGTTAAAACGACGCTCTTCAGCAAAATGCTTATAAATTTTCATGACAGATGCTGATAGCATTGCCAATAACTCTTCCCGTTTTTCTTGAGTAATAGGCTCTTTAAAGGGACGCAGTTCTGGATCAGGATTGTGTTCGTTTGCAAACATGAAGATAGCCACGGCGGCCCCGCCGATCTTGTCATTATTTATGAAATCTGACCACTCGGAATAACAAAAATACATGCCTCTCAAGAATCCTCGAGCCCAGTCACATCCAGCTGTATCTTCCTCGAATAGCACAGGAAAAAAAATGTCATCTTCACTCAAGCGCTTCCCGACATTATTCCAATGAGACATTACAACACTAAAAAAAGTATTGGATTGTTGTTCATCATCAAATGCCTCATCATCTGGCATATCACCACCACCCCAAATTTCAGGAAGGTATTCACTGGGTGCTACAATATGAGGGTTACAGTGTAACGCCACGAAGAAGCCATCCAGCATATCCAAGTTCATCGCTTTATCATGCTGAAAACGACCAAGGAGTTGGCTGATTTGATTTAGCTCATCATCACTCAAACTATCCAAATGTTTTGTTTGCATGCTGCTCACTTTAATATTTTACCATTAGACTGTCTTCAGATTAAATCAGCTGTCTTCATAGAGTCTAGGAATAATGCGTATTCTAGCGCTTTGGTATCATCATCATAATTACCTTTTTTTAAGATATAGCTCATAAACAACTTGCCTTGATGATATTATTGATGCAAAATTTCATTAATAATATCATCAAGGATTTTATCATGCGTACTACAGTCACTATTGACGATGATTTGTATGACAAAGCGCTAGAAATGGCTGACCCCAACATGGATAAGTCAGAACTATTCAGAGAAGCTATTAAGACGTTTGTACGCGTTCAAGCAGCAAAACGTCTTGCTGCACTTGGTGGTACTGTACCCGATATGCAAGATATTCCTCGTCGTCGAGAGGAGCCGAACCCATAATGAATGTACTCATTGATACATCGGTATGGGTAGATCACTTTAGAAACCGCAATAATACTCTGATCAGTCTCATTCAAGCAGACTTAGCGCTCACTCATCCAATGGTGGTGGGAGAAATTGCTTGTGGAACACCACCAGCCCCTCGATCTCGAACACTTAACGATATAGAGTTATTACGACCAGCAAATCATGCAAGTTTGAAAGAGGTTATGGACTTTATCGAGCGAGAAAAGCTCTATGGGCAAGGTTGTGGGCTGGTGGATATCACATTACTTGCATCCACTCTTATCACCCCAGACACAACATTATGGACGCTTGATAGACGCCTTTCAGGCTTGGCTGAGCGCTTCCAAGTTGATTACCAACTAGCTCAGTGGAATTAAATTACTTCTGCCTCCCTCCAGAACCACCCAACCTATGGTGTAAACATACACCATAGGGTTAGCTTTCCACAAGTGTGCTTTAACCCAATACCCATGATAGTCGTAACAACCCCCTTCCTCTTTTAATAATCTATGAAAATACTGATGTGTGTAGTTTGTATTTACTAACTAAAAATTTCCGATAACTAAGATTACCGGCTATTTTTTCGAGGGGGTTGAGTATTCAGAGGAGAGGGAGGAGCACTAAGGGCGCCGGCATATACATCAGTAGAAACTTATGTATAGCGAAGAACTCAAACTACAAGTAAAAGCCTTACTGGAAGGTTTAATCCTGCGGCATAACGCTAAAAAAACATTGTGGGGTAATTAAACTATTTATAAAAAAACCTACAAGTGTAGGCTTTTTCAAAGTATTACTAAATACCCAA
>NZ_JAGSOY010000170.1 GCF_018837975.1 Zooshikella harenae | reverse complement strand
TCCTGTTCTTACTGCTTCAAAAAAAATTGTATGCCCTTTATTTGAAATACTGACATCTAACCCTGAATCAACAAACATATCAAACAGAGAATTGATCTCTTTCAAAAATTCACTAATCTCATTCAACTTTAGCATCATATTGAAAATATATGGGTTGCCATATTTATCTTTTCCATTAACATCTGCATCATTATCTATCAATATTTTAGCTGCTTTAAAGTTGCACTCTAACAGTGACCAGCTTAATGCTGTATCTCCCTGAGAGTCTTCATAATTTACATCGATCCCATTTTTTATTAAAAAACTGACCATACGATTATTATCTTCCTTGACTGCAATTATAAGAGCATTAACCTTATTCTCTTCACAATCTACAACATCGATATTTATATCAAAACCTGATCTTATTAAATATTCAACCACATCTATTGAGTCATTCTTAACCGCATGCAATAACCCTGGGTAGTACTCATAACAGACTAAAGGATCAACTCCCTGATTAATTAGCTTTTCTACTGACTTAACGTCATTTTTTTTACATGCAGCAATAAAGTCAATGGTTTCTTTTGATACATCCTCATCAATATCTGGATTAAATTCAAAGATATTTTTTTTACCATTTCGCCAAATGTACTTTATTGCTTCAGGATATCCATTATCAAAGCTTTGCCACTCTGAATTATATGCTTCCATTACAAATTCACTAATTCGATTTTTTACAAAAAAATCGAATAATTTTTCTACCCCCTCTGACAATCCAACCTTCAAGCAAACATAATTACCAGAGAAACTCGCCTCTTTATCAGCCACTACTTCATACTCAAGAAATATGCCTGATAACAAGTCAATCTCCTTGCAGCTAACTTGCAATATTTCTTCACATATGGAAGCAGCAATGACCTTAAAGTTCTCTTTATTTAAATTAGATAGCTCTTCACATATTTTCCTTGAAATATCAAACTCACTATTACTAATTGATAATGTTACGTAAGTTGAAGACATATCTTTTAACCTTAATCCTCTTCAGGTATATAATTTTTCAAAAGTTTAAGTCCATTTTTCTTTATAGCTTCCTTAGGTAGATGAAATGGCTTAACTGTGTCAAACAATTGATACCACCCTAAAACGGTTTCACCGGCCATGACACTTGCCGCGGCTGCTTTTTGACCGGATACCGCAATACGCGTATAGCCACCTTGTGCATTATATTCTGCCCACAGGGGATGGCCATTGTCATCTTTGACCACAGCGCGAGCAAAAACATGCCCCACATGCATGCCTTGTTCAAAACCATCAGGGTTTAATCCATAGACAGGTAACTGTATACAGAAAAAAAATAAAACAATGATGTTGCATACCCAACGGTAATACTGGCTGATACTGCTTTTGTTGTTATTGGTCACTGCTAACGAATATCACTGTAAAATATTAAAAATAATGGACTTGCATGTAGGATATTATCTACTCATTAAACTCCCAGCTAACGTTTATTGGAGCCTTACCATTGCCGGCCGTTATATCCATGGTTTTACAAAACGAATTACAACGCTCAGTTAATGTCGTTAGGCAGTTTGAGTATTCTTTTCCAACAGCAGGATCAATCATTAAAATGATATTCCCATTAAATTTTTTATTTAATGTCTCATCATTCTCCCATAGTTGTCTTCCTCTTAATGCAGCGATTTTTTTTGCCGTAATTTCACCAAATCGTATTACTTCATGAATACTTTCACAGGGAACATTGACATAATAACTTTGAGATCCATCTTCTTCGCCTGCAGTGATAATAGCCATTGGGGGCTTTTCTTCTATTTCTAGGGGCTTTCCTGCCAATACTTCTTCAGAAGTCCAGCTTAACACTCCACATTCAACGCCTGCTAAGGTATCTGGTCCGAATGTTAAACTTAAGTAGTTAACCTGTTTGTGGCTTTTAGGAATATTTCTAAAGTTAATACAAGGATGACTTGGGATTTTGTATCGTTTTATCAATTGCTGACCATCCAAGCTGTAAGCAAGTAACTCATTCGATTGGGCTGCAATTACATAAAGTAAAATATCATCTGTCCATAAAATAGTTTCGTCCTGATCAGGTATATCAGCCATAAATGATAACAATTCTTCACCCGTAAATGGGTCAAGCACAAGCATTTGGTTGCCTACGGCAATGTAATATTTATTATTTAAAATAATTGCACTATCAACTAGTTTAGGGTACGTGTTTTTCCAGACTAATTTACCCGTTTTCTTTTCTAAGCAAACAACTTCCCCTTGATCAGACTGATTGACTCCTGAATTAAATACAAGATAATCTTTCCGTACATCAAAAAGATTTAATTCAACCTTAAAACCTAATTCACCTGCTTTATAAGACCAACTAAGATTACCCTGCCAGTCATAACAGTATATTATTTCACCATCACATGAAATAATAATACTCTCACTTATAAACTCACACATACCATTTTTTGGCATTTCTAATTTAACGCCAGTTTTTGTATTTAAAAAAAGACTCATCCCGCTAGGACAATCACAACAGACAAAACCATTACTAAAATAGTATATACCTTTTATTTCATCTTTTTTTAAACCTTGAATTTGAACATTATCAAAATTCGGGAGATTAATCACACTAACAAAATCATTTTCGCTACCAAACAAAGAAGAAATCATTAGACAGTCGTTTTCAAAAAAAACTATATCACCAACAATTTTATTATACAAATCGGTATTTACACAATTTTTATCGTCAGCAAGTATCCCATCATAAGCTTTATAAAAATCATCATACAAAACCCCAAAACTTACTGCACCAGGATAATTTTTTATTTTCATATCTTCCTCATTAGCTCGTTTACTATTTTTACCAACCTCTGCTTAGTAAATTTTTTAAACTTTATTTTGTCAGTTATATTAAACCTTTTCATTAATTTATTTTGAAGGACTTGGTCATTTTTGATTTTATCTAAAATTTCTTTAACCATCTCAGGTTTCTTTGCTTCCAATGCTAAATCAGCAAATTCCCAGTACCTAACTTGATCCGGTTTTTTGTACAACAAAATCATATCCTTTACAAATTCATCCATGAGCCTGCCAGACGCATAGGTATTATCAAATTCTTTACCTACAAGTG
>NZ_JAGSOY010000017.1 GCF_018837975.1 Zooshikella harenae | reverse complement strand
TACTTAAATATACTTCGTTAGAGGCAGTATACATCGAGTTAAATATAGTATTTTCTTTAAAAATATTGCCATATTATTCACAATGCAAGCCCAACACCTTTGGTTCTTCTGCAAAGCAAATAGTCACCCGCCTATTTTGTTTTCCTTTTGATTTAATATTAGAAACAACAAGCGCTGGAATTTCTCCTGTATTCGCTACATGAGTTCCTCCACAGGGTTGATAATCAATAGAATCAATTCGAATCATACGAATATTACCAACACCTGCGGGTGGTTTTACTGACATAGTTTTAACTAATTCTAGTTGTTTTTGCAGTAATTCTTCTGGTAATTGTTCCACTGACACAACATAATTAGCACAACAGAAATCATTTAACTGTTTTGTTATTTCTTCTTTGGTCAATGTTAACTCAGGACAGGCTAAGTCTATTCGAGCTGATGTCTCATTAATTTGACACCCTGTCACAGGAAAAGGTAGTACCGCTGATAACACGTGAAGCGCCGTGTGCAGTTGCATAAACTGATAGCGACGCTGCCAATCAAGTATTAGGTTAACCTGCAGTCCTACAGGAAGTACGCATGATTTATCTTGCAAATAGTGTACTACCTGACCGATTTCTCCCCCTTTTAAGGTATTCACAATTATTAACTGACTACCATCGCCAACAATTACCTTGCCTGTATCACCCAGCTGCCCTCCACCTTGAGGATAAAAGACAGTCTCCTGACAACGCAACCATCCTTCACCACTTTCCACTACCCTCGTAGCACATGTCTGAGCATAACTTTTTGTCAAAAACTGCATTTCCATAACGACCTTTCCCTGACAAAATTGTATCGATACAATTTAAAAATAAACTTATAATAATCGCTACAAAATAAAAACATTGTTAGTATTAATCAGCATACAATCAACTTCAACAAAAATATTGATACCATGACAATTCTTTGGATAAACCCCGAACATGTTAATGGGCAAACAGGCCCCAGCTATCAACGCATTGCAAAAGCGTATATTGAACAAATAAGAACATGCACGCTCACTCATCATAACCAGCTCCCTCCCCAAAGGCAGCTAGCCGACCGCTTGAGTGTTACTGTGGGCACCGTGTCACGAGCGTATAAACAACTGGAAGATCAAGGCTATGTATATGGACATGTCGGCCGAGGAACATTTGTTCGCCAACAACAACCTGATTCAGGCTTCCAAATTCAACAGCACATTGCAGAAAATCGTTCAGATCTGAGCCTGGGTATAGCCCCACTTACTGAGCAGCACTTTTTGCTCAGCCAAACACTAAAGCAAATGAGTCAACAACCTAAGTTTTTAGCATCGCTTATGGGGTATTACTCTGAGCAAGGCATGCCTCATCAACGAGAAATAATCGCAAGCTGGCTGAAGCAATTTAATTTAATGACTAGCGCTGAGCAGCTATTATTGACAAATGGCGGGCAACATGGGGTAAATATTGTCATTGCCAGTATTTGCAAACCAGGAGATACTGTACTGTGTGAGCAGCTTAGCTATCCAGGATTTATCGCCTCAGCACGTCAACACCGACTTCAGCTGCTTGGCGTTCAATTAGATGAAAAAGGTATTATTCCTGATCATTTTGAAGCACTTTGTCAAAAGTATCAGCCTCGCGCCATATACCTCAATCCAACGTTACATAATCCAACCACAAATACGACACCCGCTGAACGTAGGCAACAGATTGTTGATATCGCAAATAAATACAATATATGGATTATTGAAGATGATGTGCAGGGTCTTTTACAGCAGCCCCGTCCGCCCGCACTTTATAATTATGCGCCTGAACGTGTTTTTTATATTGGTAGTTTTTCAAAGCTGTTGGCGGGTGGTCTACGCAGTGGCTGGATTATTTCTCCACAAAGTACACTACCTTTGCTTGCCAGAAGCTTACGGGCCAACTGTTGGCTAACCCCCCCCATAACTCATGAAATAGCATGTCGCTGGTTGCAAGATGGCAGCGCCAATCAACTGATTAATTTACAGCTCTCCACATTAGCACAGCGTCATAAAATGGCAGCAAATATCTTGAGTTCTTTCAACCCTATCACCCACCCACAAAGCTACCATATTTGGTTACCCCTTCCTCCCATCTGGCAAGCTCAGGAACTGCATAATGCATTGGCACAAGAACACATTGATATAACGCCCAGCGCTTCATTTGCCGTAGGTAATGCCCCTATTCCTCAGGCTGTTCGAATTTCTATTAGCCATATAAAAGAAGGTAACCAGCTTATTCAGGCATTACAAAAAATCGCAGAACTACTAAACAGTATTCCTCCTGAACCAGAAGATTGGTAGTCCTGCTGCAAAGATAACATCACCGATCATATACCAACTGCTACACTTAACAGAAAATTAACGTGTAACACTTAAATAGCAGCACAGCACCAATAACAGCAGGAACAATAATTAATTATCAATAACTAGGTCAAAAAAGGTATAGTTATCTTGAACCATAGACCGTACAACGTACTGGTAGTAGCAAGTAATAATAAAGCACTCCATAACTTACTTAAAAACAGTAAGAAGCTTCAGGAAGAAGTTATACTGATTGCAGCCAGCTCCCTAAACGATGCTGTACAAACCATCGAATCATCTGAAATTGACGCAGTTATTGTCGATATTAATATTGGCTCTACATCACTTATTGAGTTTAATTATCAACATCCACAACTTCCCATACTTCTTGCGGGAGACCTGAGTACAGAGCTATCAGTTGACGAGTTGATTCATGAAGGGATGTATGACTTTCTGGATGTGGCAAACCTGCCTTTAACAAGTGTTGTAACCTCCATAAAATTATGCGTATCACGCTATGCTGCCCAAGGTATAGCCCATACTTGGCATCACCCTATTTTGCATAAACTAAAAAGCATGGAGCATATTTTTTCAATCACCTCACAAAAAGAAGACTCAACTTCAACCCAAATCCATAAAATGTTAGAAGCAAGTTGTGAACTCTTTGGTGAACAGTTTTGCTTTATATACCGTTTAATAAACGATCAATTTGCTGTAGATTTTCAACACGCTACAACAGAGCAAAAACCACTGATTAGCCTACCTATTCAAGAAAAACTTAATTATCTCGCAATTAACAGCCCTAATCCTATTCATTTTACCTACCAACAATTAAACGAGCATTTTAGTGAAGCGCAACTAGAACAAGTTACCAAATCATACATGGGTTGTCGAATTATCGTTCAAGAAAAAGTTTATGGGGTACTTTGTTTATTTAGTAATACGCCTCGAGTCATCCCTTATACAGGAATAGATATTAGCTTTCTGAAAATTCTTGCGGAATGGACGGGTACATTACTTAGCCGTCAACTTATTATTGACCAACTACAATATTCTGAAACTCATGATGCATTAACCGGACTACTCAAGCGTTATAGTTTCTTGGACCAATTAAAGCGTTGCTTTGCTAGAAGTCTATTATCAAATAATTATAGCTTTGCACTCATTATAATAGATATCAATAATTTCAAAGATATAAACGAACAATTTGGCCATACAGCTGGTGATGCCCTATTAAAACAGGTCACAACACGCTTACAGGCTAACACTCGCCCCAAAGATACTGTTGGCCGATTCGCAAGTGACGAGTTTATTGTTATAGTGGAAGATGCCGATCATCAACAGGCAGAACAGTGCTGTATGAGAATTCATAGCGCATTTACAGAACCCTTCGAAATTGAAAATACTAAAAGAAACGTTACATGTGCTATAGGCTTTGCAATAAGCCATGAACACCAAACAGAACATAACTTACTAAACGCAGCCGAAAGCATGCAGGTCAAAACTCAGTAACATAACCTCCAAGCCTTTATTTTCAACGATTTAATTAATACCCCAATAGTTAAGAATATATATCCATAACGAAGGGTTTTTAGGGGCGGCCGTCAAGCAAAGAAGCCCCAGGAGTTTATAATAATAAGTGACTGGGGTGAAGAGTGTCGACAACAAACCCTAAAAATGATTCGTGAAGGGTATATGCTTTTTACAGCTTATTTAAAGGTATTAGATCACATGGTAAAGTTATATGCGATTGCCCTGTAGCTTAATTACATAGCTTCTAAATTATGTGCTATTGCATAACGCGTTAATTCTGCCGTACTATTGATACCAAGTTTCCGTTTAATTTTCTGACGATGGGTTTCTACTGTACGTACACTGATGTGCAATTTCTTTGCAATATGTTTACTACCCTCTCCTTTTGCAAGCAAGGCAAGCACCATTTGTTCTCTTGGGGTTAGTGGTATATTTGGCGTCGTTGCTCCTTGCTCACTATCTAATAATGTCTGAGAAACAGTTCGACTCAAGTAGGTTCCGCCATGAAATACAACTTCAATAGCATTAATCAACTCATCTACAGAAACATCTTTAAGCACATAACCTGATGCCCCTGAACGCAAAGCACTCAGCAAATACTCTCGACTGTCATGCATCGTCAAAATCAATACAACTAAATCCGGATACCAGGATTTAATACGCTGTAAAACCTGTATGCCATTCATACCTGGCATACTTATATCCATCAACACAACATCAATTGGCGTATTTTCTATTTTTCGTAGTGCACTTTCACCATCACTTGCAACTGCAACCACATCTAAATTAGCTTGTTGCGATAAACGTGCTCTTATACCCTCTTGAACAAGGACATGATCATCTACTAATAATATTCTGATATGCTGACTCATAGTGACTATGAAGTTTCTTGTATAGCAAACAGAGGTAACTTGATTATTATTTTTGTACCTTTTTGAATTTTGGTATCAATGAACATTTCTCCTCCATGATAGCCTATGCGCTCACGCATATTTCTTAGCCCTACCCCTGTACAAACATCCGTTATCGCCGTGCCATTACCATGATGATTTAACGACATGCCCTGTCCATTGTCTTCAATATACATCATCAAGGCAAGCTTATTTACCTGAAACCAAAGCTTTACTTGCGTAGCGTTTGCGTGACGCTCAACGTTAGTTAATGCTTCTTGGGCAATTCTATACAGTGTTGTTTCTACATCACTTACCAACCTCAGGTTATCGACAGTGACATAATGTACCTCAATATGTGTGCGATGAGAAAAATCTCGACATAACGCTTCTAATGCAGGAAATAACCCCAGATGGTCTAATAAGCTAGGTCTTAAATCTCTTGATATACGTCTTATTTCTTGAATAGCCTCGTCCAAGCGCAGAATACCACACTGCAATTCTCGTTCTGCTGAGCTTTTTTTATTGACATGCTCTTTTGCCGCTTCTAACGAATATTTAATGCACACTAATAACTGGTTAATCCCATCATGAAGCTCCCTGGCTACTCTCGCACGCTCAGCTTCCTGTGAGTCAACAATTCGCTGAGTAAGCTCTTTTAACTTTTTATCTGCCAATTTTTTTTCACTGATATTGATAGACAAAATCAACATGATAATCATTGAGATACTAATAATTGTAACGACCAAAACTCGGACAAAGGTATTATTAAAGCTATTAGTCACTTGATTATTAAAGCTTTTTATTTCTTCATCTATATCATCAATATAAATACCCGAGCCTATCATCCACCCCCACTCTGGTAACGAAACAACATAGCCAATTTTAGGCATCTCTTTATTCACTGATGGCTTATTCCAACAGTACTGAAAGAATCCTCCTCCTTCTTTTGCAATTGTGACTAGCTCTTTAATGACTTGCTTGCCATTTTTATCTTTTACATGCCATACGTTTTTCCCCTGAATTTCAGGCAACATAGGGTGAACAATATTTGTACCGTCCATTGTATAAACAAAAAAGTATCCATCCGTATCAAAGCGCATACTATTCAGGAGATTCTTCACTTGCTGTTTTGCTGCAGCTTCCTCTTTATTAACATCGATAATATGACTAATGGAGTACATGGCAATATTTACATAACTTTGAAGTTCATACTTTTTTTCAGCCATGATGTTGTCTTTTACTATACGACGCTGTTCCTTTGCTAAATCAACAGATCCGAGAAAAAACATTAATGAGATCACCGTGATAACAACCACTAGTGGAATAATAGCTAAAAGGATTATTTTTAATTTTAACGAGCAAATCCCATAATCAGACATAGAGTTGTTCTCACTATTCCTTGTTTTAAAAAAATCTCCTATATCCTTTGCTGTGGGTATATTCAGTAAAGGTTACATAATGTTCAATGCAATTTTAATTACATCAAATTATTAGCAAAGTTATAACACGAGGAATATAATCTGCAACTGTGGTTCATTATTTTTATTGTCTAACAAACCAACAGATAAGTAGTTTTACTTAAGAAAAACTACTGAGCTAATTTGCGTAGTTTTGCGGATAGGTAAAATCAAAAAAAAAACATAGAATAGGAACTGTCCCATGCGGCTAATTGGCATGCTTGTTTGATCCTCTTGTCAGTGCAGATCTTTCAGTGAGTCAGGTAATAGGTAGTTTGAGTCAAGATCAGTACTGACCTTCTTTTCACTCCCTCTTATGCAAAAATCTCCCTGTTTGTCAAAAGACCTACAGAGAAAACACCTTGCTCATTTTTCCATCAGCATCCATTCTGAAAACCTCAAATTTAAACTGGTTTAGATCGCCCTCATCATTGAAAGATAATGAACCTATAAGCGTATCAAACGACTTCTGCCGTAAAGTATTGGCTATATCAGCTGGAACAAGAGACTTAGACTCTGATATTGCCTTTGCAAGCACCTGTACTGCAGCATAACTTGTGTAAATAAAAGGGCTACCCTCATCCAATCTTTCTTTGTGCAATCGCTCAACAATCTTTTTAGCTGCAGGCCACGTTGAAAAAGCAGGAGGTAGTGTTACCAACAAACCATCAGCAGCTTGAGAAGATAATGGCATTATATCCTGGCTAGCAATTGCCTCTGGTCCCATAGCTTGTATCGAAAGTCCCTGACGTTTACTTTGCCTAAGTATATGCGCTAGCTCTGGATAGTAGCCACCATAATAGATAAAATCGATTCCTTGCTTCTTCAGGATCTCCACTTCCTGATCAAAGCTCATTCGACCAACTTCTATCTCCAGCATCAACTTAATAGGAAACTTATTCTGCATAAGCGTTGCTTTAACTGCCTCTGCCACTCCCTTTCCATACTGTTGTCTATCATGAATTATGGCTAAGTTCTTAGGCTTATGATGCATAATATATTCTGCAGCCAATGGGCCTTGCTTTGAATCAAGCCCAATGGTACGAAACACAAACCGGTATCCTTGCTGAGTAATCGTAGGACTGGTTGAGGCAGGAGTTATCATCAATATGTTATTTTTTTCATAAATGGGAGCAGCAACTTGTGTAGCACTTGAACACAAATGGCCTATTACATATTGAATCTTTTGTTGAACAATTTTTTTCGCAACGTCAATGGCTTGTTGCGGGTCACAGGCATCATCAAATGAAATTAAGTTTAGGTGGACAGAATACGCTGAAGATTGATTAATATCATCCGCCGAATATCGAGCCCCAGTAAACTGCATATCACCATATTCTGTAACAGGGCCACTCCTAGGGCCAACCACTGCAACATTGACTTGGCTTCCAGCCCAGAGACTTTGTGAAACCCATAGCAGGATCACAAGCAATATTCGCATAAATATACCTACTTAGCGCTTTTAGTGATCAATTGCATTCAATTGGTATAAATCCTTCCTAAGTTATTTCTCAGAAATGATTTAAAATACCATTTATCCGGATCAATCTTAACATCCTGCAAAACAGACATCTTGAGTCAAATAAGAAAGTGCTACAAATATAATAGCTAATGAGGTATACTCTTCGCGAATCAATTTTATGGTTTGTTGTCTGTGCTCTTAACAGCCGCCGCTAAAAACCCTTCGTTATAGGTATATAACAAAAAATATCAATAAAATTCCATTATTTTTTTAATGAGTATTATCTAAAATAACTATTCTGAATTTCGTGAATACGCCCTGATTTATTTAGCTCTTCTGCAGCTTTTTGCATTTTGCTCACAACATCTGCTGGGACTTCCTTGTTAAGTCCAATAAACAAATCGATTTCACCAAATACAAAGACCTGCTTAACCGAAAGATCTAGCTTCTTTGCTAACATCTGCCCTGATAATTCACTCACTGCCCATAAATCTATCTTGCCTTCACCTAACTTCTTAGCAAGCCGATCATCTTTAAGCGATGTTTCTAAATTAAAACCATGGTCAGTCAAAAATTTTTCTTTAGCATCCCCTTTATAAGCACCAACAATATATTTCTTAGCATCATCAAGCTTGTTAACGGTAATACTACTATCTGCTTTAGCAAGGAAAACCCACTTATTCTTTGCTACTGGTCCTACCCACTGAAATAAACTCGCTCTTTCCGGCGTCCGAGCCATAGAAAAAATACCATATTCAGAGCGCTCTAATGTTTGTTCATAAATACGGCTCCAAGGAAAACGCAAGGTAATTTCACAAGATACACTTGCTTTCTTACACACTTCACGAACAACATTGGTTGCAATGCCTACTACTTGATCGCCTCGAGCAAAATTCCCCCCCCCTGCACTCATATTAAATGGAGGACTGTTTTCAGTAAGTAGTTTTAACTCAAAAGCGGGCAAGTTAAATGAAATACAGCCTAATAGCAAAAATATGTTGGCTATCAGCCAATTATTGCGGCTCATTAAAAATTACCTTTTAGAACAGGTAGTATTATCCATCCCACATAAAGCATTATACTTAAAACACTTCCTTAGCACTCATTAAACATTATTCATTGTTAATATAAATAAGTATGACGACAAGAGTAATCAATAGTCAATTTTAGATTAACTTCACAAAAAATTCTGGATATTTCTTTCAAAAATATCAAATAATAAACTATCGTTCATAAATTAAATATTTTACCTCATCTTTACCATTAAAACTTATAGATAACTATTGATCGTTTCTTCAATAAAGCCTTCTTTACGCATCTCATCCAACGCACTTTGTAGTTTATTAACAACCTCATCAGGTACTTCTGGATTAAGTGCTAAATACAGGTCTGACGTATTAAAGGTAAATACTTTCTTAAGGTTTCTAACCCCTTCTTGTTGAGCAAGATAACGTCCTGATGGATCACCTGTCGCCCAAAGATCAATTTTGCCCTGATTAAGTTTTTTCGCATTTTTGTTATCTTTTAACGATAAAATCAGTTCAAAACCTCGTTTTTGCAAGAAGTTTGCTGTGGCATCCCCTTCATAACCACCAACACGATATTTTTTAGCATCTTCCAAACGAGAAATAACGATTGAACTTGATTCTTTAGCAAGAAAAACAGAATCAAATTGAGCAATAGGCCCTACCCACTTAAACATTTTCTCACGATCCGAATTACGGACTGTGGAAAAGAGCCCATAGTTACTTTTCTCACGAGTTAAGTTAAAAATTCGATCCCAGGGAAAACGAAGTGTTAACGTATATCGAAGACCTGCCCGTTTAAACATCTCTCTGACAACATCTGCTGAAATACCATCAATATTATTATCTCGAGCGAAGTTTTTGTCATTGACGCTCATGTTATACGGGGGAAAATTCTCTGTGAGTAAAATAACTTTATAGTTAGGATCAATATCAGCTGTAGAAATATTAGCAAACCCAGCTGCCAGGCAGAGTACACACCATTTCAACCATTTATAGAACATGCCACTAACCTCGTTACTCGCTTACTTTATTGTTAGTTTAGGACGTGTGGCGTTCCTTGCTTAATAATCTCCTGTCAATTAAATGAAGTTCCGCTACATAGTATACGCATATAATTTACACAAGCGTTTTAACTTATACATTTTGAAAATATATTTAATAAGGAACAAAGTTTAAAAAACCTTGCTATTAAAATCTACTTTGTTATCTATCAACGCAGGTTATTAATTCATAACTGTCTAAATTATAAACGTTAACTAGAATGCTTCTAACTTATAATCCTATTCAAATATCTGTCAAGTGCTTTTCTCATAAGTTTTAAAGTAAGTCTACTCATCGCAAAAGGTTACATATAACCATAACGAAGGTTTTTTAGTGAGGCTAGTCTGACCAGTTAAGACGAGCGATAGCAACAACGGTTGTTTTAAAAGCCCAAGCTGGGCGGTTATGTTCATACAAGAATGCCAACAACGCCACCCTTTTGCCCTAGGTGTATAAAAATGATTGGTGAAGGGTATGCCGCTAAGTGAACAGGCATTAGTAACTAACCAAAAACCTCAGCGCTAAGGAACACATTGTGCGTAATGCCTAAACTTAATGTAGAATACGAGTTCAATATATCACTTCATTTAAGTTCAGCCATCGGCTATTGGTATATTTTTAACCATCCATTAATAGGAAACATTATGACGTATGCCCAGCGTTCTTCGGAGCTATATGGCATTTCACTTGCTGCGCTCGGCTTTTTATTATTCAGTTTGATGGATGCCAGTTCAAAATGGTTAACATCCAGCTACCACTTTGCACAAATCAGTTTTTTGACGTTCTTATTTAGCTTGTTGCCAATAGGGTTTATTCTACTACGTCAACGTAAAGGCAGTCGTAGTATCTTCAAAACACAACGACCTACACTTCAGTTAACACGAGGACTGGTCCTGTTAGGACTGAGACTTTGCGCTTTACTCGCCTTTAGTATGATGCCGTTAGCAGATAGTTTTGCACTCATTCTGACAGGCCCAATCATCTTGGCACTCTTAGCTCCCTTATTGTTAGGTGATAAGCTGAATAAACGACAAATTATGGCCATCATGATTGGCTTTTGTGGCGTATTAGTTGTACTTCGACCTGGGATGGGTAATTTTAATATCGGTATGTTAGGGGCTCTTGGTACCGCATTATGCTTTGCCCTTAATACTATTATGCTACGTATTATGAGCAAATCTGAGCAACAAAGCACCACACTCTTCTACGGTTGTCAGGTACCTCTCATTATTTCCGGCATACTCATGCTTTATTACGGATACACACCACCTACAGCTCAGGATTGGCTCATTTTTGCACTGTGCGGTTTTTTGAATGGTCTCGCGCAAATGCCAATTTTTGCTGCGTTAAAATATATTCCAGCCCCCATGGTCGGAGCCTTTCAATACTCTGTCGTTGTCTGGGGAGTTATTCTTGGCTACTTCATTTGGGGAGATATTCCTGATGCCTTCATAATAATTGGTGCAGCCCTTATTGTGTGTGGCGGATTAGTTATGGCTATCAATCCAAAACAGTTTCGTCGCCAACCCTTTACGGATAACTCAACTCAACCTTAATAATTCTTCGAGTGCAACTAAATCGTTGCACTCAACATCAGCGTATTTGCTATAAGCAAACTGTTGACGATAGTCCACATGAACAGTGGTTACTCCTGCAGCACGTCCCGCTTTTAAATCATGCCAATAATCACCCACAACAACTGTCTGCGCAGGAGCACAGGAAAAGTGAGCCATCAACTGTAGAACACCCGCTGGCGCTGGTTTTGGGGCTGCTTCTTTACGACCAATCACAGCTTCTGGCGAAAAGAATTCATCAAGCCCAATCATCGCTAGAGCTCTCAATGCATTTGCACGTGTATTTCTCGTCAAAACTGCGAGAGAAGCAAATTTACTCAAATAATACAAGCACTCTTTTACACCCGCTGCGGCTTCACTTTTTTCCACAAGAGACGTTTCTATTGACTCCAGCGACAGATGTAAACGATGGGCTTTTTCTGGCGCTTGCTGTTCAATAAACGTTAAAATATCTTCTTCTCGTGGAATAGATAAAGACTCACGAATTCCAATAAAATCATGAACAGGTTTAGTTAAGGTACCATCTAAATCAAAAATCCATAGAGATTTATTTTTTAATGAAAATGGCTTCATTTTAGGCTACTTATTTTTCATGCTGCCTGATTAATCCTTCCTGCATTGTTGAGGCAACCAATTGTCCCTGCCGGTTAAAAAACTGCCCTCGCACTAGTCCTCTTGCGCCTGAAGCAGATGGACTATCTACAGCATAAAGTAACCAGTCATCCATGCGAAAGTCTTGGTGAAACCACATAGCATGGTCTATCGTTGCAATTTGCATATTTTTTTGCCACAGAGAAACTTTATGCGGCAATAATGCCGTTATTAAGAAATAAAAATCTGATGCATACGCTAATAAATATTTATGCACGCGAAGATCATCAGGCATAGTACCCGTTGCCTTGAACCATACATAGTTAACAGGGTCCCGTCTTTCTGGCGCAAGCGGGTTCACTGGGTTTACAGGTCTTATTTCAATTGGCTTATCGCAGGTTAATTTTTCTCTTAACGGTTCTGGAATTAAATGCTTAAATTTTCGAGCCATTTCAAGCTCTGACATTAATCCTTCAGGACCAGGAACCTCTGGCATGCTATCCTGATGCTCAAAGCCATTCTCTTTACGCTGAAATGAGGCTGACATGTACAAAATAGGCTTACCATTTTGAATAGCCGCAACACGACGCGTTGTAAAACTTTTTCCATCGCGTATGCTATGCACATCATAAACAATTGGCTTAGAAACATCACCTGGACGTAAAAAGTAACTATGAAATGAGTGTACACTACGACTTTCATCTACTGTTTGCTTTGCCGCTGATAGTGCCTGCCCCATTACTTGACCACCAAAAACCTGTGGAAATCCCAAATCCTGGCTTTGACCTCTAAACAGGTTTTCCTCAATTTTTTCCAATTGCAGTAATGCTAACAGATTATTTAATACATCAGCCATAGATTACCTCAAATACAAAACTCATAAAAAAATGCTTTATTACTACCTGAGTTTAGTCAGTATCTAAAACATAAACTTTTTAAAACTATTTCTTGCAACCAAAAACAACTATGTTACATCCTAAAAAATGCTAACGTTTCCGTTTAATCATGTTTTTTTACTGAACTATTCAGCAATGCTTTCACCTGATTATACCACTGCTGTTGCTCAATAATTATCCCTTCATGATCCAGTGGAGGATAAGGCAGTTGGTGTTTATCACAAAGTTCAGCCACTAAAGGGTGACACCACCTAAACAGTAACTGCTGATAAACAAATTGTTCAAGCCTAACATGATTATAAAGCCCTTTATTCTCACGTTGTCGTTGTGCTTCACTTAAAATAATAGCGGCTGCAACAGACACATTATATGATGCCACCATACCTTGCATAGGAATAATAATATGCTCATCTGCAACCTCAGCAGCCGTTGCACTGACGCCCTGCTTCTCAGCCCCAAGTAAAATTGCACAAGGTTGTGTGTAATCAACCACTCGAAAGTTCACTGCTCGTGTCGAGAAGTGTGCAGCAAATATCTTAAAGCCTGTAGACTTCAAGTAATCAATGCCCTCTTGCACAGTATCATACGAGCGTCGAGTAACCCATTGGTGGCTACCCATTGTTGTACCAGGAAGGCTTCTATAACCTACTCGAGGGAGAGTGTAGTGAAACTCACCAATCCCCACAGCATCACATGTTCTTACAATAGCTGCTAAATTATGAGGTTTATGCACTCTGTCAGTGACCACAGTCAAATCTGGCTGACGACGATCCAAGGTTGTCTTATATCGCTTATAACGCTCAGGAGTCACTCAGTGTTCCTTCTAATTTACTACTACTGAAATTATCGCTATATACCACTAATCACACACTCTATTCACCTTTTGATTCAGTATATCTGCTATTAATGCACTTTTGGAGCGCCAAGTAGAACGACAGACTTAGCATCCACTACCGTAATGGATATACGAACACCTGCTTCTACTCATGTTATTTTAGTTTTAATTATTGCTCTTTCATTAATTTCGATCCCCATTTTTACTCAAGAAAATTTTATATTTAATACGGCAAGGGAATATCGCAGGGCAATCTCATATAGCTTTACCTTTATAAAAGTCATTTTCTAAAGCACCTTTGCCTAAAGTCTGTATAACGCCCTTCAAACACGTCGAGAATCCTGCCCTGGAGGCTTGGTTTCCGCATCCTTTCGGTAAACAGTTCGACCCAGACTTTGTTTGCCAATGACCTACATCGAAAAACCACAGATTGTTCATTTAATAATGATTGAGGTATAGCAAAAAGTAGATTTGCAGTACTTGAATTAGTTTGTGAAACAGGTGCTGGGAGCGACGCGTTATATAATGAAAAAAGGATATAGGGGAATATCCATAATATATTCATTTACAAAACAATTTGGTTATTTTTTCACCGATAAGGGGCTGACTGCAAACACTCCCCCCCCCCTTGAGTCCTAGAATTTGCAGAGGGTAGAGCAACATTTCCTAGTCTGTGTTATGTGGCTTACTGTTACATTCACCTGGGTAATATCCATAGACTTTTTCATCTGCACAGGCTTCACAACTATTTGACTTTTTCACCCACTCAACGGCTTCATCACAAGGTGTTGTTACACAACGAACCCCCGTATCACGCTCAGCACACACAGGTTGATAATTACGAGTACAAAACTCTGGTCTCGTCTCAGGGCAAGTAACATAATTTGCAGGTTGTTTAGCTACACAACCAACACATATACCCAATAATATACAGATAAAACTAAGATACTTTATCATCAACCTTATACCTTATCATCTTAAGCCTTATACCACTGCTGATTACACGCAAAGAAAAGGATATACTACTCTAATTTCCCATTCTCAATAATATTTAGGAATGACCCTGTTGCTCTTTCTTAATCTTTAACATCAAGCGCTCAAATAAATGCGGACAGAAATATGAAAGCATACGTGCTCGTCGACCTACATTTGACAGCACTAATAACCGTTTACGTTTTGTCGCTGCCTGATAGATCTCATCAGCCACATCAACGGGTGATGCTAACTGTCCAACCAACGAAAAAGGGGACTTAGTAATTGAACCATCGCCTTCAAGTGCATTTTTATGGATATCAGTGGCCGTAAAACCTGGACACACCATCATAATATTCACACCATCCTCATCAACTTCCAGTCTTAGACTTTCAAATAAACCATGTAATGCATGCTTGCTCGCACTATACCCAGAGCGATACCACATAGGTGTAAAGCCAGACATACTACTTAACGTGATGACTAACCCTTTACTATCTAATAATGCCGGTAAGGCTATTTTAGTGCAATATAATGCACCAAAAAAGTTGACATCCAACACACGTCGAAATACGGCAATATCTGTATCTATAAAAGCACTCCGATGTGTAATCCCTGCATTATTTATCAATACATCAATTCTTTTAAAATGATCAAGAATCAAATTAAAAGCATATTCAACATCACCTTCTCGACTTACATCACACGCAAGCCCCAATGCACGAGTATTAAGAGCTTCCAAATGATTAGCTAATGCATCAAGTTGAGATTGGTCAAGATCAATTGCAGCAATCCAAGCGCCTGCACGAGCAAAACGCAAGCACAGCTGTCGCCCAATCCCTGCACAAGCGCCTGTAATGACTACAACTTTATTACGAAAAAAATATTTCATTATAAAAGCATATTATTTTAATTATTCTTAAAAAACTCATACTAAAGAATAGCAAATTTTTTATTACGTAGCGGTTACCTTTTTCTCAGGAAGAAGTTCAAATCCAAATGCTATTTCAGTCACAAATGGATAATCACAAGCCATGTACTTGAATAATCACCAAAAGTCTTCATATTATATTACCTGGTTATCCACCAGAAAGTGCATACTCTGAAAGGGTATATTTCTTTTTACTTGCCCATAGGAATGTATTAGTGCCTGACGTTACACTCGTCATTTATACAGCAGTCTGTATTATTATACTGAGCTTTGTAGTATTCAAAGTATTTATAATGCCACAACTCCGGCGTAAACGTGTTCTCAGAACAGCATTTCCACAAGATTGGCATGATATCTTAAATAAAAATTTTGCTATTTATCACTTATTGCCTCAATCATTAAAACTCAGACTACAAAAATTAATCCAACTTTTTTTGTTAGAAAAAAAATTTTATGGCTGCCAAGGGCTTTCTTTAACAGAAGAAATTCGAGTAATCATTGCAGCACAGGCTTGCCTACTCATATTGAACCAACCCAAAGCATGGTACAACAAGTTACAATCAATCCTTGTTTATCCTGGTGCTTTCACCGTCCCTGATGCCCAACATTCTGAGCAAGGCATTGTTTCCTCAGCGCCTTCTCACCGTCTAGGTGAATCCTGGCATAATGGACGAATTGTTCTGTCATGGGATGATGTCATTACCGACAGTCGTCACCCACAACGAGGCCAAAACGTGACCTTTCATGAGTTTGCCCATCAGTTAGACGCTGAAGATGGGTATACTGATGGCATTCCTATTTTAGGTCCCAAACACAGCTTTCAACACTGGAGCCATTTGATGGCTGAAGAATTGGCACGCTTAAGGCACGAAGTGATAGTAGGTATCCCTCATGTAATTAACCGATATGGTGCTACAAATGCTGCAGAATTTTTCGCTGTGGCAACAGAAACTTTTTTTACTCATCCCCACCAACTGGCAATGCATAACCCAGCATTATTCCAAATTCTACATAGTTACTACCATTTAGACCCTCGAACCTGGACAAATAATCAACAGAAAAATACAACAACTTAATGATTTAGGATGTATTTTTCACGTTTTATTTGAGAGGCTTTTAAACCTTTTTCTTTTGTAAAAAGCGAAAAGCAACGATCCACCATATCTGGATGACCACAAAGCATAACTAAAGCGCTAGGGTGAGTATCAAGCACAATTAATCTGTCTTGTACATACCCCAAATGCCCATGTGGCAAATTTGTTGTCTGCAATCGACTGAAGCAGACAGAAAAGCGAAAGTTTATAAACCTCTCTGCAAGCATTCGAAAAGGATAATAGAAAAATAAATCTTCAGTATTTCTTACACCAAAGAATAGCTCTATTTGACAGCCCTTTTTCAGGTATTCTTCCAGTTCAGGCAACATGGCATAAAATGGCGCTATGCCAGTACCTGTTGCAACTAAAACAAGCTGAGGTGGACACTCACTAGCCTTTGATAACAATAAACGTCCATAAGGCCCTTTTAACCAAATTTGCCAACCTGGCTGCGCATGCTGAAACTGGGTAGAAGCGATACCATTAGCCAATAAGGTTGCAACAAGACTCAATGAGGTCATTCCTTGATACGGAGGTGAAGCTATACTGTAACTTCTGGCTACTTGCTGCCTGTTAACATCCCACTCAAGCTTGATAAACTGTCCTGCTTGGAAGCAGAAAGGTTCAGATAGCTGAAAGCGCAACCATAACACCCGTGGTGTTAATAGCATTTTACTTAGCAATGTAATTTTTTGACTCGATATATCCATTAGGTCTTTTCAATGTAAACTGCGCTGTCGTTTTAACTTATTAGACTAGCTCATTTTACATTTACCTAAACCCCTTTAAGTATGATCAAAAAACAATCACACTAGGTATATTGAGCGACAGAAGCTTTTATATCAATGTGTGTTTGTAATGAAGCGCCAATTAATGGTTTATCACCAACACCAACAACACCCAATGATTTAGCTTGCTTTTGCATAGCTGTTTCAGCAACTGTACGCATTGCTTTTCTCAAAGGCTTACCTAACTCTGAATACCACTTTTTCTGTAGTCGAAAATCTACCAACTGCCTTCTGGTTGCTTCATCAATTAACATGCAGCCATGATCTAACAGCATGACCATCCTTAGTAAGTTCCAAACAAGCGGGTCATTCCAGAGCACTTTGTATTGAACTTTGTTGTTAACCGCAGTTGCACACTGGGATAAATGTCCTGACAAGTCAATTTTTATTCTGGTTATAACTTGTTCCATCTGCTGATGTTGCTCTAATATCAATTTATCCCATTGTTTAATTTTCTTTTCGGCTTGTTGATCACCTAATTGCACACGATATGTCATTCTTTTAATCATTTTAGCAACGGCTTTAATGTCCAGCACTCTGGCGCCATTCACAAAGGCTTCATGATTATCCAGATGACGCATAGCCAAGGGTGAATAGATAGACAAAACACCAAACACCTTTTTAGAGCTAACTACTTCACCTTGCTTGATCTTTACCGTATTAATTGCTGCTTTGCTGTGCAAGGTTTGGCTATCGTCAAATACATCAACTTGATTACTCATCCCATAATACTCCTGCTATCCCTATTCAAACTAGGGCGCACTCTCAACTGCATATACTTTTGCAATAATGTCAAATTTATGAAGTAGAAGCGCTAATCATAAAGCGAGAGCTACACATAAAAGCAAGGACAGCTATGTTTTATAATCTATGTGTGATAGGTATAACTCTCATCAACGAATCTGTCTTAGCTTTTGACCACAAATATTACACTAGTGCTATTTTCATAATGGGAGAGGCCTCACAGCATAGTTTACATTCTGCAATAATTTTGAAAAATCAAACCTATTTTTACACGAATGTGCAAAATATCTGTTTTCCTCTTCACATTACTCTCTTGAACTCAATTCGTAGTATACTCACAACACTGTATACTTTTTTCATTTTTGTACCACCTTACAAGAGGCATTCATTAAACTTGTTACATAAAGATAAACTGTACATTTGTCAAAACTTATTCTTCAAAGGAACTTTATGAATAACCCGTTACTCGGTATACCCAATATCATCTTTATCATTTTTGGAGGAATATACAGCCTACTGTGTCTTGGCTCATTACTTATTTATCGTTTAAAACAACGTTTATCCGCTCGTGATTACCAAGAATTAACCAAACGGATTAATGCTTGGTGGGTGATGGTGACTATTATTTTTTGTACCTTTTTAGTACCTGAAGGGTTTACTATAACAGCTATTGGCTTTCTTAGTTTTTTTGCTTTCAAAGAATTTGTATCACTTATTCCTACCCGCCGTACTGACCACCGCCCCATCTTTTGGGCCTATATTGCAATTCCCCTCCAATTTTACTGGATCTATATAGGTTGGTATGGCATGTTTATTATTTTCATTCCCCTCTATATGGCACTTTTTTTACCCATGCGTATGGTATTGATTGGTAATACCAAAGGATTTATGGCTGCAGCTAGTACAATAAACTGGCTACTTTTATTTACCGTTTTTTGTTTAAGTCATATGGCATACTTTCTGAAGCTTCCTGATAGTGTTAACGAACACGCAAGTAATTATGGCTTAATTTTATTTTTAGTGTTACTTGCGCAATTTAATGACGTTATGCAATTTACTTGGGGGAAACTATTAGGCAAACATCCCGTTCTATCAACAGTAAGCCCTAAAAAAACAACCGAAGGGTTTATTGGAGGTTTAATAATTACCACATTATTAGCCTATCTATTAGCCCCTTACCTGACCCCCCTCACGGTATGGGAAAGCATAGGTGCAGGGCTAATGATTGCTACATTTGGCTTTATTGGAGATGTTTCCATTTCTGCCGTTAAACGCGATCTGAATATTAAAGACAGTGGCACTCTAATTCCTGGACACGGCGGCATTCTTGATCGTGTTGATAGTCTAATTTATACCACACCATTATTTTTTCATTATGTCTACTACTTACACTACTAAAACAAAAACCAAGTGGCTCAAACTATTTTTTTTTGCTGCGCTTATTAAAATTCTAATTGGCCTACGCATTTATAACCGTGAGCATTTACCTGACAATGGGCCTGCTATTGTTGTTGCCAATCACAACAGTCATCTCGATGCTATTGTATTGATGAGTTTATATCCGCTTAAAAAATTATCAATGGTAAGGCCTGTTGCAGCCGCAGACTATTTCTTAAGAAATCGTTTCCTTTCATGGTTTTCAACGCATGTATTAGATATTGTCCCCCTTTCTCGAAATAACACACAAAATAAAGAGGATCTCTTACACCCCTGCCATCAAGCATTAATAAATGGTCAAATACTCATTTTATTTCCGGAAGGAACTCGTGGTGAACCAGAACAACGTCAACCATTAAAAAAAGGAATTTATTATTTGAGCCAAGCACATACAGAGTGTACGGTTACCCCTGTTTTTATCTACGGACTCGGCAAGTCACTACCCAAAGGAGAAAAAATTATTGTTCCGTTTTTCTCAGATATTGTCATTGGACAATCAATTCCAGCAGCATCTAATGCCTCTGATTATATAGTCAACCTACAAGCAAGCTTCGATCAACTATCAAGCAAAATAAAAACTGATCGTTATATCATTTAAAACATAAAAAAAGCCACACATTGTGTGGCTTTCACTAAAATTATCAATATCTAATTTATAATTGCTTTATTCTCACATTATCTACAAAGAATCCTTTATATCCAGGAGTATACATATAAAGTTCAGCATATTTAATACTTTGATTAGGGACATTAACTACACCCTGTAATGTTGTCCAACGCCAACCAGAAACACTTTGTGTACTTACAGGAATCCACTGATACTGACCATTAGTATTTACAACATAAAGATATGCATATAATGGCGTTGAAGTACTTATCCAAGTATCAAAGCTAACTTGGAAATTTTCCCCTGCTTTAATATGCTCTTTCACATTGCCAATAGTTCCCGTCCAGTAGTAACTGCTGTTTTTAACTTCCAGTATCTGGTTACTTCTGTTCCGATGATCATAGGCATAGTTTAATGAACTATAAAACCCATTCCACCCTGACATTGATTTTGCAAAGTCATAGGTGAAGTCACTCTTTTGTTGTGTATAAACTGGTGTAGTTGTTGTGTTAGTAGTATTCGTCACTTTAGTGGGGCGGAAAGAAACAAGCTGATTACCCATTTCAGATAACGCTCTACTTGCATCTGCAACATTGTCACTGCCACAAGCTCGTCCTTCACAAATATTTTTTCTGGGGTTAGAGAATATAGGTTGAACATTCCAGGTGCCATAAGCTGAAGGATAAGCCATAGGTGTGTGAAATGTATTATTTTCACCCCAACCTCTACTGAACGTGAATGAGCCTAAGCTGTGATAATAGGGGTTATAACCACTTTCATTATCTTGAGGTAACGAGTGGCGAAGCCCCATATTATGGCCTGTTTCGTGCGCTACAATATAAATATAGCAATTTACTGCTGACAGGTTATAACCATGATCACCTCTTGCTGAATTACGGTAAAAAGAACCATCATTAGCGCCACTGGAAATCCAGCCAATACCACATGACTCTCCAGGAGGGTTTTTATAAACAACAGAAACAATATCAGCACCATATTTATCACGTAGCTGATTAATCCGCTGGTCATAACTTACTTGATTTAATTTTTGGTTCGTTGCCCTATTAAGATCGCCAGCCCAATCTACTTTCTGAATATGGACAATTCTGGCATCAAATCCTGCATCACTATTTTTTAACGTGCGGTTAAAGTACTCAACAAAACTATTAATTCGAGCATTTATATCTCGCCCTTCCCACGTTGTTGTCGCTTCAGGTGTATATAACAAAAGCATATCGAGTGTTTTTGCT
This sequence comes from Zooshikella harenae, assembly GCF_018837975.1. GTDB lineage: Bacteria > Pseudomonadota > Gammaproteobacteria > Pseudomonadales > Zooshikellaceae > Zooshikella > Zooshikella harenae. Next base: position 65,693 of record NZ_JAGSOY010000017.1, on the reverse strand, counting down.
TCTGCGGCTGAAAGCATAGTTAAACACGATAGTCCTATTGCTGTACTTAACCCAATCATTTTATTTTTTAATAATTTCATAATTTCCCTCTATTTAGTATCGGCTTTTGTTTACTTAAGAGTGTTCATGACCATGAACGTTATTATTCGTTAGTTGGTTTTTATCTATACCTGGAGGTAATGGCTCTTCAACTTTAGGTTGAATCAAGCCATCATTTTCATCAATGAATTGTTGTTTAGCGCGCTCTTTTTCATCAATTATTTTTGTTTTTCCTGTTTTATTATCAACAATAACGGTATAAGTTGAGTTTGCTGTAATAATCGTAAGATGAGTATCAAGCTTACCTTTAACGACAGAAGCACCTTGAGTTGTATTTGGAATATCTCCACTTACAATATCTATATCCCCAAACCCTTTTTTCTGTTTAGAAAAAGTTACTGAAAATGGAATCTGCTCTTGTGGTATTTGAAATGTCAGTGTTTGACCTGGAGCTAAAGAAGAAAACACTGCTGAATCAGTTTTTGTTTCATAATAAGTTAAGCCTTCCGCATCATAAGTCGGCTGCCACTCATCTACGCTCCATAATGTATTAGCTCCAATATTATTGACTTGCTTTGCCTTTTGTTCTTTCGTTTGATGAACCACTTTTTCTTGTAAGAATGGAAGATGAAAATCCTGCTTTACTTCAGGCGCTTCTACACTATTTTCACTTATTTTAATGGGAGTAGTGTTTGACTCTGTTAGTTTAACCAAACCTACGATGGCTGAGCCAAAGATAAAGCCTGCAACGGCTAGAGCTGTTTTTTTATGACGCATCCTTGTTACTCTTTATTACATTTTAAGGGTAATTAATACACGCAATTTATACCTATTCCGTCATAATTTTGTTTTGAAGCTCATCCCAAAACAAAGCGCATTTATAAAAACAATTGGAATTAAACAACTATTTTTTATTTTAAAAATATATAGTCCTTTAGGATTAGCATTTATCAGATGGCATTATGTATAGCCATAACAAAGGTTTTTTAGTGGGGCTAGTCTGGCCTGTTAAGACTAGCAATAACAACAAATCCTACTAATGTGTCGAATCTAGAAGTAAAAATTTTAAGGGATTAAAGGAAGTTATAAGGAGGGAAAATAACAATATATTTTAATGATTCATCTTTTCATGAAGTATACATCATTCCTATAGGAGCTTTTGCTATTTTCAAGCACCTAAAAATCGAGCTATAGGTATACGATCATAATCACTAAATATAATTCTATATAACCTTATCATTAAAAATTATAACAAAGTCTTTTACATTCAAGCAGATAGAAGAATAATACTGAGTAAGTTATTGAGTAAAAACAACGTCTACATACTGCAAACACTGTGAATAGCATGAAAAAAGACAAACAAAAAGTAATCGGAGAAACTCTAAGCGATGATCGCATTAAATCGCTTCTTGAAGTACATCCAGCAGATGATACTCCGGTAGGTTACTATATTTTACAGAGAGCCTATCAAAGCTTACGGGAGGATGACTTTGCTCACTTCTTAAGCTTTTATGTAGAAGCAGGCTTTGACATCAATGTAACAAATCCGTCAGGGAAGACTTTTCTAACACTTTTGTACCAACACGCAGAAGCTTCCCCCTATGTGACAGCCATGGAAAAGTTGGGAGCCAGTCAATAATAACCAGCATCCAAATACTTACTTCCAGGCACAAAGAAACGGCAAGTTTTCACTTGCCGTCAATATGATAAAGCCGAGTAGACACTTTCAGTTACTCATCCACTTTATGACATGCGACTCGATGCCCATCACGTGCTATCAATGTTGGGCGCTCACGAAAACAACGATCCTCACTGATCGGACAACGAGTACAAAAAACACAGCCAACAGGTGGGTTGATGGGTGATGGCAAATCCCCCTCCAATAATTGCATTTGCTTCTTACGTTCTTTTTCTGGATCAGGCACCGGAACAGCAGAAAGAAGTGCCTTTGTGTAAGGATGCAACGGATTATCATACAACTCGTGCCTATCGGCTAACTCAACCAGATTACCCAAGTACATCACCATAACACGATCACTGATGTGCTTTACTACGCTCAGATCATGAGCAATAAACACCAATGATAATCCCATCTCTCGTTGTAGTTCTTTCAGTAAGTTGACCACCTGGGCTTGTATAGACACATCCAGAGCACTCACAGGCTCGTCACATATTACGAGTTTAGGCTCTAAAATAAGTGCTCGAGCAATACCGACACGCTGACATTGTCCACCAGAAAATTCATGGGGATAGCGGTTAATCACATTTTGCAGAAGACCAACACGCTTCATCATGACTTCCACTCTTTCCTCAACCTTTCTACGAGCCAGGTGGGGATAAAAACTAATCAATGGTTCGGCAATGATTTCACCAATGGTCATTCTTGGATTTAAGGAGGCTAACGGATCCTGAAATATAAATTGCAAATCCTGCCGTTTAACCCGAAGCTTTTTCTCATCAAGTTGAGTTAAGTCCTGTCCCAGCCAAAGCACCTGACCATCCTGAGCAGGAATAAGCCCAATTAATGCTCTCGCCAAAGTCGATTTGCCGCACCCAGACTCACCTACAACGCCTAGTGTTTCGCCTTCATAGATATCAAAACTCACGCCATCAACAGCTTTTAAAACAGGCTTAGGGTCCCATGGCCAACGACGCCCTTTGTCAACCTGAAAGTGCACTTTTAAATCACGGATTTGGGCTATGACATTCTGTTGTGTAATCATGCGACCGCCTCCTCTTTCAGATGACAAGCACGCTGTTGATAATTATTAAAGGATGTTAAGGCTGGTTTCTCTGTACGACAGAGATCTACAGCATGTTGGCAACGTTCCTGGAATGGACAACCTTTAGGTAAACTCAATAAATTGGGTGGATTACCTGGAATGGTCCGTAATTCTGCCTGATCACTCTCTAAATCAGGAATAGAGTCAAGTAACCCTTTGGTATAAGGATGTGTTGGTTTGTAGAAAACATCTTGGACAGAGCCATACTCCATGGTACGACCAGCATACATTACCATGACTTTATCACATAGCCCTGCCACGACACCTAAGTCATGAGTAATCATAATAATTGCCGTATTAAATTCCTTTTTTAATTCCTGTAATAATGTGATGATTTGTGCCTGAACGGTAACATCCAATGCTGTGGTAGGTTCATCAGCAATAAGCAGTTTAGGCCGGCACAGCAAAGCCATCGCAATCATAACCCGTTGCCGCATTCCTCCCGAAAATTCATGGGGATACATATCGAAACGCTTTTTAGCTTCAGGAATTTTTACCGCATCCAATAATCGAATTGATTCTGCTTTAGCTTCCTGCTTTGACATATTTTTATGAAGGATTAATACCTCCATTAACTGCTTGCCTATTTTCATATAAGGGTTAAGGCAAGTCATCGGATCCTGAAAAATCATAGCGATTTTTTCAGCACGAATTTTATTTAATGTTGAAGGTGGTAAGTTTAAAATATTTTGCCCTTCAAACTCAGCTGATCCTGATACTTGACCATTTTTTGCGAGCAATCCCATCAAAGAAAATGCCATTTGGCTTTTTCCTGAGCCTGACTCACCGACAATACCAAGTGTTTCTCCCTCAGATAAGGAGAATGTTAAATCATCAACTGCGGTAACCACACCATCATGTGTAGAAAACTGAACTTTAAGATTATTTACTGCCAGTAATGACATACTATCTTCTCCCTAGCGGTCTTTGGGGTCTAATGCATCACGCAAACCATCACCAATAAAGTTAAAACAAAATAGTGTCACTACTAGAAATCCAGCAGGAAACAATAACTGCCATGGGTATAAATCCATGGTTTTACGTCCTTCAGATATGAGGGCCCCCCAACTCGTTTGGGGTTCTTGTATGCCTAATCCTAAAAAGCTCAAGAAAGACTCAAATAAAATCATGCTTGGTACTAACAAAGTGGCATAAACAACCACCACACCTAACACATTAGGAACAATATGCCGTGTAATTATTTTATTGGTGCGCACACCACAAGCATGAGCAGCCTCAATAAATTCTTTATTTTTCATACTTAATGTTTGCCCACGCACTATCCTGGCCATATCCAACCACGACACCATGCCTATCGCCACAAAAATGAGTAAAATATCTCGCCCAAAAAATGTTACTAATAAAATGACAAAAAACATAAAAGGAAATGAATTCAGTACTTCAAGGGTACGCATCATTAAATTATCGACTCTCCCCCCCAAAAAACCTGAAATAGCACCATAAAGTGTACCAAATATAACAGCCACTAATGCACCAGAGACACCGACTAGCATCGATATTTGTCCACCCATCATCGTGCGTACAAATATATCTCTACCTAAACTATCTGTGCCAAAGTAATGTCCATTATCCATTGATGGTGCAACATCCATAGCCCCCCAGTCGGTATCATCATAGACATACTCACTGATACTGGGACCAATAAATGTCATTATCGTAATTAATAACAGTAAAACTAAGCTTGATATGGCGGCTTTATTTCTAATAAAGCGTATCCAGGCATCCTGCCATAAACTTCGCCCTTTAACCTCAGAAGCTTCTACCAGATTATCCAGTACATTGATTTTTTTGGTTAGCGTCAACATGTGTTTATCTCTTCTCTCACCGGCATTATTTTTTTGTCTTTCACTGATGACAGATACATTATTTTATTTTGAAACTGTATCAGTGAAGACACTCTGTTCTATGCATAACGAATTTTAGGGTCGATAAGCCCATACAAAATATCGACAATTGCATTAAAACTAATTGTTAAAACACCGATTAAAATGGTTAGTCCCATTACCATTGAGTAATCACGATTTAGCGCACCATTCACAAACAGCTGACCAACACCACCAATATTAAAGATGGTTTCTATGACAACTGATCCAGTAATAATACCGACAAAAGCAGGACCTAAATAAGATACGACAGGCAGCAACGTTGGACGTAATGCATGACGGAAAATAATATATCCACCTGGTAAGCCTTTTGCTCGAGCTGTACGGATATAATTACTATTTAAGACCTCAATCATACTCCCCCGAGTTATACGTGCGATAGCCGCAATGTAGTGCGTTGCCATTGCAATAACAGGTAAGATCATGTATTTAAACTGACCATCGTTCCAGCCACCCGCTGGAAGCCATCGGTACATAATGGCGAATATCAACACCATAAGCGGAGCCAATACAAAGTTAGGAATAACGACTCCCGTCATCGCAACGGTCATACTGGTATAGTCAATCCACGTATTTTGTCTTATCGCTGCCACCACACCAAATGTCACGCCAAACAATACTGCAACAACAAAAGAAGCAATGCCTAATTTGGCTGAAACAGGAAATGCCTGAGCCAACAATTCATTAACAGTATAATCCTTATATTTAAAAGAAGGACCTAGATCTCCTTGTAGTAAATTACCAAGATAAATAAAAAACTGTTTCCAAACAGGTTCATTTAAATGATATTTTGCTTCGATATTGGCAAGCACTTCAGCTGGGAGTGCTCGTTCGGAGGTAAATGGGCTTCCTGGTGCAGAATGCATCAGAAAAAAAGAAATGGCAATCAAAATTAATAAGGTGGGCACAGCAATAACAAGTCTGCGCATAATTAGCTTTAACATAAACTGATCCCGCCGTAGCAATTGCCGACTAGTTTTTATTCATAATATATTTAATTATTAAATAAAAATCAGAGCCAGCGCTTTTAGCTATAACGATTTTTTAAGACTTATAACCAATAAATCAGCTCAATAACAAATAGTTTGTACTATTAATTATCGAGCTAATATCACAGGTTACTCTCCTTGTATATACTCGCTATAGATATGCTTTGTATTGTTAATGTTTGATGATGTAATAATCTTTTGAGTAAATATTATTCAGTGGGTCCTGATTGTGGTAACCACCAACAAACGGCTTAACAAGACGGGCTGTCACATCATGATAAATGGGTGCAATAGGCACATCACGGGCAAGCAGTTGCTCTGCTTTCAAGTAAAACTCACCAGGATTTTCAGCTTTAACGGCATTAACAAGCAACTGGTCATACTCAGGATTGTTATACTTTGGATCATTCAAGCTGTTCTTTGATGTCATCAAATCAAGCATGGTTGATGCTTCATTATAGTCACCATTCCAACCAGCTCTTGCTACTTGGAAATTACCTAAACGCTTATTATCAAGGTATGTTTTCCACTCTTGATTTTCGAGTGAAACTTTAGCGCCTAACGTTTTTTTCCACATGGAAGCAATTGCGACTGCAATCTTTTTATGATTGTCATCTGTATTGTATAGCAGCGTAAAAGATAAAGGCTTGTCTTTTGAGTATCCTGCCTCAGCTAATAACTTTTTCGCCATTTCATTGCGTTCTTTCTGAGATAGCTTAGCAATGTTATTCTCAGGTGCTTTAAACCCATCAATATTTGCTGGGGTTAAATTAAAGGTTGGTAACTGTCCCATACCTAATATTTTGTCAGTAATTACTTCTCGATTAATTGCTAATGATAAAGCTTTTCTTACTTTTACATCATCAAATGGCTTTTTACGTGTGTAAAAACTGTAGTAGTAAGTTGATGCCTGACTAGTGATGTGTAATTCGTCAGCCATTTCTTTTTTAATACGCTTAAACTGCTCTATGGGTAACCGCTCATAGGTCAGATACACTTCATTAGCACGATAACGATCAAGCTCAGCATTCCGCTCTTGAATCGGTAAAAAGACAACTTCATTTAAGACGGTGTGCTTGTTGTCCCAGTATTCAGCGTTACGCTCTAAAACAATTTTTTCATTAACAACCCAGCTCTTTAATTTAAACGCACCGTTGGATACCATTTTGCCAGGACGAGTCCACTGACTACCAAGTTTTTCAACCACTTTTTTGGGTACTGGGTATGTGGTTGTATGCACCATCATCTTAACGAAATAAGGTAAAGGTTTCTCCAGTGTAACTTGGAAAGTATGACCATCAACAGCTTTAACACCTAATTTAGATCTATCTTCTTTACCATTGATAATAGCGCCTGCATTTTTAATTGCCGCAAGCTCAAAGTACCAAGCATAATTAGACGCTAATTTAGGATCGACACCACGTTGAAAGGCATATACAAAATCTTCAGCAGTGACTGGGTCTCCGTTTGACCAGTGAGCATCTTTACGCAAGTGGAAGGTATAAACCATCTTATCTTTGCTAACATCCCAGCGTTCAGCAACACCAGGTATTACACTGCCATCCTGGGCATTAGAAACAAGCCCCTCAAACAAATCGCGCGCTATGGCTGAACCAGGTGTTCCTTCAATCTTTTGAGGGTCTATAGAGGCAGGCTCTGAACCATTGCCCCGAATGAGGCGTTGTTCTTTATCCAGCTTTACTCCTTCTGGTACAACAGCAGCATGTGTGGCAATGCCTATACATAGAAAGGACATACACACAGCATGTGAGATCTTTTTTAGTATCATAGTCAAGACTCCTATTGGCAAAACAAACGCAATCAACTTTTCATTATGTTTTCATTATTTTGGCGTTTACTACGCAATACCCATAGAGAGTCATTATTAGCGGGCCAAGCTTCTGCACAATAAGTGACAGCAGCTTTCAACTAATTTAAAAAGTGCTGACTGTGCCAAAAAAGTAATGTAGTAATTCCACTGACTACTTCCTGAGTGACTGGATAACAGTACACTGGCAACAAGATCTAAACACACCCTCTAAAAATGACTAGCAAAGGGTACAAGCTTCAGAGTAAGTCCCCTTCCCCTGAGTGCTCATTGGTACACAACCTATTAATCTCTTTTTATAAAATAAAATACACTCAAAATAAACAATCTGTTACATTCTAGATAATTATTATACAGTCAGCAAACTAAGTTTACTAAAGGCAAGTGAGCTATAAGACGCCAAAATAAAGATATTTCTAATATAATCCTTTACTGAAGGTATCTGTGAAGATAGCTCGCCCTACTGATTAAAGGCTGTTTTTCCTATAGAATGAGTAAAAAATACAGCGCTAAAATATTACTAGAAATATAAATTTTACTTTATTAGCGCGCTGTCAACCTTAACTTCAATAAAGCCTAATTTAGAGAACACAAATAAAAAAGCAGTGAACAAGTCACTGCTGAAAAATAACAATTTGGAAGGAGTTAACACTTTTTATATCCAGCATAAAAAGTGCCAAGTTTGCTTAATCTATTAAATAATAGCTTATGCCATTAAAAAGATTTGTGTGCTATCAGCAGCAATAGTGTATTTAAGATTACTCAACACTAACTAGTTTTCTATTCGTATGAAAAATAGCCTATTAATACACAAAAAAATTAACAAGTAGATTATCAAATGCGCACAATAAAGGTGCAGCACGATCTAAATTAGTGCACAAAAAAGGCCCTTAAAGGGCCTGATTAAAAAACAATCACGCAAACAATGTCTCTTTAAATTTATTTTCATCAAACTCACAGCCTAAATAGTCAACAATTGACCGCAAGTCTTTCTCCGCATTATCCAAACAACTGGTCCCTCCTGGAGAGGGTGTCATGTTAAAGATAATACCTTTTTCTTTAATTTTGGCCTCGCCCATTAATAGCTGTTTTTTCTCTTTATCAATTAATTGTGGCCTTACACCACCAAATCCTTTCGCAAAAGAAATATCAGCTAATGTCAAAGAAGGAATAATTTTTTGGGCATCTTTTAAGAATAAACGACGTCGGACATAAGGTACTTCAAATAACATATTCTTAAAAATGTAATTACGAATATCAGGTACCTTTAATAAATCCCAAAATACCTTAACGACAGCACTATCTAATCGAAGTACTTTTAAAAAGTCTAAAATAGTTCCGGGGTTATAACGCTCCAGCATCGGCAATAATAGTGCTGTAGGTCCAAACCGGGTTTTGCCATCTACCAATACATCAGGATCGCCATGAATAGCGGCAAAAGGAAGTTTATCATTTTGAACAGTATAAACTTTTCCATTTAATACTTTAGGAGTGAAGTAAAAGCTCCCCGCCATAGGCATACAAGAAAAATTTAAGCCATAGCCCATTTTCTGAGCATAGAGCAAGCTATGTCCACAAGCAGATACAACAACAAATTTAGCAAAATAGTCACCTTTATCTGTTACTACTCTAAACCGTTCCCCATCTTGACGAATGTCCTCAACTTTTGTACCTAAGCAAATATCGATGGACTTGTCTTGAACCTGCTTTGCCTGTGCCACAAAAGAGCGAGCGAGTGCAGCAAAATCTACCGCTGTGTACTCATCTACAGCACCTAGTGCTGCCAGCTCTTCTGGCCGTTCGCGACCGTTGAGATTAACGACATTCGGTTCGACTTTGGCGATATCGCTTTTCTCAAACAACTCCATACTGGGAAAATGTTGCTTAAATACCTCAAAACGTTCTCGAAGAAACTGACTCTCCTTTGCACCAACCCCCAGTACCATTTTGGGGTATTTGAACACAATTTGCTCATATTCTTCTTTTGGCAATTGCAAGGCGTATGTTCTAAGCATATCTGCAGCACGCTTGACAACAAGAGCCTTTTCCAAGGAGTAGTTGGTTTCAATATCGCCGCAATGGATTGTCTGACTGTTATTACTACCTTTGGAGCTCACCTGAGCCAAGTCATAGTACTTTTCAACTAAACAAATAGACTTGAGGTTAGTAAATTTTGCGAGTTCATAGAGGAGTGCGGTACTGGATACGCCACCGCCAACGATCAATACATCATGGGTATGTACAGTCATAACTGCTTCGGCTCTCTAAGGTGCTTTTAGTATGTTTATAGCTTCACGCGTTGAGATTGCTGCGACTGGATAAGTACAGCGCTCTCATTATACCGAATTCAAACCTATTTGACTGCGTATTCCCATTGATATTAAAAATGGTGAATATAAATCTAACTTATTCTTATCTATAGACTCAAAGTATCAGCTGTATGATGCCACAGCTACTTTCACATAAAGCCTAAACTTAAGGAGTGTTTTAACTCCCAACAAGTAAGAGGCTTTTGATATAACACGGCTCATAAATTACACCGCATATTAGAACTTGCTCTTAATCAAAATGAGACGTAGAACAAAATTATTTAGCAAGATGCCACATAGTAAACTGGTATAATACGCTCCACAAAATTACTAATAATTGTCATTATTTGATGGCTATTCTTTTGATTAAGATAAATCTTATATAGCATACAGGTTTCCTGCATTGTCTTTTAGTGAGGTATCTTAATGACTTACATTATCTACATCAATGTAAGCTGCAACGCAGTAAAAAGAGCGTATTACTCACTCAAACTGTGATAACTTATCGCAAGCATTACATGTTTAAATTATGATCAAACAAATTATTTCTGAGGAGTACTTATCCAAAACAAAGCAATACATAATTGATAAGCTGTCTTATTTTACTGCTTAATACAACACGTATCATCAAACTATGAGCCAATACACTAGATACAACTAAATAGACATTAGTCAAAATTAGGTATAACTCATTTGCTATTTGGGCCATACATTGTCAAACGCGATTAATACGTCAACTCCATCGTCCTTATCACAGACCCCTTCCGTCTGGCAAAGTATACGTTTACCCATTGCCTACAAGCTTGCTTTTATCCTTACCCTCACAATGACCGTAGGTATGGCCATCATGGGTACAGTGATCACAACAAATCAATACCGCCTAATGAGAGAGCAAGTAGATGATTTTGGTACCACTATCGTTAATCAGCTTGCTGCCGCAGCCCAAGAGCCCCTATTTACTGATGATTTAGTTGGACTAAAGGTTTTAACCAACAATCTCTCCAATGAGTCAGATATAAAAGGTGTGGCAATTTACACCAATAATGGCGAACTCATGGTTGCCCAAGGTTATATTCCACAAGCAACTGTCAACGAATTACTCATTGAAGAAAACCGGTTACCTAATCACACATTTCGCATCGAATGGAAAAAACCTGGAAGTTATTCTGAAAAAGCCGAAATGGTTGCTTTTGTTAGCTCCATCCAGTTCCAAGATGTTGTTGCAGGATACGCAATGGTTAGTTTTAGCCAAGTGCGCATGTTTGAAGTTGTACGCAGTTCCGTCAAAGGAATTATCCTCACAACAGTAATCCTGTCATTACTGATGAGCTTTATTGCTATCGTTATGGGGCGCCGTCTATCTAGACCCATTCACAGCCTTATGAATGCAGCCTCTGCAGCACTCAACCATGGTAATGAAGAAAAAAACGTCTCCTTATCTCAGGATGAGCTTAGCTATCTCGCCGCCAGCATGAAAACATTAGCAAAAGGCTTTGGTGAACGTTCACAGATTGAGTCTATTTTTTCACGCTTTGTATCTAAAAGTGTGGCCACACAGCTTTTGGAAAAAATGGATGAAGTCACCATTGGTGGAGGACAACAAGTCGAAGCCACTGTTGTCTTTGTAGATATTGTAGGTTTCACCAGCTTATCAGAAAACATGTCACCAAAAGACGTTGCAGCCATGCTGAACGAGTATTTTAGTTATTTTTATGAATGCAGCACGGCTTTTTCAGGTATTGTAGATAAATTTATTGGTGACTGTGCAATGGTTGTATTTGGTACACCAACACCAGATGACGACCATCGATTAAACGCTATTGCTTATGCTGTTGCCGTACAAAAATTAATTCGCGTTGTCAATAAAAAACGACAAGCAAATGGTCTATTCCCTGTCAATGTGAGGATAGGAATGAACTGTGGTTTAATGCTAGCGGGTCTCTTAGGCGCCAATGAACGCTTGGAATACACTGTTATTGGCGATGCAGTTAATTTAGCTTCCCGTTTAGCAGACAAAGCAGGCTCAGGACAAATTATTATCCCCTCTAGCATCTATGAGCACCCAACGGTAAAAAACAAGATTTGTGTACAACACCATGGCACCTTATCGCTTAAAGGCAAAGCAATGGAAATAGAAGCCTTTCGCGTGACTAATCTCACAGGTGAATATCACGAGACAATGCGAGAATTAGTCAAAAAGATTCTCCACGAGGCGCAAGACCAATGAAATACTCGTCATTTCGCTTCTCTATCTTAGTTGCATTATGCTGTATACAGCTTACAGGGTGTCGACTACCTCAAGCTTTCCTCACCTATAGAGAAAAACCACCCTATCCAACCAAAAACGTTGAATCCTTAACAGCAGAAGCAGAGAAAGCAGCAGCAAACCAAAAGTGGCATACGGCACTTACACGTTATGAGCAGGCATTAATGCTCAAACCTGATGATGAAAAACTGCAAGCCGCTTTTGAACAAACACGATCACAACGTGATATCCATATCACCAAGCTACAAAATCGACTTTATTTATTACAAGCCACTGTACTCAGTGATGAAATTAACTTACTTGAAGAAATGGCAGAGGCTGATCCGAGCAATTTACATATTCGTCAACAACTCAAGTCAGCCAAAGCAAATCAAGGAGAACTGTATTATTTTTTACTACAGTGTGCCGACAATGCTGTAGCTTTAAAACGATCTCAACGAGGACTGGAGTGCCTGCAATTAGCAAGTAAACTGCCATATCACACAGCAGATGAAGAGCGAATAACGTCTCTTAAAAAGCAATTAGCCAAAATTGCAGCCCAAGAACAACAAGAGGCACTTGCCGCACGAGCCCCTGTAAAACCATTGCATGCTGAACTTCTTGCAGAGCAAGCCGAACAACGTCAACAAGAGAATCAGCAAAACAAAAATGCCGCTAATAATATCAAGCAATTGAGCAAACTTCAGGAACGTTTTTCTCTAGCATTACAGCGGCAGGATTTTCTGTTAGCCCAATCGTTATTCAGCCAAATTGAGAAAATAGCGTCTAACGATCCTGACCTTAAAAAACAACGAAAAGCACTAAAGCAGCAAACCCAATACTATGTTCAGGCACAAACCCAAAAAGGCATTGAGTTATACAGCACAGGGTATCCAGAACAAGCGCTTGCGACATGGAAGCCATTACTGCAACTAACGCCAAAAAATCAGGAACTGCATAATCACATTGATCGAGCTAAACGTTTTCTGAAAAAATTAAACCAGTTACAAAAAGATAATCACGACGACATTGCAACTCACTAATGTCTGACAGATAAAGAAAAAAATATTAAGGCAAACACGCTCGATTTAGAATATAAATGCTTATTGCACAACCGAAGTCTCAAAGTGATAAATATCACACAAAAGACCAAAACAGTGTCTAAAGTGAGTGACCTGACATTTAATCTATCTTATGGTTTTTTATACTAAATCTAAAATAGAACGATTGATTAACGATGAAAGGGGTTAGAAAAACCTCTAATGTCGATTATCACACTATGCCATTTATTTAAAACGTTACCTTAGTGTTTTGCTTTTTACTTAAATGGTGAAAGCTACACAACACGTTTGGTTAAGTCTGACAAAGCGATGAACTAGTATGATGAAAAAAATGATATCTGCAATATGCCTGGGTTTATCCATACTACTTGCCATGACTGGCTGCGTCTTGTCTCCCCAGCAAATTGATGTAAACCCTACGATCACACTACCAACACGTGTACCTGTTGTGCAACGTACGGTAACCGTTAATGTACAGGACAGTCGCCCAACGAAAGTATTGGGGACACGAGGTGGGTTATACGATAAAACAAGTACAATCACGATTCATAATGACCTTTCTAGAGCCATCAAACATGCTGTAGAACAAGGGTTACTGCAAATGGAAATGCGAATCGACAACCAAAACCCTAGTGTGAAGTTCAATGTGTACATTGAAGAAATAAACTACGACACACCAGACAATAACTATGTCACTCAAGTTAATGTCTCTGCAACAGTTAAAGCCGTTGCTGAAATTGGCTTAAAACGATACACAGGACGCTATCAATCCTCTGCTAAACATCGTGTCGTAAAAGCACCATCTGATGTAAAAAACCAAGAAATTATTAATGACCTGTTAAATGATGGCTTAAGTCGTATGTTTAACGATCAAAGCTTGATTAGGTTTATGCGCTCAAACCCATAAGCCACTATTACAGGCCAAAAGAAGTTAGATACCACTATCAACACTTAGCTCAATTGATATTTTGATAGTGGTATCCAATCTACTTCATTTTGTGCTTAGTCTTATACTTTAACTCTGGACAGCTTGGCAGGTGACTTTTGCCACCATGATGCCAATACATCAGTCCAAGCGTCATGATCGTTAAGGCAAGGGATCAGCGTTAAAGACTCACCTCCCGCAGCCTTAAATATTTCCTCACCTTGAATTGCAATTTCTTCCAAAGTTTCTAAACAATCAGAAACAAAGGCTGGACACATCACTAACAGCTTTTTCACCCCCTGATCAGCTAACGAAACCAGCTGTTTACTTGTGTAAGGCTCCAACCATTTGGCTTTACCTAAACGAGACTGAAAAGCAACAGAATACTTATTCTTTTCAATTCCTGCTTTTGCGACAAAGGCTTCAGTGGTTTTAAATACCTGAGCTCGATAGCAGGTCGAGTGCACGGCTGAGTTTTGTTGACAACAATCAGCAGAAGACAAGCAGTAAGTACCTGTTGGGTCATCTTTACGAATATGTCGCTCTGGCACACCATGATAACTAAAAAGCAAGTGATCATAAGACGCCTGAAGAAAAGGCTTTGCCACTTTGTACAATGCATCAATATACGCATCATCTTCATAAAACACGGGGTGTACATAAACGGGTAAACGTATCTCTTGATCACGAACAATACGCTCTAATTCAACGACACATGTTTTGACTGTAGACATCGCATAGTGAGGGTAAAGAGGTATAACAAGCACTTCTGTTACATCAACTCGACTGGCTAAATTCACTAGCTCCTGCTCAATACTGGGCGATCCATAACGCATGGCATAACGCACACATACCGCATGTGTTTTATTTGCCAACTGTTCAGTCAACCGTCCAGTCAGTACTTTCAACGGTGAACCTTCTGGCCACCAAATACTGGCATACGCCTCAGCTGACTGCTTAGGACGGTGTGGCAAAACAAAACCACTCACAATCAGTCGTCTCAGAAGATAAGGAAGATCAATAACATATTTGTCCATCAGGAACTGATTTAGATAACGACGAACATCAGTGACTGACGGCGAATCAGGTGAGCCAAGATTAACTAAAAGTACTGCACGCCCTTCCATTAGTCGTCCTTAGTTGGCTAATGACTTTTGATTATTGGGAGCGTCTTTAAGCACAAGGTAACCAGCAATACCTGACAATAAAGACCCAAATAAAATTCCGATACGGTCAGTCATTAGATAATCACTACCAAGCTGCTCAAATGCCAGTGAGCCTATAAACAAGCTCATGGTAAAGCCAATACCACATAATAAAGCAACCCCATATAGCTGCCGCCATGTTGCATGGCTAGGGAGTGTAGCTAAACCCAACTTAACCAATAACCAGGTGAAACCAAATACACCTAATTGTTTACCTATAAACAGTCCACCAATTACCCCCAAGGGAATTGAGTCAGTTACTGACTTTAAATCATCCATACTTAAACCAACCCCTGCATTTGCAAAGGCAAAAATAGGTAAAATAGCAAAGGCCACCCAGCCATGAAGCCCTGTTTCCAGTTTATGTAAAGGCGAAAGCACTGTGTGATTTCCCGTCCTTAGCGGAATTGTGAACGCAATAAGTACACCCGCTAATGTTGCGTGAACGCCAGACTTTAAGACACACACCCACATAATTGTTCCTACAACCATGTAAGGCCCTAAACGCAAAACTTTAAAGCGATTAAGCAGTATTAATGTCACCAGGCAAATTGAAGCGGCAATAATGGATTCTATTGATAAGTCACTGGAATAAAATATAGCAATAATAATAATCGCTCCCAGATCATCAATAATTGCCAGCGCCATTAAAAAGATTTTTAGTGAAGGTGGAACGCGATTGCCTAATAGAGAAAGCACACCAAGTGCAAATGCAATATCTGTTGCCGCAGGAATAGCCCAACCCTGGAGAGCTAAAGGATCCTCGTAATTCATTAACACATACACAGCGGCAGGTGCTACCATGCCTCCCACTGCAGCCACAGCAGGTAAGAGTACTTTACTGGGAGAGGACAACTCACCAGACAAAAATTCACGTTTTACCTCAAGCCCAACAACTAGAAAAAAAACAGCCATCAAGCCATCATTAATCCACAACAAAATTGGTTTATCGACGCCTAGCTTACCAATTTTAATCACAAGCTCGACTGACAAAAGCTGATCATAAATATAGGATAATGGTGAGTTGACACAAATCAGTGCCAAAATTGCGGCAAGCACCATAATTATGCCACTGGCTGGCTCTTTGTGTAAAAAGTGCTTTATTTTTTCAATCATTGATACCCCTGAATAAACAACATCGAAAATTTATCACTAGCATCACTTAAGCTATATTAAAAGGCCAGCATATATTAACAAGACAGATAGATGCTACCCTGCATACTGCTCATTTTCATAGCACTCTCATAATTTAAAGCTTTTGTAGTTATTCTAAAAAATGTGTCGTTGTATCAGGCTTAATTTGTCAGAAACGTTGGTCCGAAATACCGCTTATGATGTCTGGACTCCACACACTTTGCATTGAGTATCTTTCGTCAGTTTAAGTGAACGCCACTCCATATGCTTCGCATCCAGTACCAATAAACGTCCAACCAGTGTCGTGCCAAAGCCAATCAATAGCTTAATCACTTCTGTTGCCTGTACTGTACCAATCATCCCAACAACTGAAGCTAAAACCCCAGACTCACTACAGGTCATAGGTTGCTCTTCATGTCCTTCTGGATATAAACAGTGATAGCATGGAGAGCTTGACTCCCTCGTATCAAACACAGTTACCTGCCCTGAAAGACCTATAGCGGCCCCAGAAACTAAAGGCTTTTTATGATGAACACAGAACTTATTTAACACATAACGTGTTGTGAAGTTATCTGTCGCATCGACAATGACATCTGCTTGCTGGAGTTCATCAGGTAACTCCGTTTGCGTAAGTTGGCTTTTTACCGTAAAAATCTGTGTTGCAGGGTTAAGCTGTTTAAGTGCTTTGCTTGCTGAAAGCACTTTATCCATACCGATCGACTCAGTACAATGCACTATTTGTCGCTGTAAATTAGACATATCCACTTGGTCAAAATCAACCAAGACTAACTCACCCACTCCAGCTGCTGCAAGATACATACTCACTGGTGAACCTAACCCACCAAGACCAACAATCGCAACGCAACATTTTGCTAACGTTTCCTGCCCTTGAATATCAACATCCGGTAGCATAATTTGACGGCTATACCGGAGCAGCTCTTCATCACTTAGCATAGGGTAATTTCCTTCGACAGATAGACCTCTTCACAGCAACTGGACAAGCTAGCCAACGCGAAATATTTCAGCATAACCATGGAAGACGAAATACAACTGATGATGACTTAATAGCCATCATCAGAAGCCCATAACTGGAGTAGATTAACAAGAGGGCCATATCCCCCAAGTAATACGCTCATTCCCACCAAAATCAAATGCTGACTGCACCTGTGTATAACCTAGTTTGGTTAACAACTGTCGTACTGCTTCAGCCTGTTGAAAACCATGCTCAAAATACAGGCGACCATCAGACTTCAAATAGCGTGTACTCGTCAACGCAATATGATTAATTGCCGCCATACCTTTTTGCTCAGCAACTAAAGCAGATTTTGGTTCAAAACGAACATCCCCTTTCAATAAGTGAGGATCACAGGCATCAATATACGGGGGATTACTGACAATAATATTGAACTGCTCTGTTTTTGGAATAGCAGCAAACCAGTCACTTTCAAAAAACTGAATATTGTTGATGCCAATCCGCTGCTGATTTCGCTTGGCTAAAGATACCGCTTCTGGCACAACATCCACCCCCAACACGTGCCAGTTAGGGCGTTCATAGGCAAGTGCCAATGCAATAGCACCCGTGCCAGAGCCTAAGTCCAGCACATGGTTACCTTGCACTTTAGCATGATGCTGCAACACAGTTTCAACCAATAGCTCTGTATCCGCACGTGGAATGAGGGTGGCACTTGACACCTCAAGGTCAAATTTCCAAAACCCTCTTTCCCCCACTAAATGAGCAACAGGCTGGCCTGATTTCCGTGCATTTAACAGTGCTATAAAAACAGCTTGCTGCTCGTTAGACAGTGTTTTTTCTGGCCAGGTAAAGCAGTAACTGCGAGGCTGCTGCAAGACAAAACACAACAAGTGCTCCACATCCACTTCTGGCTCATCACAAACTGCTTCCAAGTCACGGGCCATCGCCAGAGCTTGAGCAATCGTTAACTCAGTCATCACTCATTGATGCCAGTAGCTCAGCCTGATGCTCATGAAGCAGTGGCTGTATTACTGAGTTTAAAGACCCTTCCATTACTTCTGGCAGCTTATACAACGTTAGATTTATACGATGATCAGTAACCCGCCCTTGTGGATAGTTATACGTTCTAATCCGCTCTGAACGATCGCCACTACCCACCAGACTCTTGCGCTGATCAGCCACTTCTTTACGAGCCACTTCTTCAACTGCAGAGTTTAGCTTTGCCGCCAGTAAAGACATCGCTTTTGCCCGGTTTTTATGCTGAGAGCGCTCATCCTGGCATTCAACAACAATGCCTGTTGGTAGATGAGTTAAACGAATGGCAGAGTCTGTTTTGTTGACGTGCTGTCCACCAGCACCAGAAGCTCGGAAAGTATCAACACGCAAATCTGCTTTATTGATTTCTACCTGCTCTATTTCATCAGGTTCAGCCATGATCGCAACAGTACATGCTGAAGTATGAATACGGCCTTGTGACTCTGTTTCAGGCACACGCTGTACACGGTGAGCTCCTGATTCAAACTTCAACTTCCCATAAACACCTTCACCGACTACACGACTTATGATTTCTTTATAACCACCATGTTCACCTTCATTAGTGCTTACAACTTCAACTTTCCACTTTTGTTGTTCAGCAAAGCGGCTATACATACGAAACAAGTCGCCTGCAAAAATTGCTGCTTCATCACCACCTGTTCCTGCACGAATTTCCAGAAAAATATTGTGGGAATCATTCGGATCCTTCGGCAATAGTAAAACCTGCAGTTCCTGCTCAAGGTCCTCAATTAGCTTTGCCGTTGTTGCCAACTCTTCCTGAGCCATTTCCCGCATTTCTGCATCGCCATCTTTGGCTAAAGCTTCAGCTTCTTCGTGATCTTCTTTGGCTTGTTGATACTTTTTAAAGCAACTGACAACATCCTCTAAATCGGCATACTCTTTAGAGAATTTACGAAATCGCTCCTGGTCAGTAATGACTTCAGCATCACTTAAGAGTGCGGCCAATTCTTCATAGCGCTCGGCCAGGTTTTCTAATTTAGCGTGAATAGAAGGCTTCATGATCCTCAGACTTTCAAGTGTTAATGCTTTAATAAAATAACAGGTATAGATTCAGGGGCTATTGATCAGTTTCAAAAA
Organism: Zooshikella harenae; assembly: GCF_018837975.1. Classification (GTDB taxonomy): domain Bacteria; phylum Pseudomonadota; class Gammaproteobacteria; order Pseudomonadales; family Zooshikellaceae; genus Zooshikella; species Zooshikella harenae. The sequence goes on along the minus strand of NZ_JAGSOY010000017.1, from coordinate 46,165 downwards.
GGTGCTGTGCCCAATTGACCAAATCCATCCTTCCTTCAGCCCCTGCTTTCTTGATTTGCACACTGGGTGCATGGGTTAATTTATTGGTCAGTGCACGTGCAAACTGTGCTAACACAGCCTCAGGGTCTGCCCCATTCTTTAATTGACGTTGGGCTTTCTCTAGCTCAGCTTCTTTGAGCATATCAGCTTTTCTTCGAATAGCTTTGAGCACATCAATAGCATCAAGCTCTTTCAGCTTGAGCATAAATTCTGCAGCACCATCAATCACCAGTTTTTCTGCTTCAGATGCTGCTTGTTCTCGCTGTCGAACATTTTCATTAATTACTTCTCGAAGATCATCAACGGTGTATAAATATACATCAGCGAGTTCACTGACCTCCGGTTCGATATCTCTAGGAACCGCCAAATCAACCATAAACATTGGGCGATGCTTACGAATTTTTAATGCTCGTTCAGTAGCACCTTTACCCAACACCGGTAGCTGACTAGCCGTTGAAGCAATCACTATATCCACTTTGGCAAGGTAATCGGGAATATCCGCCAGCGCAATTGACTGAGCATTGAACTTGTCCGCTAATTGAGCTGCCCGATCTAAAGTGCGATTGGCAAAAATAATAGTTTTAACGTTGGTATCAAATAAGTGTCGAGCGACAAGCTCAATGGTTTCCCCAGCACCAATAAGCAATACAGATGTTTCTGATAAATCAGCAAAGATTTGTCGAGCCAGCGACACAGCAGCATAAGCGACAGAAACTGGATTCTGGCCAATAGTGGTTTGAGTTCGTACTTGCTTTGCAACAGCAAAACAAGTCTGAAACAGGCGCCGCAATGCAGGTCCAACAGTACCCGCTTCTTGTGCTTGAGCATAAGCGGTCTTAATTTGACCCAGAATTTGTGGCTCTCCCAACACCATAGAGTCCAAGCCACAGGCTACACGAATAAGATGTTGAACGGCCTGCTCCTGTAGGTGACAGTATGTGTAGTTACTCATATCTTCACTATGTAAGTGATGATACTCCGAGAGCCAGTGGAGCAGTGCACTAGGCTGAACCTGGTCAAGCGAGCAATAGATTTCTGTTCGGTTACAGGTCGAAAGTATGGCTGTTTCTCTGACGCCTGTTACTTTCTGGGCTGACAACAACGCATCCTGCAATCGCTCAGGCGTAAACGATACGCGCTCACGCATCGCAATGCTTGCCGTATTATGATTTATTCCCAGCGCCAAAAAACCCATATCACTTCACTAATTATCAGGACTAGCTCACAGCATTAATATACCCCTAGCGAAGGGTATAACATCAGTTTTTACAGCTCGACAATACCGAACTTAACTTATTCTTAGGCTCAAAGCCCGCGAATTTTCCTATGAATAACCTATAACTGCAACCAGCCTGTAAGGATTACAAAATATTGCGTCTGCATTGAACAGTTTATCAATCAATCAGTCTACACTTGCAGAATACCCCTAAAACTGCCAATGTGAACATTCAAAAAAACCATGAGAATGTTTCTTTCTAAAATAAGACTTGATTTGCTTGGCTTTACATAAAACCAATGAGACAGGCGTTTTTGTGCTTGGTAAGTGACTGGCGAACTATCGATTACGTAGGTATTAAACATTGATGACCACACTTCGCAATGGAACACTCTTAATAACAGTTACCCTTTGTGCCACACTCGCAGGTTGTACCGGGCTCAAACCTTCCGAGAATAAAGAAACATCACAGCAAACCGAAGCACCACCTACAGCCTCATTCAGTCCAGATACCTTATATGCTTTGCTACTAGCAGAACTGGCGAATAAGCAACAACGCTTTGATATTGGGCTGGGCAACTATCTGCGTGAAGCCCAAAAGACCAAAGACCCAGGTGTTGCAGAACGCGCTTACCAAATCGCCCAGTATATTGGTGCCAAGCAGGCAGCTCTCCAAGCGGCATCATTGTGGAGTGAAACTGACCCCCAAAATACCCGCGCACTCCAAGCCAAAGCCATTCACTTAAGCTATAACGGTCAGTTCGAAACTGCCCTACAAGCAATGCTTGACTCGTTGGCATTAGACGGAGAAACCCACTTTGACTTTATTGCGCTAAACGCTGCAGAACTACCAAATTCAGAACGTACCAAACTCATTGCTATGTTTAATAAAGCACTAGCGAAGTATCCTGAAAATATACAACTACGCTTTGCTAAAGCATTACTGTTAGAGCAAAACGAACAATACCAGCAAAGTCTGGAGCTGGTTGAAGAAGTCTTGGATGATGGCAAGCCAACACCAAAAGCCATCAACCTCAAGGGACGTTTACTTATCCATCTGAAAAAATATGAAGAAGCAGAAAGTTACCTAGCTAAAGCACTCAAAACGCATGGTGACGATGTACGCCTTCATCTTCTCTATGCACGCACCTTGATCCATCAGAAAAAGCTAGATGAAGCCCAAACACAGTTTACCAAGCTGCAAAAACTTTCACCTAATGACTCAAAAATCATTTTTTCATTGGGGTTAATTACCCTAGAAAACGAAATGTATGAAAAAGCAGCAAGTTATTTCAGCCAGCTACGTAATGATAAACAACTAAGCAATGCTGCAAACTATTATCTTGGCCGTATTGCTGAAGAGCAGAAACAATTTGATGAAGCTATCCAATTTTATACCGAGGTCGAACCAAGCCAGGAGTTTTCCCAGGCTTACTATCAGCTAGCATTAATTTTATTAGAAAGAAATCAAAACAAAGCTATTTCTGATCACTTTAATCAAGCGCGTAAAAAATTCCCTAAACTTTCAGCACAGCTTTATATGATTGAAGCCGAGGCATACAGTAATCAGCAAGTCTACCCTGAAGCCAAGCGCACCCTTGACCAAGCGTTACAAACGGAGCCGAACCATATTAACCTCCGCTACGCACGCGCAATGATTGCTGAAAAAATGGACAACCTTGAGCTTTTAGAAGCAGATCTTCGTTCAATTATTAAACTGGACCCCAGTAATGCACTGGCATTAAATGCACTAGGCTACACCCTGGCAAATAAAACCAGTCGCCTGCAAGAAGCTAAAAAATTAATTGAGCAAGCCTATAGCATTACTCCCAATGACCCTGCTGTTATTGATAGCTTGGGTTGGGTAGAGTTTCGCCTTGGTAACTATCAAAAAGCGTTAACTTTACTTCGTAAAGCATTTGTTGCATTTCCAGACCACGAAGTTGCGGCACATTTAGGTGAAGTATTATGGGCAATGGGCAATAAACAAGAAGCCCTCGATGTGTGGCAAAAAGCCCTGCAAGAAAAGCCAGATAGTGAAATTCTGCAAAGCACTATGCAACGCCTCAACGTACAAAAACCATAGATTTTAACCAAACTATCTTATGAAGACATTTCGCTCAACTCTTATAGTGACACTGACATTACTTGCCAGTGGATGTTCTCTATTGCAAAACGTAAAAACAGATTATTGGCCATTTGATAAAGAAAAGCAGACGCTTAACCTTAATGAACGAGAAAAGTATTGGCTACAACATCAACAACAGCTATCGAAAATAAATACCTGGTCATTAGAAGGTAAACTGGGTATTCGCACTCCAAATGACAGTTCCAGTGCCTACTTAGATTGGGAACAACAAAGCCACCTATATACTATTCGCTTATCAGGGCCTTTAGGTCAGGGTGTTGCTGAAATCATGGGTAAACCTGGCTGGGTTGTCATGAATACAGCAGATTCTAGGTTGTTTACTGCTGATAGCCCAGAGCAGTTACTTGCACGTGAACTTGGCTGGACACTACCCATTTCTAATATGCAGTACTGGATTAAAGGTATTCCTGACCCATCCAGTGATACCCAGCCTAATCTTAACGAGCAAGGCCTTCTTGCTGAAATAAAACAAAATGGCTGGAAAATTAAGTACTTTGATTACCAGCAGTATAATAGTCTCTGGCTGCCTAGAAAGATTCGAGTGAGTAATGACCAGTACAAATTAACCTTCATCATTAGTGAATGGCAATTTTAATCAGGACTCATGTAATCCATACCTATGCAGCAATTAACACTACCCGCCCCAGCAAAACTAAATTTGTTTCTTCACATTTTAGGTCGCAGAGTTGATGGCTATCATCAACTCCAAACCTTATTTCAGTTTCTTGATTTATCCGATGAAGTCACGATAACAACGCGAGACGATGGAAAGCTCAATTTACTGACTCCTTTTCCTGGCCTGGCTGATAGCGATAATTTAGCGATCAAAGCTGCAAAAATACTCCAATCAGCAACAAACTCTTCTCTTGGTGCTGATATTTCAATTAAAAAATGCTTACCTATGGGAGGAGGTGTTGGCGGAGGTAGCTCTAATGCTGCGACTGTCTTACATGGTCTAAATATACTTTGGCAAACCCACCTCTCAGATACAAAACTTGCCGAACTGGGACTAAAGCTTGGAGCTGATATCCCTGTGTTTATCCATGGACATGCAGCCTGGGCAGAAGGAGTTGGTGAACAACTTACCCCCATAGAGCTGCCAGAAACTTGGTTTATTTTAGTTAAACCAAACTGCCACATTAGTACAGCTAAAATTTTTCAACATCAGGATTTGACAAGAGACTCTGATCCTATTACAGTTGCCGCCTACTTGCAGCGGGGTGCCAGAAACGACTGCGAGGCAATTGTTAGAAAGCAATATCCAGAGGTTGATAAAGTTTTCAAATTGCTTAATAATCTGGCCCCGACAAGATTGACCGGAACAGGTGCTTGTTTATTTGCAACTTTTGCAAACAGACAGAGCGCCGAACAAGCTTTAAAGCAGCTGCCGGATGATCTGCAAACCTTCCTTGCAAGAGGATGTAACCAATCAATGTTACATAAACACTTGCAAAGCCGGACGAATTCAATATAATTCGCACCCGGTAACACACAAGACATTGGGGTGTAGCCAAGCGGTAAGGCAACGGGTTTTGATCCCGTCATGCGGAGGTTCGAATCCTCCCACCCCAGCCAAATTAAGTTTCACATCATCCATCCCAACCCATCAAAAAACATGACCAAAAAGGTAATTACCGTGTCTAAAATGATGGTCTTCGCGGGCAACTCAAACCCGGATCTGGTTCAGAAGGTTGTCGATCACTTAAGTATTCCCCTTGGTCGCGCTTACGTCGGTCGCTTCAGTGATGGAGAAGTCGCTGTAGAAATTAATGAAAATGTCCGTGGAAAGGATGTTTTTATTATTCAGTCCACCTGCGCACCCACTAATGACAACTTAATGGAGCTGATCGTTATGGCTGACGCCTTACGCCGCTCCTCCGCCAACCGCATAACTGCTGTTGTCCCCTATTTTGGCTATGCTCGCCAAGATAGACGCCCTCGATCTACCCGTGTCCCCATTAGCGCCAAAGTGATTGCCGACATGATCACCACAGTAGGCATTGACCGATTATTGACGGTTGATTTACACGCAGATCAAATCCAGGGCTTCTTCGATATTCCTGTGGACAATATTTATGGTTCACCCATCATGCTGGATGATATTTCCCAGCAACGGATTGAAGACCTCATCATTGTCTCACCTGATATTGGTGGTGTGGTACGCGCACGCGCTATCGCCAAAAAACTCAATACAGATCTAGCCATCATTGATAAACGTCGTCCTGCTGCGAATCAGGCCGAGGTAATGAATATCATTGGCGATGTTGATGGACGCACCTGTATTTTGGTTGATGATATGGTTGATACTGCCGGAACACTTTGTCAGGCAGCTCGCGTACTGAAAGAAAAAGGTGCCTCCAGAATTCTGGCTTACTGTGTGCACCCTGTTCTCTCTGGACGTGCGATGGATAACATTAACTCATCCCAACTTGATGAGCTGGTTGTCCACAACACAATCCCCCTGTCATCAGCAGCTAAGCAGTGCAGCAAAATTCGTCAATTGGATATGTCACATCTGATTGCTGAATCTGTTCGCCGAATTAGCAATGAAGAATCTATCAGCGCCCTATTCCGTTGATTTAGCATTCTCATTCAAGCAGATCTAAACTTGTGGAGGTAAATTACTTACCTCCACTCTCCCCAGTTGTCAGCAAAACCTTAAAAAATGCGAGCAAGGGCCTTAAAAATAGGTTATCATTCGCGCGCCTTTTCACAGGCGCTCTATTGCTGTGCTCTTGGTCGCGAGAGATCACAGTGTATTTGATTTAGTTTAGGAGAGTTTCAATGTCCAACGAATTTTCTTTAACACTGGAAAAGCGTGAAGATGTAGGGAAAGGTGCGAGCCGCCGCCTGCGTCGAGAAGCGCAACTAGTTCCAGTTATTGTATATGGTGGTGAAAAAGCCCCAACTCAAGCAGCAATTACTCAAAAAGATATTGCTAAAGCTCTGGAAAATGAAGCGTTCTACTCTCACATCCTAACGCTTGAGCTTGATGGCCAACAAGAGCAAGTGATTCTAAAAGACCTTCAGCGTCATCCTGCTAAAGGTTTCATCATGCATGCTGACTTCTTGCGTGTCAGTGCTAACCAGAAAATTACTACTCACGTACCTTTACACTTCATTAACGAAGATAAAAACGTTGGTGTAAAAGCTGGTGGTGTTGTTGCTCACTCTGCAGTTGAAGTTGAAGTTCGCTGTCTGCCAGCAAACTTGCCTGAGTTCATAGAAGTAGATATGACTGAGGTTGAAATAGGCCAAAACATTCATTTGTCAGACCTAAAACTGCCAAAAGGCGTTGAGCTGGTTGAACTATCTCATGGTACAGACCACGATGCACCTGTTGCCGTTGTTCAAACCACACGAGCTTCTGCAGAAGAAGGCTCTGCTGACGAAGAAACTTCTGCAGAGTAATCTGAGGTTTTGCCAACATGGCTAAAATGATCCCCGAAGCAAACATTCAGTTAGTTGTCGGCCTAGGGAATCCTGGTGCCGAGTATGTTAATACTCGGCACAATGCTGGCGCTATCTTTGTTGAAGGGTTAGCACGGAATTATGGTGTAACCCTTCACCCCGAGAAAAAATTCCACGGAGAAGTGGCGCAAGTTAAGGTTAAAGGGCAAACCCTACATTTGCTTATCCCTACTACATACATGAATCTTAGTGGTAAAGCCGTTCAAACTTACGCTCATTTTTACAAAATCCCTCCTGAAGCCATTCTTGTTGTCCATGATGAATTAGATTTACCGCCAGGAACTGCCCGCTTGAAACAAGGTGGTGGTCATGGTGGTCACAATGGCCTGCGAGACATCATTAACAAGCTGGGAAACTGCAAGGATTTTTTCCGCCTGCGTATCGGCATTGGTCATCCAGGTGTTAAAGAGCAAGTTGTTGGCTTTGTGTTAAATCGTGCGCCACGACAAGAACAGGATTTAATTGATGCAGTCACCCATGAGGCAATTCACCTTTTACCTGAAGCAATCTCTGGCTCCTGGCAATTAGCAGTACAACAGTTGCACCGTTTTAAAGGCTAAACATACTTTTCAAGCGAAAGGAACACACACCATGGGTTTTAACTGCGGTATCGTTGGTTTACCTAACGTTGGTAAATCCACTCTATTTAATGCACTGACCAAAGCAGGCATTGGCGCTGAAAACTTTCCTTTCTGCACAATTGAGCCTAACTCAGGTGTAGTTCCTATGCCTGATTCCCGACTAAATGCGTTAGCAGAAATAGTAAAACCAGAGCGAGTAATTCCTACCACTATGGAATTTGTTGATATCGCAGGCTTGGTTGAGGGCGCGTCAAAGGGCGAAGGATTAGGCAATCAATTTCTTGCTAATATCCGCGAAACTGATGCAATTGCTCATGTTGTACGCTGCTTTGAAGACAGCAATGTCATTCATGTATCCAATCAGGTAGACCCAGCCAGTGATATCGAAGTCATTAATACTGAACTTGCCTTGGCTGATTTAGAAAGTGTTGAGCGCCAATTACAACGAGTCGTAAGAGTGGCTAAAAGTGGTGATAAAGATGCGATCAAGCAAAAAGCAATGCTTGAAAAGCTCATTCCTCACTTAAATGAAGGACTTCCAGTTCGTTCACTCTCTCTTACAGAAGATGAGCAAGCGCAAATCAAGCAATTCCACCTGTTAACCACAAAGCCAACGATGTACATTGCTAATGTCAATGAAGATGGCTTTACTGACAATCCTTATTTAAAAGTGGTCGAAGACATTGCAGCTAAAGAAGGTGCTGTAGTTGTTCCTATCTGCAACAAACTTGAGGCAGAAATTGTTGAGCTTGAAGATGAAGAGCGTGACGAGTTCCTTGCTGATTTAGGTATGGAAGAGCCAGGTTTAGATCGGGTTATCAGAGCAGGTTATCAATTACTCGGCTTACAAACTTACTTCACGGCTGGTGTAAAAGAAGTAAGAGCCTGGACGACCAAAATCGGCGCAACAGCACCTGAGTCAGCTGGAGTGATTCATACAGACTTTCAAAAAGGTTTTATCCGTGCTGAAGTCATCAGCTACAATGACTTTATTTCTCACAATGGTGAGTCAGGCGCTAAAGAGGCTGGAAAGTGGCGCCTTGAAGGTAAAGACTATATTGTACAAGATGGTGATGTTATCCACTTCCGTTTTAATGTGTAACCTATAACCTTTGCCAAGCATATATAATGCAAGCTAGGGCTATAAACATTGATAGGTTAAAAAGAGCATTACAAGGGGTTGACATTAAACATAAAACCCCTAAAATACGCGCCATCCTTTGGCTACGTAGCTCAGTTGGTTAGAGCATCGCATTCATAATGCGAGGGTCAGTGGTTCAAATCCACTCGTAGCTACCATATTTTAAAAGACCGACAACATGTCGGTCTTTTTTTTGTCTGAAAACCAGCCCATCATCACTTATTTTCACTCACCTTTTAGTCTGTCGTATTCACTTTGACTTCAACAAAACTTAACTTCCCTGAATGCTATGTTCAGTATTTAAAACTTAAAATAGCCAGCTCTAAGTTTGACTTAAATCATTTATATTCAGAAGTACCCAAAACAACAATTTAAAAATTTAATATTGCCACTAAAATACCTCTCCTTTCTATTAATAACTTTATCCTTATCTAATAGCAGTAAAAAAATGAATAAACTTGCAACGCTAATAATTGTATATTTAATTTCACTTATCTCTGGCTGTGCAATGTACGAAGGAGGCAATATACCCAGTACATCGCTAGATAAATCAAATATTAATATCAAAAATAAAAAATCACTTTCTTTTACGTCTCTAGCAAAAGGAGGATTTTCAAAACCATCCAAGCAGCCAGAATTCGCACAAAATATTATTAAAGGTGAGCTTACAACTGTTCTTGAAAAATCAGGTTATTTTAGCCGTATATCAACCAATGATCCTGAGGCAGAGCTAAAACTTGAGCTAATAATTACTGAAGCAGGCAACCCTGCAGCCCTTATACCAGCATTCATTACAGGTTTAAGCCTATATACAATTCCATCCTGGGCAACATCTAACTATGAAGTCAATGCGATTATTCAGAATAAAGAAGGTCGTCAGAAAAAATATCTTTTGAAGGACTCTGTCACCTTAGTTCAATGGTTACCTATGATATTTGCGTTTCCATCCCATGACTTTTCAGTAGTACCCAAAGTACGTAAAAATATGTACCGCTACCTTTTAAAACAAATAAAAGATGATGGTTTTCTTGACAAAACTAATACGGCTATCAGCTTAACGAATTAATATGACTGAGTCCTATCTTACCTAAACTTTATCCTGGATAGGACTCACTCCAAAATAACGCTTATAATCCCGACTAAATTGATTAATACTTTTATAGCCTACAGCAGAAGCCGTTTGTGTAACATTAAACTCATCATGGCTCAGTAATAACTGTGCTTTAATTAATCTGAGTCTTTTCAAGTACTGTATAGGAGAAGAACGGGTAACTTGTTTAAAATGGTGGTGAAATGTTGAAAGACTCATATTCGCCCTCCGTGCCAATTGCTCAACCGAAATATCATCTGCCAGCTCTGAATGCATTTGAGTCAAAACTTGAACAATTCGAGAATAGTGCCCTTGGTTTTCGACTAAGGCTCGTAATGCAGGTCCCTGCTCTCCCTGAAGCGCTTCAAAAATAACCTCCCTAACTCTATTACGCCCCATCACTCTGGCTGCCTGAGGATCATGCAAAGCGCGTAGAAGTCGTATGACAGCCTCTTCCATGCCTACTGTCATCGCAACTGAACCCATTGGTTTTGGAGGTTCTGAATTATCGTCATTAGCTAAAGGGTCATCCAGTGCGAGTACCAGCTCTGCTAGCGTAGCTGCATCAATACTGACAGACATGCCAAATAAAGGTGCCTCTTCAGATGCGAAGGTTTCACATTCAAAAGGTAAAGGTAAGGTTTGTACTAAATAATGACCAGAGTCGTAATGAATCTCCCTATCACCTAAATAGCCAATTTTGCGCCCCTGGGCAACAATACACAGGCTAGGCTGGTATATCAAAGGGACTCTAGGCTGTGGTTTGTGGCTCGAAAAAAGAGACACTTCAGGCAATAGCGTTTCAGAGATTCCATCATGTTTTACCAACAGACGAATAAGCGCCATCATCACTGGACAATTCATACTCAATCTACCATAAAAGGTTATTTCTAGCATACTCCAGTATGCCGTTGGTGAACCTCTCAGTTCAAGTAAAGAGAAGCTACTTGGAGGAATTGGCAAAAATACCGTACTTTTGTTGATGGCAACCAATTCAAGAACAAGCACAATAAAGACAACATCATTGTCAGACCGAAAACTGCGGTGAGAACCCTTTCCCCCCTTCTCTTTCTCAATAGGGAAAAACACATATGACCACTACGAAAGCCTATGCAGCACAGTCAAACACATCAGGGTTAGCGCCTCATAACATTGAGCGACGCACACTCAGAGAAGACGATGTCTCTATCGAGATAGACTATTGTGGCGTTTGCCACACCGATATACACTTCGCCGAAAATGACTGGGGAATGAGCATTTATCCCGTAGTGCCAGGCCATGAAATAATCGGACACATCACTGCTGTAGGTAACAATGTAACCCGTTTTAAGGTTGGCGATACTGTTGGCGTAGGATGCATGGTGGACTCCTGTCGTATATGCTCTGCATGCAACGAAGGTCTGGAGCAGTTCTGTCAGGAGGGTATGGTCAGTACCTATAATGGACAGGATCGTCATGATCAACAAATAACCTATGGTGGTTATTCTGAAAATATTGTTGTCAGTGAACGTTTTGTTTTAAACATACCTAGTCAACTTGATCCTGCTACAGCAGCTCCCATTCTTTGTGCTGGCATTACAACCTACTCTCCCCTTAAGCACTTTAATATTCAACCAGGACATAAAGTTGGAATACTTGGTATGGGTGGCCTAGGTCATATGGGGGTTAAATTTGCCAAAGCTATGGGCGCTGAAGTGACTATTTTTACCCGCTCAGAAAGTAAAGTAGCAGAAGCAAAAAAACAAGGTGCAGATCATGTTATTATTTCCAGAGACCCTGAGCAGATGGCTGCGGCAACAGAAACTTTTGACTTTCTGTTAGACACAATTCCTGTTCAACATGATTTAAACCCATACATTAACTGCCTTAAATATGATGGTGTACATATTCTAGTTGGGCTATTAGAACCTATCGAACCCGCATTACAAGCCAGTGTTTTAGTCATGAAGCGTCGTATACTTGTAGGCTCGCTGATTGGAGGAATCCCTGAAACGCAAGAAGTTCTCGATTTCTGCGCAGAACATGATATTAGCTGCGACGTTGAAATGCTTAAAATTCAAGATATTAACTCAGCCTATGAAAGAATGAAAAAAGGCGATGTAAAATATAGATTTGTAATTGACATGGCGAGCCTTAAAAACTAAATATTCATTAAAAAATAAAATTAGCCACCAGCCACTAAACGCTCATTTCAATGGGCGTTTTTTATAGTCAATAAAAACAATAATACAAAGTACTATTTTTTAAATCGATCACTCACTCAAAACAAAATTAATCATTAAAAGCAAGTATGCTATATACCTTAATACTGCTATTCTCTAAACAAATAATCTAACTTTTATTTTAATGAAAAAACTAACCTATCTCTCTCTCTTTTTTCTGTTATCTGTTCCTACAAAATTATTAGCTCAAGAACAGAAAAAAGCACCAATCACCATTGCGTTAAACGACTGGGCAAGTCAAATTGTAATATCTTACGCTATTGGAGATATATTGGAAAAACAAGGTTATAAAATTCTCTACCGAGAAATAACGACCAATAAACAATGGGGTGCATTACGGCTTGGTGAAATTGACTTACAGCTTGAAGTCTGGGAAGGTACAATGGCTAAAGAGTTCAATAGAATGGTTGAACAAAAACTTATCATTGATGCCGGAGCCCACAATGTTGTAACACGTGAAGAGTGGTGGTATCCAGCTTATGTCGAAAAACTTTGTCCTGGGTTACCTAGTTGGACTGTATTGAATCAGTGCTCAAATTTATTCACTATGGACTATTCAGGATTAAAAGGTGTATATATAACAGGTCCCTGGGATAAGCAAGAAGGCAAACGCATTCGTGCACTTAAACTAAACTATCTACTGAAAAAGATCGGCGGAGAAGCTTTCAGGCCAACGATATTACTCGCTATAAAAAAACAAACACCTTTACTTATTATGAACTGGACGCCAAATTGGGTTGAGCGTAGAGTAGAAGGAAACTTTGTAGAGTTCCCCCCCTTTGAGCCAGAATGTATTTCGACCCCTAAATGGGGACCAAATCCCTATGAAACAATGGACTGTGGTAACCCTAAAAATGGTTGGCTTAAAAAAGCAACATCTAAACACTTTCCTAAAAAATGGCCTTGTGCATTCCAATTTATAAAAAGAATTAACTTTAACAACCAAATGGTTTCTGAAGCATCTGCTCTTTACGAATACGATCGTTACTCTTATATGGATGCCGCAAAAAAATGGTTACAAACTTACAAAAATAATATAAATCAGTGGCTTTCAGCAAAGTGTTTACTGTAATCGCCTTTACTCTTTAAAAGATACACTCGAGTTAGTGCTTTTTCTTTAGTTCCTTCAATTTATTTTTATATTTTAACTCATAGTTTTTCTGTTCCTCTATAGATATAGCACTATCTTGACCAAAGTAGTCATTTATCAGCTCCATTGACTGTTGATGATATACTCTCTCGTGCTCACGAATTACAGGATAACCAAGTTTTTCATCATGAGGAAAAGAACCGTTTTTAATAGTGCTCCCCTGGCAAAAAACACAGCCTTTTTCATCTATTTGAGTCGAATATTTTTGTTCCACGTCTGATGATAAATCTTCACTCTGAATTATGTCGCCAATATCAATGTTCAGTAAACTGGAAGCCTGCACTATATTTCCATAACTAGTAAAAAAAAGACACGCTAAAAACTTCAAACCATTTTTTTTATCAATCATATTCAGCCCTACCCATATTATCAGAGCCAAGCAAATGAGATGCACTAACATCGTAGCTTTAAAGATTCATACAGTGAGCTTATACACTAATAAAGTGGACAGATCCCTGACAAATAAGACTGTAGATTAAACGTCCCAAAACTTAATGGTCAATACGGGTAATTACTAGCTGTATAACAATAAAATCACTGAAAGCTACTCGGTATTAAAGGGCACCTCTAAAGCAAGTGATGAACTTAAGTTACAACACCCTCACTAGCCTGACACATCTTCTGTAAGATTATTAATCAGCTTCAGGCTTCCTTTCTTGGAGTAAGACAAAGACAAATGCATACAAACTAGTCTAGAAATCCCCTTTAAGCAGAGCTTCATCTCCTACTAGATACAGCAACGTTACTTCTCACTATACTGTAGAAAACATACAGTTCTATCACTACACATAGCTTCTTTAGCATTTCACCCCCCATTCTCTGCAAGCTAGATAGAGCCAGCTAACGTAGAAAGATTCGATCATTTTCCCATCCACAGGAAAACTCACTAGGCTAGTCTATCGAGGGAAAAAGCTATATATGATGTTTGAAGAAGGAAAAATTGAACTCATACCGCGGCCAACTTAGTGCTTTTAACCTTGAAACTCAACACTCTGTACATTAAGTGTCACCTTCTGTATATACTCTACAGCCTTGATAACCCTATTTTAGTTAGACGAAAAGACTAAAGGTTATGTCTTTTTCTAGTAAGATATACGCCTACTGAGCTATGCTAATACTATTACGGCTTTCACAAAACAGCTAAGAAAACAAAATTTAACTCAAAGAATAGTTTTTCTAATTGTCATAATCCAATAGTTGTATTATTTTTTCCTTGTAACTCTTATGAAGGGGTAATGTCATGGCCGCAGCCAAGAAAGCAACAGCTATCACCGAACGCTACACTAAAACGCAAATTCTTAACGAAATTGCTGAAAACACAGGCCTTACTAAAAAGGATGTTTCAAATGTACTTGATGGGCTAACTGAAGTAATTGAACGTCATATCAAAAAACGTAGTTGTGGTGAATTCACCCTTCCAGGACTTCTCAAAATCACCACGAAGAAAAAACCAGCTGTTAAAGCCCGTAAGGGAGTCAATCCATTCACAGGTGAAGAAATGATGTTTAAGGCCAAACCAGCTTCTATGCAAGTCAAAGTAAGGCCTCTGAAAAAGCTTAAAGACTTCGCACTTTAGTGCTTCGACCTTTAACTATTTTCTTCTCCATCACCCCCTGATGGAGAAGAATCCTTCTTAACTAAAATGAAAAACTGGATGTAAGTAATATTTTAACTACTCACCAAGCCAGCGCTTGAAAATCAACGATGTATTAATCCCACCAAATGCAAAGTTATTGCTCATTACATACTGACAGTGTCGTACAATGCCGTCATTCATAATGTAGTTTAGCGGTGCACATTCCGGGTCAGGATTAACCAGATTTACTGTTGGTGCAAACCATGCCTCTTGCATCATGTTAATGGACAACCATGCTTCTATTGCCCCACATGCCCCCAAAGTATGACCAAAATAGCTTTTTAATGAGCTAATAGGTATATCATCACCAAAAACATCATACGTTGCTTGGCTTTCTGCAATATCACCTCGTGTTGTTGCTGTTCCATGAGCACAGAGATAGTCAATATCTGATGGATTTAGCCCTGCATCCTTAAGAGCAATACGCATTGCTTCTGCCATTTGCGCTGCATGAGGTTGGGTTACATGAGCTCCGTCAGTATTGGTCGCAAAACCAATTACTTCAGCAATAATGTTTGCTCCTCGACGCTGTGCATGCTCTAACTCCTCCAAAACAAAAGTACAGGCACCTTCACCAATCACTAAGCCATCTCTATCTTTATCAAATGGCCTTGGCGATAAGTGAGGTGTACTATTCTGTGTACTTGTTGCATACAAGGTATCAAATATTGCAGCTTCTGTTGGGCATAACTCTTCTGCCCCACCTGCAAGCATCAATGGTTGTAATCCATATTTAATGGTTTCATAAGCAAAACCTAACCCCTGGCTACCGGATGTACAGGCACTGCTGGTGGGAATTAATCGACCTTTAATGCCAAAAAATAACCCCATATTAACCGCAGCTGTATGCGTCATCATCTGTATATAGCTCGTACCTGTAATCCCTTGTGTCGTATGATCACTCAGCATACGACCAAAACCAACCATGGGTGTCGTACTGCCTACTGACGAACCATATGCAATACCCATTGCCCCAGAACTAATTTCCTCAGACTCCAGCAAGTCAGCTTCCATTAATGCTCGCTCAGCAGTTAGTGTTGCCATTTGCGAGACCCGCCCCATACTACGTGTTTTTTTTCGTGTGTAGTGTTTTGGCAAGGTAAAATCTACGACAGGAGCAGCCAGATTAGTCAACAACCCCTCATACTTCTCCCAGTCAGGCATTTGACAAATACCTGTGCGTTTAGCTTGTAAAGCAGATAGCACACTTTCCCAGCTATCACCCAGCGAGGTTATGGCAGACATACCTGTGACGACAACTCGTTTCATCCGCTTAATCCTCCATCAACACAAATTACTTGCCGGGTTATATAAGCTGCTGAAGGTGACAGTAAAAATGCAATTGTTGCAGCGACTTCATCAGCTAAACCTGCTCGTTTAGCAGGTATTTCTGTCAACAGTTGTTCACTCACCGCCTCAGTCATATCCGTATCAATTAAACCTGGCGCAACACAGTTAACCGTGATTTTGCGCTTTGCAAGCTCTAAAGCAAGTGCTTTTGTAGCACCAATAATGCCTGCTTTAGCTGCACTATAATTCACCTGCCCCCGATTGCCTCGTACTCCAGAAACTGAAGATAACGTGACTATTCGACCAGGCTGGCGTTGCCTAACCATTGGCATGACCACTGGGTGTAACACATTATAAAAACCATCAAGGTTAGTGCTTAAAACACTGTCCCACTGCTCAGGCTCCATCGCAGGAAAAGCATTATCACTATGAACCCCAGCATTACAAACAACAGCATAATAAACGCCATGTTCAGTCATATCGCTCTCTATGGCTTGTTGCACTTGAGCTCGATCACTAATATCAAACGGTAACAGTTGCCCACTCCCACCCTGAGCAAGAATTTCCGCTAATACTTCTTCTGCTGCCTGTTGTCCACTGCGATAATTTATAACAACGTCATACCCTTGCTGCGCAAGCATAATTGCTGTTGCTTTACCAATACCTCGACTGGCACCAGTAATTAAAACTCGTTTTTTCATAACACTGACTGCTGTAGCATCTGAGAGGGATCATCGGGTTGAAAAGCATTAACGGAGGCTCGAACCAGCCACTCATTATCTTTCAATTTTTCTGTACAAGGATTAACGCCATCTTGAGCTTGATACAGTATGGACTCAAAAACACTTAAGCCATTGTCTTCATAAATTTCTGTCGCGCTAACCCAGTAAGTGCTCTGTGGAAAAAAACCTTCTACCTGCGTTTCAAGACGGCGAGTGCCCAATAAAAAACCAAGCTTAATTGGCTCATGATTGAGGTAATGATTTAGCCCTGTGTAAGCAGCTATGGTTTGTGCCATATACTCCAATCCAACCCATACTGGCACATAACCTTCATCAACTACAAAGATATTACTGGCATCCACAGTAAATTCTGCCACTATCGTTTTATCAGCAAATGCAAGCACTCTATCAACTAAGCACATTGACTGACGATGAGGAATAAGTTGAGTAATAGGAATAGCTGACACATCCATTAGCTAACTCCAAATAACAGGCTGACATTATTACCACCAAAGGCAAACGAATTGCTCATGGCAACGTTTAACGAATCAAGCGAAGTATTAGCTTTTACCAACGCTAATGAAGGTAGTTTCGTATCAGGACAGTGATCCCAAAGGTGAGGAGGCAGCAAACGTTCTGGGTTGTATGTTTTTGAGAGCGTCAACCAACAAATAGCAGCTTCAATCGCGCCAGCGGCTCCTAAAGTATGTCCTGTCATTCCTTTTGTTGAGCTTGCAGCTACACCCTGAGCAAAAATAGCCTGCATGGCTAAACTTTCCATCGCATCATTTTGCTGGGTAGCTGTACCATGTAAGTTAACATAATCAACATCCGCCGCCTCAATCTCTGCATTTTGCAATGCTCGTCTCATTGCCTGTTTTGCGCCATCACCTTCGGGATGAGGGGCAGAAATATGATGGGCATCAGATGCAGCTCCTGCACCTAAAAAATTAATCTCAGCAGGCTCTCGCTCCATCACCATCAAAGCAGCTCCTTCACCAAGCGTAATGCCAGAACGATTCTGACTGAATGGATTACAAACATCTTCAGCAACAGACTCCAAGCTCATAAAACCATTAACCGTTAACTGGCATAAACTGTCAGCTCCACCAACAATCACAGCATCACATAAGTTACTTTTAATAAGCTGTTGAGCGCTGGCAAATACATTTGCACTGGAAGAACAAGCTGTGGAAACCGTATAAACGATACCTGATAATGATAAGCTTCGTGCTACAAATGCCGCAACACTTCCCATCTCCTGTTGTGTATAGTGGAAAGCATCAGGTAATGAATTCGTCTGTTGATAGCAAGCAACAGCTTTTTCAACTTCCCAAACACCTGCTGTACTTGAGCCAATAATAACACCAATTCGATGAGCACCATATCGCTGGCTCAGTTCAGACACATGATCTGCTATCTGTAAAATAGCCGCCTGTAAAAGCTGACTGTTTCTACAATGATAGCTTTTATCTGTAAGCTTAATTGGCGGTAATGACTCACGAACGGCAGCCAACGCAACGTCTTTATCTGTCGTAAACTCACGAGATAGTTGAATACCCTGTTGCCAGCCATTGAACAAACGGGTAGTAATTTGTGTTAAATCAGAACCCAGGCTACAAATCATACCTACAGCAGTTAACCCAAACTGAGATGAACTCATAGTTGTTGTCGCTCCACTGTTGTAATCTGTATGTTATAGTGCCGTAGTGGGTTGTTTAACTGAATATCCCACTGACTTGGCCGACGTTGCCGATAGCTGATAACGATTTGTTGCTGATGCTGAAAATCAATCAAACGTTTTCTTAACACAACTTGCTTACTCAGCTCACTGGATTTATCAACCTGTTGAGGTGCTGTTTGCTCTTCACGAATGACAAAACCTTTTGCCTCTACATTCTTCTGTAAAACTGCAAGAGGGGTATATACCCATAAAAAATCTCGCATAATATAATTTAAATCTACAGGTATTTCTGGTAAATGATGTTTTTGCTCAATGTTGTGTCCATCATAAGAAATGGTAAACAAGCGTTGGCCTAAATGACTTAAACCAACAAGTGTAATCCGCTGAGGAGTTAATTCTGCTTGTGTTAACAATGAAAGTGACTGATCTTTAAAATGAATTGACACATTTTGGGTTAACACAAAAGGCTTTTTAATCCAATTTAATTCGGGTAAGAGTGCTGGCCTAAATGTCTCTGCACCATCACCGTTACTACTCAACGTATTTGACTGATTTTTTGTAAACCACATACTGCAACCACTTAATATATAACAGCATACGATTACAGCTAGCAGCTTATAATTAAACTGATTATTCTTTGAAGCATTTTTTAGTATAGAAAAATTTGTTTTTAGTTGTGCCATTAACTTATCCAATCTATATATCAACATCACTGACACAACTCTGATATCAGTCTTATAAATTTTTGCGAATCCTGTACTACAGGATTACGCTTATCCCAAGCATAACCCGCTAAAACAGAACAAATCATTGCTGTTACTTCAGGGTCTTTATTGGGGTAGCATAATATGGGTAATAATGTTCCTTCATACCAAGCATCCACGAATGCTCGAAAGGTATTTATCCCCCCTAATAGAGGCTCTACGAATTGTTGTTGCCAACATACAGTCTCACCGGCAAATTGTCGTTTTAAAACATCACAAGCAAGTTGTGCCGATTTAAAGGCAATAGTGACTCCAGAGGAAAACACAGGATCTAAAAACTCACCAGCATTGCCCAACAATGCATACCGATCGCCATAATAAGAGTTAACGCTGGAAGAGTAACCAGCAATTTGTTTTACCGGATATTTGTAACGCGCCCCTTTTAATAAATTTGCTAAATGTGTATCAGCATGGAAAATACGCTCAAGTGTCTGATCTAAACTTAAACCGTCAAACTGTTGGTAAAATGTTGGTGTAGCAACAGCCCCTAATGATAGGGAGCCATCAGAAAATGGAATTAACCACATCCACGTTTGGCAATCATGTGGATGAACCGTAATAATAATTTTATTTCGGTCAAATGTTGCTAAAGGTATTTGATCAATAACATGGGTAAAAAGTGACTGACGAAATGGCAAGCTTGAGGGTATTTCAAGATCTAACAATTTGGGCAATACGCGACCGAATCCACTTGCATCTAAAATAAACTGAGCTGTTTCAGTGTGAACATTGCCATCATTATCATGCCATTCCAAACGAATACCATCATCAATATATTCAACGTATTTTACAGTCGCCTGATAAGTAACTTCTGCACCTTTCTTTTCAACTTGATTGGCTAGTATTGAATCGAATTTATCACGTTGAACTTGGTATGTTACTCCCCATCCTGGTGAAAATTTATTTCTAAAATCAAATTCAACGTGCTCTTCCTGCCAACGAAATATTGCTCCATTTTTATGTTGAAACCCAGCTTCAACAATAGGTTGTAATAAATTAACCTGCTCCAAAATTTCCATCGTTTGTGGCAATAAACTTTCACCAATAGAAAAACGTGGGAATTGGCTTTTTTCGAATATTTTAACCCTTAACCCTTGTTCTAATAAATACGCTGCAGCAACGCTGCCAGCAGGACCAGCACCAATAATTATTACATCAACAGACTGCTTACCTGGTTGCAAAAGAATATTCTTCATACCGAGAACCTCTTTGTCTGTTGTTTCATATCATTCTGTTTAACATCACTATCGTTTAAGCAACTTCTTGTATTTTTTCTCAAACTGCATGGAGCCCATAAAAATGCTAATAAAATACCTATCAGTACAGTAAATCCAAACGTTTGAACAGCGTTAGTAGAACTTAACGATAGTAAACCAAATGCTAAAACGGTTGTTCCCGCTGATAATAAAATTGCAATATAAGTACTTAACCGACGTTTTTTGTCTTCTTGCAAAAATAGCGTATAGTCAATTCCAATCCCCATAATAAGGATAAATGCCAAAATATTAAATAAGTTAATGGGCTGAACCAAGGTTCCCACCAAAGCAATGGCCGTTAATGCAGCAGTCAAAGGTGGCAACATGATAAATAATGCTTTAAACCATCCATAACGCCATCCCAAAAATATATAAATAAATAAGTATGCCATGAATGCTAACTTTACTATCAGCTGACGGTAACGAGACAACACAGTTGTAATATCATCTGCTTTACTAATAAAGAATATATCTGAGTCTTTATCAGTTAAGTGACGTAATGCTGCTAGATCATTAACATCCGTTAGTTGAACAACAGCTGCATATCCTTGCGTATATTTACCAAGCCATAAATTGCTCATATACTGACTAACAGAACTTGAAAACCAGTGATGTATTGTAAGTAAGGATGAAACTTCAGTGCCTTTTTCGGGGGAACTTATTTTAAGTTGAGACTGATAAGCCGCTAATGCTTTTTGCTTCGCATCAGCCGTAAACCCTAACTTATCTAAAAGCAATCTTAATTGCTCAGTGGGCATTTTCAAGTTTAATAGTTTTAAATTACTCATTTGCTGGCGCTTTGATGGTACCCATTGAACAACACTACGAGCATGAGCTAATGCTCCCTTTTTAATGAGAGGTGCCAGCTCTATTAACAGCTTTTCCTGTTTCTCCAATAACGCTTCTTCTGTCTCAGCGGTTACTATATAAAACTGACTGATTGCATTTTGACCTGTCAAAGCCTTTAACTGTTGATCATGCCATTGACGCTCAGGAGATAGCTGCTGTAACAAGCGTATATCATCGTTAACAGGCAAATTAATAAATAAGGCCAGTGCTCCCATTAAGCACAGTATCAGAATTCCCCATAACGATTTTTTTGAAGCACAGTGTAAGTGATACTGATGGAGACTAAGTAAAAACTGCTGATTTAAAA
Organism: Zooshikella harenae; assembly: GCF_018837975.1. Taxonomy (GTDB): domain Bacteria; phylum Pseudomonadota; class Gammaproteobacteria; order Pseudomonadales; family Zooshikellaceae; genus Zooshikella; species Zooshikella harenae. The sequence continues at coordinate 24,598 of NZ_JAGSOY010000017.1, read as the reverse complement.
ATCCTGTATTGCTACTGGGTTGTTCACATAAATAAGGTAAAAATAATATTACCGTTAAAAAAGCTGCAAGTAGCCCACTTGCCGAAAAAAAACCAATTTGTACTATGCCAGGAAAAGGGGCTGCCATCATAGGAATATAACCTATTATACTCGATAACATACCCAAACCAATTGCTGGCGTAATTTGTTGAATAACACGTTTAGACGAAAAGTTTACAGCTTCTGCCTGACGTGCTGTGAAATAATGAAAGGTATAATCAACAGAAATTCCAATTAAGCTTGCACCAAATACGAGAGTCAACCAATGAACTTTATCAAACAGATAGCTGGTCAGCGTAAACGCAACCAATACTCCTACCCCAATAGTAAGCAGACAGAAACCCACAGGCTGTAGAGAACGGAAAATTACTCTTGTTAAGATAATAATACCAATAATTGAAATTATACTTATAAAGCTAATATCTGACTGGGCATTTCTCGCCCCTGCTTCAGCATGAAATAAAACACCCGAGTATATCGCTTCTGTTGAAACATACTTCTCTTGCAGATGCTTAACCCAACGCTCAATGCTCACAACAGCTTGATGTTGTAATCTTAAATTAAATACATCAAATGTTACCTCTGAACTGATTAAAACATAATAAACACCTTTCGCTTCAACCATCAGTAAATCATCGACGAGAGAGAGTTGAGTACTGGTTGCAGGAGATAAATGTTGAAGCTGCTTATTAAACAATAACAGAGGATCACTTTGTAACAGACGACTGCTTACCATTTGGGTAGGGTTAAGCAATTGCTGCTGAATAGCTTGCTCCCAGTCAACAAGTGTCCTCGACTTGAGTGCTTGTTGCTGGCTGGCAGTTAGCCGCTGATAACGGTAAGGATAATAAAAGTGGTAAAAAGCTTGTTGCTGTGCTCGATCATGGCGTAACACAGTATTTTTCCATAACTTACTTTGGCGAAGTTTATGGGTAAATTCTTCTGCTGCCTTAATAGCTATTTTTTTATCCTTATTACCAAACAAAAAAACAGCTCTAGAATTATTTTTGCTTATAAATTCGGAAGCCAGGTTATTAATCTCTGGTTGTTGTTCAGTTTCAGGTAACAGTGCCATGATATTTGTTTCAATAACACCTTCTTGCTGTAACTTTATAACTAATAAAGTACAAACAATAAATAAACTGAATAACCAACCCCAAAATCGCAATCTCATAGAGTATTTAACCTGACTTACGATCTTGATAAGTATGAGTTTGTACATTAAGTAATTTTATCAATGTCTTATCACCATTAGTCTCGGTAACATGAATAACCTCAACTAACTGATTAATAATCAGTTCAACATTGTCTAACCCTTTGCGCAATAAAGCATCTTTTGGACGTAAATCTAACACCCATTTATGCTCATTCAGCTTTTTGACAGAAATAGAGAAAAATTGCTGTAGTTGTTCTTTATTTCCAGTAAATAAAGGTCTGAATATCGCACTAAACTGTTTTAACGCCTGATTATTACCCATTGCATCTGTTTGACTGACTGATTTTGACTGATCAATAACGCCGTTTTGGTCAAAAACGAAGTGTTTTGCAACAGGGGCAGTAATTACCCAATCAATTTTATCATTAGTGACTTTAAATGAACCCTTCGATATAAGCGGTTTACTTAACACTGAAATATGTTTTTCTTGTAAAAAGTCACCCGTTAATTTTTTTGCAGACATTTGTTGCTGCCAATAACGCCAAAATACGTCATCAGTGGAATCTGCTTGAGCTATAAAAGACAGAGCAATTGCGCAAAAGCAACTAAAAGCGATAAGTTTACTGCGTAGCATAGTATGCCCTCATCTTCTCAATTAAAATCTCTGGAGATGAAAAAAGCGTTTCACCCGTTGTCATATTTACAGCCATTTGTATAGTGGTTGCTTTGGTGAGTGACTCTCCATTCTCTCCTATTATTTTGTATGCAAGCTTCAGGCGATGCTCATACTCTACAAGCTCAGTGATCACTTTCAAACTCTGGTCAAATCGCGCAGATTTAATATACTTAACTCGCAAATCAACAATAGGCCAAATATAATTTGAAGCTTCCATTTGCTGATAGGTGTAATCAATTTTTTTCAATAAATCACAACGACCTAATTCAAAGTACTTCAAATAATGTCCATGCCAAGTAAGCCCCATGGAGTCAACATCAAAAAAAGGTACATTAATGTAGGTCTCAACAGACAACTTTTTTGATTGAGTTGATGTATACCCCTCATGCACCATATAAACTCCACTTTTGTTGCTGAATAGCTTTTGTTAGTGATCTGAGATCTGACTCTAGCGGACGATCTTCAACAATGAAGGCAATATCCTCAACTAACAGATCATACATATCCTGCACATGAGATGTTAATGTACAGTCCCCACTCTTTTGATGCTGACGAATACCTATCGCCTGGCGAACAGCTAATAAACCAGCAGCGGCCACTTGTTCAGTTAATTGCAATACACGTAAACAATCACGTGCTGCAATGGTTCCCATACTCACTTTGTCCTGGTTGTGACACTCTGTTGACCGGGAAAAAACACTTGCGGGCATTGTTAATTTCAAGGCCTCAGCAGTCCATGCAGAAGCTCCAATTTGCACAGCTTTCAAACCATGGTTAATCATGGCATGAGATGATGTCGCTGCAGACAAGTTAGCAGGAAGCCCTTGATTAAATTTAGTGTCCATTATCAGTGCTATTTGTCGATCCACTAAATCCGCAAGATTCGCAACAGCCTGCTTCATACTATCCATAGCGAAGGCTATGTGTCCTCCATAAAAATGGCCACCATGATAAATTTTTTGATTAACACCATCGATAATCGGATTATCATTTGCGCTATTTAATTCTGTTTCAATAAATTGTCTGAACCAAGGTAAGGCATCCTGTAAAACCCCAATAACATGAGGTGCACAGCGCAAAGAATAACGGTCCTGCAACCTTTTTTCTGTATTATATTGATCAACCACATCAAGATCCGCTCTTAACCAAGCCGCAATCTGATTTTGGCCCTGATGAGGTTTTACTGAAAACAAACCTTCAGCAAAATGGTAAGGGTTTCCTTTCAATGCAATGGACATCATTGCAGTAATACGTGTCGTCAGTTTAGCCAGGTAGGCGGCACGGCTATAAGCAAGACATGCTAAAGCAGTCATTACCGCCGTACCGTTCATAATTGCTAGTCCTTCCTTTGGCTGTAAACGAATACTCTCAATATCAAGTTGTCTGAATACATCGACTGTTGATAACCGTTGACCTTGATACCAGACCTCTCTTTCTCCCATTAATACAGCTGCAATATAAGACAATGGCGTCAAATCACCACTGGCACCCACAGAACCTTCTTGTGGAATAATGGGTAAAACTCGCTTATTGAGCAATGTAACTAATAACGCTAATAACTCAGGGGTAACACCTGAGTAACCTTGCGTTAATGAGGCTAAACGAGCGGCTAAAATAGCTGCACTTTCTTCTTCTGAAAAAATATCACCTAAACCACAACCGTGAAATCGCATCAAGTTAATAGGTAACTCATGAACACGATTAAGTGGAACACCTACTGTGCATGAATCACCATAACCTGTGGTAACTCCATAAATTTCACCTTCTTTAGCTAGTAACGCTTGTAAATAATCGACGCCAGCCTTTATTTTTTGATTAAATTCTTCGGTTTTACTTAGCGTAGCTAAAGTTTCTCCTTGCGCTAATGAAGTGATATCTTCAATAGCAAGAGGCGCATCTCCAAATGTGATTCTTTTTTTTATCATAACAAGTCAATTATCCTTTACTATCACTTTTATTCACTGCTTGCTCATATTTTACTTTTACTACAGAAGATAAATTATTTGAGGATGACTCATGTTCACTTATATTTGTTTGCCAAAAATCAAAAAAGTTAAACCACTGCAATGGATCTTGTAATACATGATTTTCAAGTTTAACTACATAATGCTGACAAAGTTTATCAATTGTTTCCTTTCGTGCTTTCCTAGGAACTTTTTCTCCATCAAAAATTTTATCAAATATCATATGGTATTTTTTATGTTTATAATCCTTAGCACAAAACAATAAAAAAATTGGACACTCTAAAAGTAGTCCAAGTAAATATGCTCCTTGTGGGAAAGCTGCAGGCTTACCCAAAAAATCACATATTAACGTTCTGTCTGAGCCAGTAACCGGAACCCTATCCCCTGCAACAATAATAACTTCCCCAGCATCAACCTTTGCCTTCAAGTTAACAGCTACTGTCATATCAATCGTATTTACTTCAATCAGATTGATTTGGGTATCAGGGTTTAATTTCGCTAAAAAACGATTAAACTTAACAGCATTCTCAGAGTGCACTAAAACATTAAATTTACGTGCATAACGCCCCTGCGTAATTGCACGACAAATATCATTATTGCCATAATGACTGGATATCAGGATACATCCTTTATTATTATCAAGTGCATGAATAAAACTTTCTGCATTATGCATGGCAATATTATCTTTACTTATTTTCCCTGTCCAAATAGCAATTTTATCTATAAACTGGTCACCGAAACGTATAAAGTGAAGCAAACTCTTTTTTAATCCATTAAATGCAAGCGAAGCAGATTCATTGGCTGGCTTATAAGCAAATGCCTGCTTTAAAAAGTTTGACGAGACCTTTCTAGCATCCGTAGAAAATAAATAATAATAAGTAATAACCGGATACAGTAAGCAGCGTAATCCCCATTCACCAAGAAATCGATACACCCAAAAAGTAAGTGTTAATGCTAACCAACCACCCTGCTCTTTAAATGAACTCCAGTGAGTCGATTGTTTGCTTTTATTCTTCCCCAAAATACGTTTAGGTAAACGAAGCAACATACCGCACACTAAACGAGTGTGCATAATTGTTAAGCCAGCATTATCCCAAAACATTTTAAAATGGGATTTTCCTTGCTTAGGATAGGTAATTGGTGTTGGAATTGAATATACAGGAATACCTTCCCAAAAAAGTCGCACCATAATTTCTGTATCAAACGCCATTCGATAGGGTAGTCGATACTGATTTATGACATTCATTGTGCTATCTACTGGATAAACTCTAAAGCCAATCATAGAGTCTTTAATCGCGAAAGATAGTGTTTCTAACCAAACCCAAAAATGGGTAAGATAGCGCGCATAAAAACGCACCTTAGGCACATTATTATCGTAAATAGGTATCCCAGTAATCAAAGCTTCAGGAAATTCAGCTGCTTTCTTTAACAGCTTGGCAGCATCAGGCAAATGGTGTTGTCCATCTGCATCTATTTGTAAGGCATGAGAAAAACCTTCAATATAAGCCTGTGATATTGCCCTAATGATAGCTGCGCCTTTTCCTTTATTTTCATCAAGCCGAATTACACTTACGAATTCATTTTGAATGACTAATTTTTTTAAAGCATTCTGAGTTGACAAATCACTACCATCATCAACCACAATAACACGCAAGTTCAATGGTGTTAAACCATCGATCACTTGTTTAATTGTTTCACCATGATTATATATCGGTATTATAATACACGGACGAAACACACTAGAGTGACTCATCATAGATAATACGTCCGCTACCATAAATTACATCACCTGCACTATAAGTAAAACTAAGCTTTCCACACTTATTATCGACTAATTTAAGCGTTAACTTAGTGTTTGGCTTTATAATTCGTTGAAATTTAATGGTTTCAATACGATGTACTTTAAATGTTCGTAATAAGTATTTTTGGGCAAATAACATAACCCAATGAACTTGAACAACACCTGGAAGTATAGGCATATCAGGAAAATGCCCAATAAAATATACGCTATCGGACTTAATATTAATTTTAATATCAATACTTATTAAATCAATATCCTGATTACTGACCACCTCAATAACGTCTGGTAACAGTGGCTGATCGCTCATTTTCATTGTATCCATTTTTTAAGTTCAGCCTGCACTAACTTACCCTCTGTGTTAACCGGTAACTCTCCTACATACTGCCACTTCTTCGGTAATACAATAGCCTCAAAATAACCTTCTAAGTATTTCCTAAGCACCTGATTTAACGCGAATTTTCCTTGTTCTTTTAAAAAGGCTTCCCCTAGAGTCGTCAGTACCACGATACTAACTAAATACTGACGATGATCATCCACTGCTAATACAACAACATCCTCTATAAAGGAATGCTTTTCCAAACATATTTCAACTTCAACTAACGAAACACGTTTTTCTTCAATTTTGACAATACGATCCATACGTCTCAGTAAGTGAAATGTATTTTCTGTAACTGGGTATATTTGATCATCTGTATCAAACCAACCTTCATAACTCATATAGAGAGAGTTAATGCTTAGTCTACCTTCTTCAGTCATTTGCCAGTTTACCGTAGGGAAACTTTGCCATGGTGTATCTTTACAGACTTGCTGGCGATAGGCTATTCCTCCAGTTTCTGTACTCCCATAAATTTCCACAGGTAAAGAACCAAAACATTGCTGGATATGTCGAGCGGATGCTAATGGCAAAACCCCACCAGAAGAAAATATTGTTTTGACCCCATGTAACTTTGAACCAGAACAGTCCAAATCAAATCGCTTTAACAACGCAGGACTACTTACCCAAACCAAGGATGAAAATTTTTCTACAGCGGCCAGTACATTTTCAGGGTAATTGACAGTTTCGCGAATAATGGGTCTACCACATAACAGTGGCCAAAGCACACGAAAAAGCAGCCCGTAGATATGCTGAAATGATACAGATCCTATAAAATATCCATCATTTATCTGCCTAAACCAGCGCTGATGTAAAGCGCTCACTTCATCAATTAAATTTACCCAGTCCTTCGTTATTTGCTTAGGCTGGCCCGTACTGCCCGAAGTGTAAAAGTGGACTTTCAAAGTACTATATTCCGGGGTCACTATTTCAGTGACAGGTGTAATAATATCGAGGGTTGCATAAGGTGTTATTGATGGAATCTTTTTAATAGGAATTATACTTGGTACTTTACTTTTATCAGTCAAAAGTACATCAATTTCATGAGCAATAGATGCCAAAAAGGCAGGCTGTCCATTGGGTAATAATACAACTTCTTTTTTCGCTAACGTAACCGCTAATAAGGCTACAGTAAATAAAACAATATCTTCACAATAAATTGCATAACGTTGAGCTGATGATTGATAAATTTCTTGCTGTAAGTGATTGATGGTATGCAACAATGCCTGCCATCTAATTTCTTCACCATATAGAGAGACAAAGACTGGCTCAGACCGCTGACAAATATTGGTTAAAACTTCATTTATATCCTTAGGCAATTCAACCTTCATAGGTTATCCCTTGGTTCAATAACACACTTACGAAAACACCACTCTATGGCAAACCAAAGCCCCATAATGACATAACTCACTGAACCATTGTAAATAGTCCAAAAGGCCAAAGAACCCTCAACAGCACTCCATGCAGCAACAGTTCCATTCATCAGAAAAAATAAACACCACCACAGCGTAACAAGTCTTGTATAACGAACGGCATACTCACTTAGATCAGGCTTCTTTAATCGAGCAAAAACCTCAATTACAGTCGGAGGGAACCATAAACTAAAAGTAAACCAACATAAAAAACCAACACTGACAATGACAGGATAAAATCTAAGTAACTGTTCATTTGCGCTAAGTGCACTGCTACCAGTAATAACGATACCTATCACAGAAGCTAGCCAGAGTTGTGTCTTCATAGCTTTAGTGAGCATATTACGAATACACAAAAGACGAACGATAAAAAAAACACATAAAATAAATGCTATCCACCGTGGGTTAAGATGATTGATCCCCCAATAAACCCACAGAGGATAAATAAATAAAATTATGCCAAGTAACAAACCCAGTTTTTTTTTCATAATGCACTTAATGACACTTGTAACCTTTATTTAGTTGCCTATGGTTGTGTAGTGCTTAGCGGCTAGTATTTCAACAAAATGACAAGGCACCTTCTCAAGACTCAACTAACAATTGCTGAATAGCATCAATCAAATTTTGAATGGTTCTAACTTGCTTGAATGACTCAGGTTGTATCTTTTTCTTGGTATAATCTTGTAGTGTAATAATCAAATCAACAGCATCAATACTGTCTAAGTCAAGGTCCTCATATAATGTAGCTTCCAGTGAGATATCATCTACAGGAACTTCAAACTTGTCGACCAATACGGTTTTTACATGCTCAAATATTGCTTGTTTAGTGTCCATATACAACCTACTTGTTACTCTTTGCAACGGCTAACTTATCAACGTACTAGATCTAGATAGATAAATGATGAATGCTATATCCATACCCAAGTGCTTTTGTTGCATACCTTAACGCCTGATCACTACTTTAAACACTACGCTGGGACTGAATAAACTCAGCCAAAGTATTTACTGAATAGAAGAATTTTTTATTATTATCATTGTTAGCTTCTAGCTTTATTTGGTATTTTTTCTTCAACGCCAACCCCAATTCCAGCGCATCAATAGAATCAAGCCCTAGCCCTGTGGTAAATAAAGGATCATCACTGTTAATATCAGACGAAGTGATGTCTTCTAATTCCAGTGTAGAAATAATTAGCTGCTTTAACTCTTCACGCAACTGATTCATGTATTACTTCCCCTTGGCGATAACATTTTTGTAAATACTGTGTTAAACGTCTAGCACTAATACTTAGCTCATCATTTTTCGTTATATAAGGTTTAGTTGCCAGACAATCTCCTACCCTAATTGTAAAGTGCATTTTGCGCTCAGGTATCTGATACCAACGATGTGATTTGGTTAAGGCGCTAGGCTGACAACTGATATAAACTAATCTCATCGAAACCTGTGCTCTAAGTGCGATATTTGCTGCTCCACGACGAAATACTTCAGGCTTTCCTGGCTCAGTACGTGTTCCCTCGGGAAATATTAATAAATTATTCCCTTTTTTTAACGTATCAACACAATCGTCCATTAAAGATTCTGGTGTCGAATTACTTATATAACCTGCTGAATGTACTACTTTTTTTAAAAATGGGTTATGCCATAATGCTTCTTTAACTACACAATCAACACGAGGAAGATAGGACATCAACAATACAACATCTAATAATGTAGGGTGATTAGCAATAACCATAACACCGTTATCACTTTTCAAATTTTCGATATTAATTGTTGTGATAGATAACACACCCAAACCACGTAAAATACCAATAAAAAAACGAAAGCTTTTAGAGATAAACTTCTGAGTTCTACACTTACGCTGGTCTTTACTTTTTACGTTAAATAAAATTACTGGGAATATGACAAGCGCAATAAATAACCCTCCAATCCCAAACAATGCAAACCCAAAGCCTGTTGCTACAACCCGCCAGTAGTAGTTCAAATGACGAAACAGCTTCCTCATCACGCTTTAACCCACTCCCAATGCATCATACCATCAGTGTGACTAATACCCTTTTGCTTTGGAGTCAACCAAAAATTCAAAAATTTTTCTGGTTGTGATAGCTCATCTTTTAATGTGTTATTTGCTACAACCCCTTTCATTGAAATAACTTGACCTTGTCCATATTCAGGCAATGACAAAACCCAAGCAGATGCACCATGAAAAGGCTTCTCATCGTTAAACCCCGTTAACATGTCAGTTAACGGCTCATCATAATAAACAAATAATACATGATCTATTTCAGGCTGTGATGTTAACTGCAACCACGCTTCTAAAAATCCAGCGGCTAAGGTTGAACGTCCCGCGGAAACTGCTGAAATGGCAGCAGTATTTTTTGTTAAGATGGATAAAATACCCGCTGTTCCGTTATAAACAGAATGACTGAAGTGTATTGGTGAAATATATTCTTGCCCCCTAAGATCCTTTAACATTTGAAGCATTCTTTGAGTATCACCATGACGTGATCCAAATACACAGGGCATATACTTACAAGGAGTATCTTCTAAACATTTTAATGCCACATACAACCCTAGTTTTCCTAGAGAGCTTAAACGGCGTTTATATACGGCAGGGATAATTGAATAATCAGGTTGCTTATTAGATGTTTTAAATGGTTGTTTATTTTCTTGCCAACCATTCCCATGACTACCTACTTCTACTTCAGGCGCACACACGTACCAATGATTTACACGAAAGCTAATTGACAACATCCTTCCACTTCTAAGACTAAACATGTCCAGCATGATTTATTTCAAACGTCTTTGTATACCTTTCGCAAATCATTTTTATTTGGAAGCAAATAAGCACTTTCATGACGCAACAAATCTTTCCACTAAGGACTAAACTAATAAAAAAGCTAACTAATTCAATTTTTCATACAGTTGGGAATGTTTTCTTTTTATTGCTCGATTATTACCTCAATACTGTGCACACTTTGTTCTTATCAAGGCAGGTTGAACAAAAGACAGAAACTACTAGAATGTAGCGACTAAAACTCATTCCTCCCATGTTCCCTATCCTTAGGGGCCATAGTAAAAACGATTTTGCTCTCAATGTCCAATGTTAATAAGCTGCAAAGGGATCTAATTGCTGCATTATTGACCAATTAGCAGCTTTTCAAGACAAAGTATTTTTAGCTTGTAATATTATCTACAACATAGGATTATACCCTTGTACAACATTGTACAATCACACCGAGCTAGCTACCTAGGCAAAACAATCAAACATAAACGGAAGTAATAGTCTCATTTTTTTCTGAGTACTGGGCTTAAACTCCTCACAAAAATACACTCACTTACAAATTTATTTTTGTATAGTCACCCCAATATGGATTGCAACCCTTTTCTCATACTTAATGAGATACGTTATACAAACCTACCCTTATAGATTAATCTATCTTTGAGAAGAGAAAACTATTGGTGAGAAGAAAGTTCACTACAAACAGGTAAGGTAGTAAATTTATCAATCACTCCAAGCACTTATAATAACTATTATAAGTACCTGGACTGACCTTAACGAGTCTCTTAAACAATTGATCCTAAAAGACCAGTCATACTACTTAATATAGACAGGACAAGCTACATTGCAGCTTTAAAGACTTCCACAATCTCTTCATGAGTTGCTTGTTTTGGGTTGGTTAATCCACAAGCATCTTTTAGTGCATTATCAGCTAGCGTTGGTAAGTCTTCCTCTTTTACCCCCAACACCGTTAACCCTGCAGGTATATTGACATCACTCGCTAGCTTCTTCATTGCTGTTATCGCACACTCAGCAGCTTCATTGACTTCAAGCCCTTGAACATCACACCCCATAGCTTTCGCTACATCTTTTAGTCGCTCCGGACAGACTTGACTATTATAAACCTGGACGTGAGGCAAAAGAACTGCATTACAAACACCATGTGGCAGATCATAAAAACCACCCAATTGGTGTGCCATTGCATGAACATAGCCTAAGCTTGCATTATTAAATGCCATACCAGCTAATAATTGCGCATAAGCCATACCTTCTCTGGCATCTTTATTCTGGCCATCAGCAACAGCATTGCGTAAGTGTTGACTAATTAACTCAATGGCTTTAAGTCCACACGCATCAGTAATAGGTGTAGCGATAGTAGACACATAAGCTTCAACAGCATGGGTTAATGCATCCATTCCTGTGGCTGCTGTCAGCGCTGTTGGCATGCCCATCATCAGTTCAGAATCATTGACAGAAATGATTGGGGTTGTGTGTTTATCCACAATGGCCATTTTAATATGAGTGAGCTCATTAGTAATAATACTAAACCGAGTAATTTCACTTGCAGTGCCTGCCGTTGTATTGATAGCTACAAGAGGAAGTTGTGGCTTACCTGATTTATTTACCCCTTCATAATCTTTAATCTCTCCACCATTGGTCGCAACTAATGCAATACCTTTGGCACAATCATGCGGTGACCCACCACCCAGAGAGATTACAAAGTCACATTGATTGTCTTGTAATAACTGAAGCCCTTCTTTAACATTAGTAATGTTTGGGTTAGGTCGTGTTTTATCATATACAACTGTTTGCAAACCATGCTGTGAGAACAATGCAGTTACTTTATCCACAAGACCTGCTTTTAAAAGCCCCTGATCTGTAACCAGTAATGCTTTTTTGAAGTTTCGACTGGCAATATCCATTACTGCTTCTTGCAAACAGCCAAATCCCATGTAATTGACTGTTGGCATATAAAACTGAAAAGCTGCCATTATAACCCTCTCTGCTTAAACTATAGTTTTAGAATACTTATGTAAAATACGTGTTTTGTCTTATTAATTTATTGATTAAACTCAATGCTGAAACCATTAAGCAATGCATTTTTTACACAAAAGACGACAAACAACTACTGTCTAAAATTAGCAAGCTAAGACGTTCACTAAAAATAATAAATTATTTACAGCATAAAAAGGTCCGCACTTAGTCTTTACGCCAATTTTTGGCTATACAAGAAAGGTAGAGGATCGCAAAATAGCGTATTTATAGAAAAGCATAATGCTAAACGTCTACTTTGGACTGACATCATACCCCTTGCCACCTAGGGGTATAAAACTCATTGAATATATTGTTTATTGATTAGTACTTTGTATACTTCCAACTCAGCTATTAATGCCAGTCTATTAGTGTATTAAAACTTAACAATATCAACGTAAATCGTACTAAAGCTGAGACATTAAAGCTATTGATTGAGCAAGTAAGTTATTGCAACGAATTTACATTGTAAAACAAAAAAGATATCAACGATGTTAAGTCTTATAAACCACTAACTAGCCTCAGCCATGAGGAAATCCAGCCATCAACGAAGATTTTGCTTTAGCCATAATAGTGTAGGATAATGCTCACTTACTTTTAACAATTTAATTTACCATTAAGACTTTAAGAGAAGAGCTAAGAAATGTAGTTCTTGAATTATTAGGTGTGAACAGTGTTCTTAAACATTAGCTCCTGAATTCTAATGTAAATGCCTCCCCTTTGCTTATATTACTCGCGACAATACTTTAAAATATAGGCATATAGAAGATATTAACGAGATTTGTCTGATAAAAGCAGATAACATGCAAATAATCACGTGAGTAGAACCACCAAGTAATGCCTTGAAGGGGGACAGAAATAAAGAACAAAGACAACACACCCTAAAAAACATTCACAAAGGATATATAGTTAGCAAATTGAATTGGCATCAACAAGTAACCAGTGTTAATATTGTTAGTATAGACTTATTCTGTCGCCTCAAGCTATTGCAAAGGTTGACCAAAGCCCCTGGACTCAGGTAGAGTGTGTACTTATTCATTCAAAGGGTTGTGTTGTTGTAATAAGCAAGGTTGCTAAGAACTGACAACGACTCTGCTACTCTACAATCGTATTTCTGCTTGGTCATTTCATTAGCAGTAGCTTGTGTATATGGCTAGTAGTTGTCATTGACAGTGTGTGTAACACAAGGTATGTTGCAGCTTGCATAACATAATAACCCAAGACACTGAGTAGTTATTGGTACTACGTATAACCAATATAACAATTTGGTTTGGTCGTATGAATACACTTTCCTCCCAGCTGAGGATAACAGCTTAACTTTCAGAAACTTCTGAAATCAAACGGCCTAATTTTAGTAACCCAGTGTCTTATACCCGCTACAAAGGATCTTTAGGTATTGTTGTAAGGCAACACAATGATGAGAGCTTAAATAGACAAGTATCTCAGAAGGTATTGCTAAATGATAACTGTATCTAGAGGGGCTTTTGAAGTGGGTATATTTGTGCGCGGTAAAAGGTAAAAATAACTTGAGTGTTATGCCTTGTTTAGCTAATTGCTGCGCATAGAATAAGTAAATTTGTATTCATATTTTAGTTTTTTAATTGTTTTAAGTAACTCGGCCAGGATTATTTAGCAGTTTTCATTTAAACCATTATTAAAATAAACACGGGTGATACGATATTCAGTGTTAGTCTATGGTTTAATTTTCCGCTCAATGGCTGAAAAATCTAAGATCATTATTGGGTCAAATAAGTCTTTTAAGTGAGTGTTAGATGAAAAAATATTTATGTTTACGTGCTCGTAACAGCCGTGATGCAAAATTAGCCATTAATATCCATCAAGGTAAAGTTATTCGAAGCAACCCAGATGCTGATCCAGCATTTCGCAATATGTTGGAAGCATTAACTAATAAAGGTTTAAAGCCAGAGATTAATGACTGCCGGCTTTTCTGCTTTTTAGTAGAAGACCCTAAAAACACAGACTTCTATCAGTTTAATGAAGTTGAGCTAGAAATCTCAGATGATTGGTTTGAAGCAGAAAAATCAAAAGTAAGACATTTAGTAGGTGCCGCTTATTGTGAAGCTACAGCCAAGCTCGCTGATGAAATTCCTATGAAAGACCAAAAACGCAAGATAAATTACCAAGTACCAAAGGAAATGATCTAGCTTCAACTAGCTTTGCGGCGCGCGTTCATCTTATTTTTGGCGCGCCTAATTTACCGTTTAATTCAAATGTTATTCCATTTAGCCCTACCCCTCTGGACTTACTTAGCAGCCATCGAAGCTAAAACGCTTCTAAACGTTTCCATTTCTAACTGGTAACCTAGCACTTTTAGCAACTGTCCTGGATATCGCTTATCTGCAATAAATGCAACTTGACTGATTGGACCAATAGTTGTGTTACCAAAGTAAGTTCTTATATTTTGACTCACTTGGTGGTAATAAAACTGCTCACGAAGCATATAACCTTTATTGTTTAATGCTAAGCGCCAGATATACCTGTCATAAATGTTTTCTGGCTCAGGCTCACTATCACGCTTCATAAACATGATCACGGGATAGTCAGTGACAGCATACTGGCTTTCGTCAAACGCATTATTAAAATGTTCTAAGTTAAAGTCCCTAGCATACATTATATTGAAAAGAATGCCGGATTTATCTGGAAATACAATCTGTATTCTTCCTTTGCGTTTCTGATAAGCCTTTCCTTGAGCAGGTACTTTAAAATGGTAAGGACCAATACTTACCTTACCTGATAAGTCTTTGGTTAAGCGCGTGCTAGTCAAACTATCCTGCGTTGCTACTTCATCACATGCAACACCACTACATTGAGGACTTAAATCATCATGGCTAGGTGTTAGTGAACATGCAGTAGCGAGAACCGAATAGCCAACAACAAATAATAGTTGATAAACTCTTCTCATTAACTAAGCATCCTGTTTTCAACAAACACTTTATACTCTGTTAAACACCATACACATACCATTTAAACCTCCTCACCACTGAGACCTTAATAACCTACAACTGTAGAAGCCATCGTATATATTTAAAGTCCATAGTAAAGCACCTGTACTACCAAAGAACTTAGTCGTCCTATTTGTCCACCATTTAATAATTTTTTTGGCTTCAATTCCGCCAAACAGTACTCGTCTAGCAACTTTATTATTCAATACCAAGTGGAGGCAATAAACTCTTTGCTACAGTAGGACTTAAGACACATACTGCTTAGCAGCAGAAGCCGTCATCACCCAGCACCACAGACTAAAAGCCCCTCCTATCATCCCTATCACTGCAACCCACTGCCAAGGAGTCAATACACTTCCCAGAGATACAAGATACATTGAACAAGCAGCTCCAACAAAGGTCGAAAAACTAAGAATAGCAGAAGCAGTGCCTGCAAACTGTTTTACCCCCTCTAAAGCTTGGCTATTCGTTACAGGACGCATCACCCCAATAGAAAAAGTTATAACTAACATACAAATAACAAAGTCCTGCAAAACAGCATCGCCAGCGAATAAAAACATAGCCAAAGAGGCCAGTAATATTCCTATTTTTCCAATTAACATCAAATACCTTGGTGCTAAATAATTTCTTAGTTTTGAAAAAACGAACGCGCCAGCCATCAACCCAAACGCATTCAAAGCAAATAACAAGCTATACATCTGGGCAGAAACCTCAAACTGATCCATGTAGATTGCAGGAGAGGCTCCAATAAATGCAAACATAGGTAAAATACTACACATCTGCATCCAATTATGTTGACGAAACCAGCTATTTCTTAATAATTTGACATAGCTAATCAACACATCACGTGTTGACGTTAATACCAGTTGATTAACTGTCTCTTTCAGTTTAATACACCCATATAGTGCGATACCCCCCAGTAAGGCTTGTGAGATAAAGAGCCAAGGCCAAGCTAGATAATCGACCATAATCGCCCCAATCATAGGTGAAACAATTGGAGCTATCGCCATAATCATAGTGATATAAGCTAAAACGTGTTCTCGTTTTTTGCCTTGATAAACATCTTTGCTGATCGCTAAAGCAACAACAGAAGCGCTAGCAGCACCAATAGCCTGTAAGCAACGGAAAACAATTAATTGATTAAGTGACGTTGAAAAAGCACATAAAAAAGATCCTATAATGTAAATACTGATTCCATTTATTAAAACTGGCCGTCGACCAAACCGATCTGATAGCGGTCCATAAATCAACAGAAAAAGACTAAAAAAAGTAAAAAATAATACTAATGTCAAATTAATACCTGTCAAAGAAGCTTGCCAGGTGTTTTGTAGTAACTCCATAGCCGGTAAATACATATCTGTTGCTATTGGAGGAAAAGCCGCAAGTAGAGCTAAAAGTGGAATCAAATAAGGTTGTGACGTATTTTTGCTCAATGAAAAGCTCCTACTACATGAGATATCATTTATGGTGCTCTATGAGTAATAAATTAGAGAAAGCAATCCTAAAAAACATACATTGTTGATCGCACCTACTTACTGATTAGCCATGAGACTGAAAATTCTATAATAATCACGGCCTCCATTGTAAAACTTAAGGTTTCGCTGACTTCTTACTCATATTTTAATTTTCTTGAAAAATGCTGTTAAATTTACATGCAGGAAAATACAACATTCAAACAACAGCTCACAATACTTATTTACTTAAGGATACCTCTAAAAATGGTGTTTTTTTTGTAACATCAAGGAAAAGTGCATTTTTTTAGTGTTCTTAAATAGAATATCTTATTATCCGAAACTGCATCTTTTTACAACACCTTCTTTAAGAATAAGAAAAAATTGCTTAGCCTCATCAGTAATCTTGCTGAAAGATTAAGAGATAAAAGAAACAATAGGAGATTGAATTTATACTCCTAACCATTCTGAACACATTCCACAACAATAGCATTTCCTCTCAAACCTAGACCATCTAATAGATACCCTATTCAAGATATCCCTACTTCTAGGCACTCACTTCTTTGTACCTTACTTTACGAGCCATGAAGCTATCCCAACATGTCTTGATATAGATAACCGGTTATCAATGATTAAGTTTATGCCGTTCAGCAGTCTACTAGCGCCGTTGTTTTACAGAAATAAATAAAGCTACCACTAAGGCATTGAATGTTTTAATAAAATGGACATATCCACACAATTAAAGGGAGTATAATATTTACTGACCTGCCTCTACTATACACCTGATACATCCTATTAACGAGCCTAGCGTTCTGTTAGGCACCTTTCTCGCCACAAAGTAGTCACCTCATGCCAAATGAAGTCAACCTAACAGAATAAATTCAATGAACTGTCATAACTTGTTTTTTATGCGTTATACTTATAATTATGTAAGCTAGATTATAGGTGAACACTATGTTTTCACTTTATGCCGAATTTCAAAACCTGCTTGGTCTATTGCTCATACCATACGCTGTTTATTTACTTTTTCGCATTTTCTGGCAGGAACGCCATGCACAGTAAACTAATAAATAGTTGATATTGCGTTATTATTGGCTTCTACAACAAACACCTGCATACATACCCAGCACATAGGCCCCAGACACATAATAATTGTAGATGGGGCTTATATTAATAAGTGACTGAAGTGAAGAACGCTGACAACAACCCCTAAAGATGATTCGTGAAGGGCATATCGTAGCTTGAAAGCCTCATATTAAGCTTTTTAGATTTTGTAATCCACAGCAACATAATTGTGTTCAATTCACCAAACTAAAGAAGGCGCAACACAATAAAAGATTAATATATGAACACTTACTACAAAAGACCAAATACTTCTTTTGAGTTTTGAGCACATATTTCAGCTAGATGTTCTTTAGCGATACCTCGAATATCTGCAATAACTGAAGCTATTTTTGGCAGGTTTAAAGGTGAATTCCTCTCTTCTCGAGCAAAGTCTGGAGGCATATTTGGCGCATCAGTTTCTAACACTAAAGACTCTAAGGGTAACTCTTTAACTAATGTTCTCAACTTGGTTGCACGGTCAAATGTAACAGCCCCCCCAAAACCTAGTTTATATCCCATTTCAATTAGTCGGTAAGCTTGTTGGCTACTTCCAGCAAACGCATGAACAATACCTTTTTTTGTTACCGGGTAGTCTCGAAGTATTTTCGTCAACTGGTCAAAGGACTTTCGCGCATGCAACACTACAGGCAAATTGTGTTTATCTGCTAGCTTAACCTGCTCTAGAAAGTAATGGACCTGACAGTCAACATCCAGTTCTTTTAACATGTAATCAAGGCCAATTTCACCCACAGCAACAATACCAGGGTGTTGTTGCGCCAGTAAACTATCCAGCTCTAACAAGTGCTGTTCCATGTGTTGAGCTAAGAAGTAAGGATGTAAACCTAACCCACCCACACAGTCTACTCCCGTATGCTGCCCAGGAATTAAACGCAGCAAGCCCAGTAGTTTGGCCCAGTTAGCTTGAGTAATTGTTGGGATAAAAATATTGGTTACCTGCTGTTCAGCACATTGCTCTAACAGCTCCGTACGATCTTGATCAAAGGCTTCGAAATTAAGGTGACAATGGCTATCAAAATACACGACAAGGTGGCTCCTTTGACATGAAATACGGCGATATAGCCGACTAGTATAGCTAATTTTTAGCTATTTTGATGTGTTATATCTTTTCTAAGTAATAACATGCAAGATCATACTCAAGAGGGTAGAACCTACTCTGATGGTTTACCATTCAGATCTTGTAATGCCTGAATGCCTTTCTTACGCCGTTCTTTGATAATCGCAATCTCATCTTGAAGCTCTGCTCGACGTCTTTTACTTTTTTCATCATTTAACTCTTTTTCTAAAGATTTTTGTTTTTGTTTCAGTTTTTTTAATACTTTTTTTATAGAATTTGCCTGTTCCTTCTGCTCAACAAGAGAACTATCCAAAAAAGCCTTAACTTTATTTAAACGTCTAATTAATTTTTCTTTCATAAAGAAGCTTAAGTTAGTTAAATCATGAAAAAATAAACTATATAGCTAACGTGACCCCTTATGCTTTTTAAGGATTGCCATGAGCTCATCCTGATCAAGCTCCATTTCTTGTTCAGCCTGAATAATATCACCGGTTGCACGGCGAAAGATACCAATAACACTATCCACAAGATTATTACAAATGGAGTGAACATAACCACTATCATTAATCAGAGAGCTTGCAACCATAGGATCAATTCGACGCATCCGTATCAACTGTTCCAGTGCACCATTACTTCCAATATCCTGCTTGGCAATGGCTAGCTTTATTAAATCTGTTTTTGTGGCCAAGTCATCGGCATCTGATAATAACCTCAGCTCATAAATTTGTTTCAAAATAATGATGATGCGTAGCCTCAATAAATCATATTGTTCCCTTACTACATCGTTATCAGACTTTACATAGTTTGCTAAATTTTTGTGAAGATGTTTTATATCTTTGATAGCATCAACTATTTTTCTACAAGCAAGCTTCAGAGAAAATACTTGTGTACTTTGCTCAAGACTAAGGCCTGATTCAATTTGACTACCATAACGCAAAATATCAGCATAAACACCTTTGATATAACGCTGATATAATTCATCAATATTCACCGTAACCAGCTCGGTTTCAAGATTTAAAAGCTCTTTTAACTCTTTTGTTTTTTTTATTTCAAAGGCTCTCACAAATACACCTAAAGATACAATCTGATAAGCATTTTGAAATAAGTGAACTGACTCTTTTACCATAGCCTGCATAGCAGTCTCAGGGTAATTAAGCGAAATTTCACTTAAATACCTTGCCCTATGTATACTTGTATCTTTCGTATTTATTGATAATCCACCAGCCCTGTAGTCAGGCAACAACCTCACTAACATTTTTACTAAATGACCTACAAATGGCAGTAATACAACGATTCCAACGGTATTAAAAAGCGAGTGAAAAAGAGCCAATTGCATAGTATAGTTGTTTGAGTCAATCCCAATAATGCTTGAAAAATGCCCTACGACCCAAACCATCTGCTCTATAAACAGTAAGGCTATTGACCCTGTTAAAACATTAAATACTAAGTGCGCAGCTGCCAAACGTTTGCCTTGAATATTGGCACTTAATGCACCCAGTATTGCAGTAATAGTTGTACCTACATTGGCCCCAATAGCAACCGCAAGAGAGTTTTCATAACTGACTTGATGAGAAGCTAATGCGGTAATAATTAAAATCAACGTGGCATGGCTTGACTGCATAACCACCGTTGCAATAATTCCAATTAACGTATAAAACAATAGGCCTGATATACCCGTCATAGCATACTGAGATAAATCCACACTGTCTCGAAAGGCTTCAAAGCCCTCCTTCATATAATGAATACCTAAAAACAAAAGACCTATACCAATGAGCACATTTCCAATACCTTGCAATGCTTTATTTTTATCAAACTGGAATACCAAACCAAATACAAGTAAAGGCATCGCATAGCTACTAATATTGACTTTTAAACCAAATGCAGCTACCAACCAAGCACCTGTCGTGGTACCTAAATTAGCACCAAAAATGATTCCTATCCCTTGGCTCAGACCAATTAATCCGGCACTTAAAAACGATATTGCAATAACGGAAACTAAAGAACTTGATTGAAGTAACGAAGTTGAAATGATACCAAATGTCAAACTTTTCCACATTTTATTTGTAGAAAAATGAAGTAATTTTTCTAAAACTCCTCCCGTAAAAGCTTTAAACCCCTGTTCTAAAAAAACCATTCCCAGCAAGAAAACAGCGACACCAGCAGAAACAACCTTAAAGTCAGGACTTATCCAAAAACCATAGGCAAGTAAAATAAGAATGGTGGGTAATAAAATTTTTTTTAGCATTAAATGATAGTTTCTCACCCAATAGTATTCTGAAATGCTATTTTTTTAATAGGCTTACTATTTCATATATGGCATAAAATTGAACATGTCCAGTCATTAATTATATACCCACTACGTAACCTAATGATTGGTATTAACACTATCAGGAATCAATAGCTTGGGAGACAGACTCGTGGTTGACCCAAAGCACAGCAAACCGATCAAGAGTAAAAAAGCTATTTATCGTGGTATTGCCGATTCTCAGGTTATGACGAAGACGGAAAAACAAAAAGTAAAACGTCGCTATGAACGAGAATTAAGGAAGCTTCAAATAGAGTTAGTCAAACTGCAGGAATGGGTAAAACAAAAGCACCTTAAAATTGTCGTTATCTTTGAAGGCCGCGATGCTGCAGGTAAAGGTGGTGTAATCAAACGTATCACTGAGTTCCTAAGTCCACGAATTTGTAGAGTTGCAGCGCTACCAACGCCAACCGAACGAGAACGCACTCAGTGGTATTTTCAACGTTATGTCACACATTTACCTGCTGGTGGCGAAATCGTCCTTTTTGACCGAAGCTGGTATAATCGACTAGGTGTTGAGAGTGTAATGGGTTTTTGTGATGAGCATGAACTCATTGAGTTTAGTCGCTCTTGTCCAGAATTTGAGCGAATGCTCGTCAGATCAGGTATTATTCTCATTAAATATTGGTTTTCCGTTAGCGAAGAAGAGCAACGTAAACGTTTTGAAGCACGAATCAATGATCCTTTAAAACGCTGGAAACTGAGTAGTATGGATCTGGAATCTAGGCGTCTTTACCATAAATACTCTGAAGCAAAAGATAAAATGTTTGCTTACACGGATATAAAACAAGCACCTTGGTATGTTGTGGACGCAGACGATAAAAAACGTGCACGCCTGAATTGTATTGCTCACTTATTAAGTATTATTGAATACAAAGATGTGCTCCCTAAAAAAATAAAATTACCTGAACCAGAAGAAAGTATAAAGTACGTACGACGCCCGTATCACGAACAAACATTCATCCCAGAAATATACTGATGTTTAGTCTTTTCAATATATTATTCCCGCTTTTACCAACTACACGCCAACATTAACAGTCCGCTTAAAACCATCAACACAGCCTTTACCCATATAATTTTTATGGTTAATGTAAGGACTGTACATGGCATGTTAAGCCTCGTCAGAGCCATATGATCTCTATTGCTCCTAACAAAGCAAGTGTGACAATATGTCGCACCTTAGCAGCTGTTTATTATTACTAATACTTCTATAATCGGCATTGAAAATGATTATCGTATCTAAATGGCTTTCAGCAGAACGCTCAAGTACATCACTGGTAGTTTTAGGCTTGATACTATTAGCAGTTATTGTACTGCCTCGTTGGTTTTTGCAAGATAATACCCCTTTTGTAAGCACATCGAGCCAACACTGCCAACTAACTACTGAGCCATGTTTGTTAACGAAGTCATCGCCTGTATTTACGCATTTACAGGTTACGCCGATATCTCTGCCTTATGATCAGCCAATAACGTTTAACATAAAGCTTCGTCAGGCTGCGGCACAGGATTTTGTCACACTGCAAATGATTGGTAAGACAATGAATATGGGGTTAATGCCAATTAAGTTAAAGCAGGTAGCACCTAAGCAGTTTGAAGGTAACGTAACACTCAGTTATTGCACCATTGATCCCAATATGCAATGGCAGGCAGACCTAAGACTCCACACGGCAAAAGGTATACACCAAATCCTTATTGATTTAATACCCAACAATGACGCCTAAAAGAATAGTCCTTACTGCACAATGTCTTCTCGCACTTGCCATTATCATTACGGCATATTTTCAGTTTTTTAAGACTGATTCTGCCCCCTATTCTCCCACAAGCCTTATGTTAGGTGAACACGCTCCTGACTTTACACTTCAATCAGGCCAGTCTTCCGTTTCACTTTCATCTTTTAAACATAAACAAGCTGTTGCCATTTATTTTGGTTACACCTCATGTCCTGATGTTTGTCCAACGGGCATGAGTCAACTGGCTAATGCAGTAAAGCAGCTCACACCCCATGGACAAACTCAAATTCAAGGATTAATGATTACCCTTGACCCTCAACGGGACTCAGCTGAGGTTGTTAACACTTATGCCCAATTTTTCTTTTCAGACTTTAAAGGGCTAAGTGGTCATCCCACGGCTATTAATACTGTGGCCAATCAGTACCATGTCATTTACCAGCGTAAGCCCAGTGTTGGATCCGCACTGCAATATACGTTAGACCATAGCTCGAACTTTTATTTAATTGATAAGCAAGGCATCCTTCGTCATGTCATGCCTCATACCGTTCCAACGGATGTGCTCGTTAAAGCACTACGATCACTACTCAACGACAACTAAAAAATGGAGTAATAAGAGGGAAACATGAGCATCAACCTATCGTCAACTACTCGCAAGAACTTGATAACTACAGGTATTACATTCGCACTGAGTTTGCTAAGCTGCAGCGCCAATGCAGAACAAGCAATCACTATAAATGATGTATACGTGCGTGCTATGCCACCAACAGCCCAAAACACTGCAGGCTATATGCAAATCCACAACCACAGCAAGCAACCTGTTAGCCTTATAAAAGCTGAAAGTCCGCTTGCAAAAAATGTTGAACTGCACTTGAGCAAAATGGATGAAGGTGTAATGAAAATGATTCAGCAAAAGGTAATCATGATTCCTGCTGAAGGCAGTACCCATCTAAAACCAGGCGGTTTGCATATTATGTTTTTAGGGTTAAAAAAACCTAGCAACGAAGGCAGCAAAACAACGCTAAAATTAACCTTTAGCAATGGCGATCAACTAACAGTTGATGCCCCCATTATGAAAACGCCTAACCCTAGGGGCGATATGAAACATGTCCAAAACTAGCGATTAAGACAGTATCATTCACTATTAAGGTCGTAGATACTCCTATTGTGAATTATATTTATAATTTACGATAGGAGCTTTCATATTACTTACCGCAATATCTTTTGTTCTTACATGACTTTATTAAACAGCACTTTTATGTTCACACAAAATGTTGCTTTCTCCATTTAATTAAATCATTCCTCAAAAATATCACAACTTTACGAATGAGCTAGTCTGGACTAAAACTCTAAAGACTTGCTTTTTCTAAAAAAGGAATGAACTGTCATGCATAAACTTATGGCCTTCATAACATTGACTGGTAGCCTGGTACTAACCAACCTAGTCATAGCAGCAGAGTCTGTCACTATTATTGCCGATGAAGACTATCCTCCTTACTCTTATAAAAAAGATGGTAAAATGGCTGGCATTTACACAGATATTCTACGAGCTGTCTTTGATGCAATGCCAGATTATAAAGTCACCATTGAAGGCGTACCTTGGAAGCGTGGATTAAAAATGATGGAAGATAGTGATTCATTTGCTTTATATCCACCTTACAAACATGCAGGACGGCCTTACATGGAGTACTCAATGCCCATTCTCTCTGAAGAAGTAGCAGTCTATTGCATAGATAAAGTATTA
>NZ_JAGSOY010000169.1 GCF_018837975.1 Zooshikella harenae | reverse complement strand
GCATCAAGCCCGAGTCACCTTGCTAGTCCAATTTATTCTAGCACTTCGTTCAGTCAATCTCACACGTATAGCTCAAGTGTTTTATGGTACCACTTTGCCGACATCGAATTATAAGCGTCTTCAGCGGTTTCTTCGAGATTTTACCCTAGACTATGATCAATGTGCTCGTGTGATGGCCAGGTGGTTTTGCCCAGATGAAACATGGGTACTGTGCTTAGATCGTACAAATTGGAATTTTGGTGTACTCAAAATTAATTTTATGGTTTTGGCTGTAGCACGTGAAGGGTTAGCTATACCCCTCTTTTGGGTATTATTACCGAAGAAAGGTAATTCCAATACCGAAGAGCGAAAGGCATTAATCAACCGCTTTTTGAAGGTGTTTGGTGTTGAGAAAATAGCGTATTTAACAGCAGATAGAGAGTTTAGGGGAAAAAATTGGTTGCAGTTTTTAGTCGATGAGCACATTTCCTTTTGCATAAGAATTCCCAATAATACCAAGGTTTGGAACAAGCATAGGAATCAACGTTTACCCGTTTCACGCTTATTTGGTTTGCAACAGAATGAACAGATGAATTTGAAAAAACAAAGAGACATTTGGGGTATTCCTGTGCACTTGTCTTGTATCATGGGTAAGCAAGGACGTGTGATTATTGCGACGAATGAGCAGCCCCAAACGGCTATTAAACGTTATGCTATTAGGTGGTCAATTGAAACGTTATTTGGTTGCTTAAAAAGTAGAGGATTTGATTTAGAAAGCACGCATTTACAGGGGCTAGAACGTCTCGAAAAGCTGTTTTTTGTTTGTGCCTTGGCCATTAGCTTGGTCATTCAAGTTGGGCCTATGGCAAAACAGTCTCAAGCCACTGAAGCTAAAAACGCATGGTCGAAAACCGAAAAGTTTATTTCGTCTAGGGCTTGATTATTTGCACAGGATACTAGTAGAGGGGGATGCTAGCCTGTCTGTATTTTGGCATTCCCTGAAAGTTTTGTCCTGTACATAGTAAAAATACCTAAACCTTCACTGAATTTTTCTTGCTCAATTTCTTCTGCAAAGAGTCGGCGGATATCGGAAAAAGCAAAAGACTCACGGTTGGCTACAGAATAACATCGAGAGGGTTTACTCGACTTCTGGGCAACATAAAACCAGAGTGTAACTACCCCTTAAAATAGCACATATCAAACGTATAAATTTCTACACAGTCTATTTATATGCAGGCTTGATAGCTACACTATAGTACCTCATGAAATCTACTCTTTCCAATAACTGGGACGATCTAATAGAGTATACTTAATATTTCTGATCACAGACCAATATTGCCTACGCCTGTTTCGGCGCCAAAGCTTATCAGTGTTATGATTAACATGATGAGTAATATCACTGTTTAGGAAATTCGCAGGTTGTTGTGACGCTAAAAGAGGAAAAAATGCAAAAGCGTTAAGTGTTCTTTTACAAAAAACATCAATAGACTGACATTGATACTCATTAGCAACAATTTTTTCTAAGCCACTTTGATGTAATATATATGCATGCATGCAAACTAGCCTACCTCGAACGACATTTAGATGATGCGTAAACCACAGTTTACCCAATAAACCACCCAAGTAAAAAATATCACCATGACCTGCTCTGAGAAACTTGTTAATGCGCTCCATCTGTTTAGTTGATGGGTACCTATCAAAAACCACATCATCTTCAAAAACTAAAATTCTTTGATATCCTCTATCCAAAGCATGCTTTGCAATTGCTCTGTGCGAGTTGTAACAACCACGTTCAGGGTTTTGATGATCCTTATCCACTAACCAAAACTCAACATCATGCTCCAACAGGGCAAGATTCCGTTTGGCAAAATTTTGCCTATCTCGACGCTCTTTTAGACTAATACAATAAACTTTATCTACTGCAAACTGCATAAGCATCAGCAACCACAAATAAGCAGAGTCTAACTGGAATTACTTTAAAGGTCTACTTAATTACTAGCCAGCTTGTAATCTAACGCGATGCTCGACTTTTATTAACTTGAAATGACAAACCCTAACCCCATCCTAAGTATTCTGGTCTAATGCCATCAGACACTTAATTTTGAGACAATGAATTAAGAGGTCTATATGAGTCTGAAAAAATCCTATAAGAGCCATTCCCAGTCATTTAAAGATGAAGCTGTTTTGATGGTGTTAGAGCAAGGCTACACAGCAAAGTCACTCGGAGTCGTTACTAGCCTGCTTTACAAGTGGAAAGAAAAATACGAAGCTCAGCAGAAAGGCATTGCCTTAGAAGAGTCTGAGCGCGATGAACTGAAACGATTGCGTAAAGAAGGCTATCAAATGGGTCGCTACCAAGTTCGCAACATCATGCATTGGTTACTACACCTAAAAGTTACACAACGTCAGGCTTACAGGGTCACAACGAAGCGTAAGCATGCTGATTCAGTGGCCGATAACTGGTTAAACCAGAACTTTAACCCCACTGCAGCCAACCAGGTTTGGGCTGGCGATGTGACTTACTTAAAGACAGGTGAAGGTTGGATGTATTTGGCTGTGGTGATGGATTTATACTCTCGTCGAATTGTTGGCTAGCATATCGATAAGCGGATGACAACCGATTTGGTGTGCAAAGCATTAATGAAAGCCTATAACCACCTAAAGGCCTTGTATTTCACAGTGATCGTGGCTCACAGTATACCAGCAAGCAATATCGTAAGCTGTTATCGAGCTATAGTATCCGAGCCAGTATGGGCGATGTGGGTGCTTGTTGGGATAATACTGTTGTAGAACGCTTCTTTGGTAGCTTGAAACACGATTGGCTTTTTAAGGTGAGTCAGCCAACGAGGGAATTTATGAAACAAGATGTGGCGGCTTATATGAAGTATTACGTAACCGCCAAAGCACCCACACCCTGCCATCCATGAAAGATCTTTTGTATTGTTCCTATTTTTAAATAGGAGTCGTACATGAAAAAGCGCACTGCAGAAGAGTGGCAATCCTTATTAGATCAACAAGCGGCAAGTGGACTAAGTGCGGCGGCCTTTTGTCGAGAGCAAAAGTTGTGTCCAAAGTAGTTCAGTTTGCGTAAGCGGCAGCTTCGTCATAGCCCGCCACCACAAGAGGGGTTTATCCAGGCTCATGTGATGGCCAGTA
>NZ_JAGSOY010000168.1 GCF_018837975.1 Zooshikella harenae | reverse complement strand
AAAACCTTTGTTATGGGTATAGTGTTAAATATTACTCAAGTAAAATGGTTACTATCAAAGAGAATGACATATTACATTTTATTTTTAATGCTCTATAAATTGTAGATATAAATTTTGGAATTTAATTCAGTTATTGACGGATAAGTTTAACAACGCTGGTGAGTTTTAGAGGGTTACGTATAAATAAATATGATCGCGTTCACAGGGTGTAATTGTTGAGGTGAACGAGTTAACCTTAGTAGTTATAGTATCTTATTTGTTAAGATTTGTGGTGTTAACTCCGTCTATAATAGTGATGATTTCGTAAGGCCGAGTAACTCACCGTTACCCCAAAAGAAAATGCGTGGTCTTTATGGCTGGCTTGTAGTAGAGGATAATTCGCCAAGTAGCTTTGACTTTAGCTCTAAGCCCTATTTAACTCATACTTAACTTGACGGGTAGACCCTCAAGAAACCGAACCTGTCGTCGGGTGAGCTTGCAGGTGTTGTCCTTTGCTCAGATGCCGTTCTTTGCTGTACCCCGTTCGTGCGATTGCCTGAGCGAGCCTAAACCAAAGAGAGTTTTTATGAGGTAAAGGTGGCTGACTTATAACATGTGAATAAATATTTATAGAAACTGCTATGGAAGTAAGTTTAAGCTATTAATTTAAGTTATAGAAAACAAGAGTGAACAAGTTAGATGAACTAGTTTAATAATTAATAACGTTAATATCTTTCTTGACTTTGGCCATCATTCAATACACATGGCAGCTAAAAATAAGCTATTAGAAACAACAGGTTAGAATTAATTCATATCATGGTTTTCATTAGACATGAGTTAATTCAGGTTATAAACACTAACTGTATTGCTTTACCTGCAATGCCTTAGCTTCTAAATGGCCAAAGTCGAGTTGGTTTTGGTTTTTATAAATGGCGATACCCGTTGCCACAATTAAACTGATAAACCAGCCAACAATAGCTGTAGTAAGTAAGCTGATGCTAATGGCTCGCAATCCGATTAATAAGGCTTTGATCTCCCTGCTTGTGGTACCCAGCCCGTATGGCGGCTTATGTGGTATTCAGATCCACCAGGTATTCCTTCACAAACATCGCCTGCTTCGGGGTCAGCTTCCGACGCATTATTTGGTCTGTCCTCCGAACTTCTCAGCTGTTCTGAGTGTACCTAAACCCAAGAGGGCTAAGACCAGCTCTGTCATAATATCAAACGGCAGTTGAGGTCCTGGCTTCCCTGATACCCATTGCACGATGGGGTTAATTAAAAAGGTAAACGTTAAACCCAACCCACAAACCCAACCTATAAATGGACGCCAACCGGCAACAAATAAACTGCGGTGCTGTGATTCCAATTTATTCAGTTCAACCTGTAAAACTTGAGGTTGCTGACGCAGACGCTCTAATAAAATCTCCGCCTGCATACGCTCTGCATCAGAGGTGGTGACTTTATCCAACACATTACGAATGGCATCAATCCAGGCCACTACTGACTAATTTCGCTAACCAATTCATTCTTCCTCCCTACGCCGATCCATATGAGCGGCAATATCCGTATACATTCTGACGATCACTCCAATCACACCCACAATAACGCCAATGGCGGTGAGCCAATCCATGGGATTCCATTGCTCCACGATAGCTGCACCCACAACGGTCACTGTGCCTACGCTATAACTCGCGATGCCTGATTTATCCATCATGCTTCCTTGTAGAGTTCAAAATGCACCAGGTCATTAAACGACTGATCACTGACATCATGATCCCGGTCCCAATCACCTCCCCAGCGTAATCGATGACTGATTTTGCCTGTTTTATACAGGTTTAATGCGGTACCCAGCACCAACCCACCGAAGTAATAAAACCCGTTAATATCCTGCCAATCGATCGGATAAGGCGCGACATCCACCGCAAGTGATGGGGATTGATTATGTTTACTTTGAGGGAATTGAAGCTTTGAATGACCGGCTGAATAAGCGTCATTCTGGGCTTCTCGACTACGAAAACCTTCTAAGATCGTACAGTCGCAGTCTTTTATGACTTCCTGAAACACCACCTGCAGATCTGGGTGGCAGCTGGTAAGGAGCTCAAGTGAATGAGTACTGAAGTGTGGCATAGTATCCTCAACATCATTAAGTGAATGCTGAGGATTTTGAGGGATTTAAAACGCGTTGATTAGGTGAAAAATTTCATTATTTTATTTTACACTTGGTTTTCACTTATTCTAATCACATGTAAACAAACAATTAGTTTGGCACATATCTAATAGAATATAACTGGCAAAAAGGACCTGCACTACCATCCCAACGGCGCTGAGAATAACCTCTAACAAGAACACGGGTTTTGGCCTGGTAAGCCGCAATAATCATACTCAATGTAGTATTATATCCAGGGCTATTTTTACTCATCCAATAACCTCTTTCACACCCATTCACTTTTGCCACAAGATTAAAAATAATATCTCCATCACCAAAATCAGTAAAAGCATCAACGGATTCAATTTGAGTATAAGGACTCGTTGTAAGCTCGTCACTAAATACGGAAGAACTAAGTGTAAATATTAAGCATAACAAAAACTGTAAAAACAATTTCATTTTTTACTTCCTAATACAGTTTGATAAGTCAAAAATCATATACAAGCAATGGCACATTTTTAATTAGAGAAAAAGTTGATAATAGCTCTATTTTCAATTCGTACTCATTTGCACATTTGAGTAGTGGTACCCACAGTATTATTAACTTTTAACTAACTTCAGTGCTCTCACATAACAGATATGATCATTTGCTTGCAAAGTATCATCAACATAAATTCTGACCTGCATACCAGCAGTATAAGCGGTCAAGATGGCAGAGACTAAGTGGGAATCCTCATCTCTGATATATACAGCTCTCTTATTACAGCTGGTGTTATCATTCCAAGCGATGTTTGAAAAAAGGACTTGAACAACCCCTGTAGCCGAAGGATGAACCGTTTCTTTTACTGAGTGAAAAGTGATATCACCAATGGAGTGACTGCTGGTAGTGTAAATATTTGCTGCGTTAGCTAAGTTGATAAACAAAGAGTAAACACTAGCAAGAACTATTAAAAAGTATTTTATATGTTTCATTTTATATTATGAAGTACTAGAGTAGAATTAATTGGTATAGTAATGCAATGAG
>NZ_JAGSOY010000167.1 GCF_018837975.1 Zooshikella harenae | reverse complement strand
TTGAGTAAAAATCATACAATCCAGTCTTTGGACATACTTTTGAGGCACAACCCCTGATGGATCGTTGCCTAACCTTGCTTAGTTGCCGAGGGGGCACACTAAAGCAAAGGTCTTTATCATGTAACTCACAAATTGTTGCATAGAATATACTGTTTATTTGCACAGTATAATATAGAGCAAGATTTGTGCAATCTGTTACTGAGCTTTGTGATTTAGGAGGGGGGAGGGAGTGCATTTAGGGTACACCTATAATGCACCAGGCATATAGCATTCATATTTATGTTTTAGGCGCTTTTGACACCAACTTTAATTAATTGATGTTGTTGAAACATCTTCAATATCAATACCTTCAATGTATGAGAGTATTGCATTCTTCGCTTCTGCTGCAGGTGTTCCACTTTCAGATTGAATCCATCGAGTCTGAGTAGACGTATTTTTTAGAAGATGGTCGCCCGCAAAAAATTACTTTCCAAAGAGGTACACGAAGCGGCTAAAGCCAGGCTTGCATCTTATCAGCGTGGTGAAGCAAGTATTGAGGTGTCTTTATCAGGTAATTCTGGACTCATGGCTGAAGCTGATGTGCACATATCAGGGTTTCGAGAAGGGGTAGATGGCATAGAGTGACACATAGCTTGAGTAATCAGAGGTATGTAACAACAGTAGAAGCAGTAACAAAATGAACAGTGTTGGTTCTAAGGCATTTGAGTGACAATGTCTGCTTTCGTTGACTCAACAATATCCAGAAGCTCTGAGACTGTAAAAGATTCTGTGTAACCGCCTATTCTTAATGTTAACAACGTATAAGGATAGGCCATTATGGTGACTCAAAAAGAACTTGAAGCCTTTGCTAAAAAAGCCGCTAAGGGCATTAGACCAGAACAATGCTCGACTTTTTAGCCTATTAACTGGGCCAACTGAAGTGGAGCATTGCCTTCTTTTTTATTGAGTAATACACATAAGCTGTGTGATAACAATTTACGACTTATTCGGTTAGTCAGGCTCCATAAGGTCCTTCCTTTTGTTCGTTGGATATTAAACGTTTTTACAAGCTGACCAATCGTTGTCTCAACTCGTCGTCGGAGCCGGTTTAACTGTCCTCTCCATTTTTCAGGGAGTTGATCTACCATTTTTTCTCTGACCGGTGTTTCTAGCTGTATTTCTTTTAGCTCAAGCAATTCAGCCTTAAAATCTGCACCTAAATAACCTTTATCACCTAGCAAAATACCACTCTTCATCAATTTCGTTAACTCCCAGACGGTTTCTCGCTCACTGTCATTAGCCGGTGTTAACGTAAACCCTGCAATGGCACCATGAAAATCAATGATTAAGTGCCCTTTAAACCCATAATAAGTTTCACTTTTTGAAGCACAATAACCGTAGTCTGCCTCTCCTTTAAAACGGCTACAGTTTTTTGCCCGTTTAAAGTGGCTCACGGGTAAAGGAAAAGCATCGACAATATGGAGTGGGTCAGTGATTGTTCCCAGTGCCATAGTGACTCGTTTTTGCAACTGCTGTTTTATCGCCCACAAGTTTGCCGCTTGCTTTGAAAATTGGCTTCTTGAACCGATACCTGGAAAATAGTTATGCCAATGTTCGCGAAAATACCGCCAGATATGAGTATCTTCATCTAACCCAAAAAACTCGCCGATGAGTTCCATTGCAATCACTTCAGGATCAGAAAGGGAGGGCATAATTCCTCGTTCACGTAATCGCTGGCCTTTAAGTAAATCATTAAAGGTATCATCAACCCAGCAATAAACTGCTATGATAAACTCTTCTACTGACATCCCCTGTCCCTTTGAATTTGTTTCGGCAAAACAAAGGTTGGGGTCAGGGGTTGTCATTTCAAACTAATAAAAGTCGAGCATCGCGTTAATATAAGAAGTTTAGACGAGTCTGTTTATCTCATTCAAAGCAGTAACAACACACACGTCTTTCTAGTAAAGCCCCTTGATCAAAAACCATACATCAGACTACAGTGCTGTATAAGTATACAGCATGTGGTTTTATGGTTATGGTACAGACAAACTTAGACACAGCGCCTCTCTTCTCATGAAGCGTTTCAGCAGGTTTTCCCAGTGATTACATGGAGAAAGAGCTGAACTTGCACGAACATATGGTAAAGCACCCTGCAGCGACGTTCTTCTTACGCGCCAGTGGTGATTCGATGATTCATGCAGGTAATAACAATGGTGATATCCTGGTCGTTGACCGCTCACTGACACCACGAAGTGGTAACATCATCGTGGCAGAGGTTGATGGTGACCTTATGGTGAAGCAGCTTTACATCAAGAGTAACCAATACTGGCTATTACCCATGAACCCTCAATGCCCCAAAATCCGCCTTGATCCAGAACAGGCGTTTGCTGACTTTGGCGTAGTAACCTACAGTGTACATAAGATCGAGGGGGGATACGCTTTACCACAAAAGAAACTTTTATTGCTTCCAAATTTCTGGCGAGCGGAAGCTGTATTTATAAAACGCGATTGTTAGAAAAATTAAGAATGGAAGCCAAAAAATGGTGATAAACGCAATTGCAAAGTAAGCTTCTAGCTTATCTTCTATTAGTTCACTAAACAGGTAAAACATTGAATAACCGTCCCAGAGAAGGGGCGCAAAAATCATAAAAAACCAAAACTTTCTGACAAATATTTTTTTGTTAAAAGCAAACCCATACAGTCCTAGAAGAACAAGGCCATATACAATAATCTCACCAAATATATTGCCTAGAGAAGTTGCTGCACCGAACACTAAAGATATTATTTCTAATGCCACCATGATAAAGAAAAATACTTTCCACCCCGTTTTTGAATGGAAATGAAGTTTTTCTGCTTCTTCTTTTTCAATACCAGCCTCAGGGCCTTTATAGATATTTGTCATTATCATTCTCTCTGAACAACGAATGCATAATAGATATTCAGTGACATTTTCCAAAACGGAAGATCATTTAAATATCACTCAAAAAGGCTACTACCTTATCCTCAACATGGCCAAAAATCTTGTGATGGTCAAGTGGAGCTGAAGAACGTCGCTACTCTATTGAACCCGGGCGTTGTATGAGGGAGTAGTTTAACTTAGTGATTTAATGAAAAAAGTGACGTAAGTAATTACGTCACTTGATATATAGAAAAAGGTAAAGCACTTTCTATTTTAATAGACC
>NZ_JAGSOY010000166.1 GCF_018837975.1 Zooshikella harenae | reverse complement strand
GCTTACAGGGTAGTGTGGGCAGAGCTGGGTAGATACCAGCTCTTACCCAATTAGCCCTTTACTTTGATGTACCGGTAATTAAAGGCAGATGCATTTTCGTCTTCCAGTTTTATCTCACCAGCTGCTCTCAATTTTTGCAGAGCAAGCTTAACTTTTTGCATATCATCTTCACCACTAAGCTGTCTCACAAGTTTATTTGATATGGATGAATCAGGATTTTCAGAAAAATACTGTAGTATGACATCCTCTATCGATGCTAGCTTTTGATGCTTGATAGTAACAATAAACGCATTTTCTTTTTCATCAAAGATAGGGTCGACGAGGCCGGCTTTTTTAAGCTCATTTTTGGCGGTATCTAATCCTTCTCCAATGTCGTGGTTAACCGGATCGGGAAGATTGTGTAGCATACGAACTACGTTGGGATTTCTAGAAAATCGTTCATCATAAAGGTTCTCTAGTGTCATATAGCCAGGAAGTTTCCCCGGACTCTGTACTTCAACGCGATTGTCGAAAACTCGTACATGAACATCATCATTAAGGCTATAGTCTCTATGAATAACGGCATTTACGAGTATTTCCTTCAAAGCCTCTGATGGGTAATTAAGCTTTACAATCTTACCAGCGTCTTGAAAGGAAGCACCATCGATGTATTTAGAAACTTGATTAACAGTTTTCTCTATCACGCTTTCTACGTCACCATTAATTGTCACTGGCATTTCTTCAAGCTGCTCTCGCCTATACTCAATTTCAGTCGTTCTCAGCCTATAAACTTTTACAGCACACCGTGTTTCTAAAGTGGCTTGAGGCTCATCATCAAATAAGAGTATGGAGCCAACATTTGGAACTCTTTCACCATCCTTTTTAGTTAGTAAGCGCTGTTTTCTTAAAAATGCTTCTGGTTCCAGATGGGTTCCAACACGACACATGTACTTAGAGAGCAGTTCGCCCTCAACAATATCTTCTATATCAACGTTATCTAGAGCTCTTCTTTCATATGGTTCAGCTCCTTTTGAATAGCCTAGCTGAGTAATCCTGTCTCCTTTGATTTTTCTTTTAGATGCATTAATTCTAATATAGCAATCTCCAGAAGCCGTGTAATGAACCTTGGGGCTTTTAGGTATACCAAAATGTAAAAGAAGTCCTTTGCCTTCAACTTCTAAAAACTCAATAAGGACATTTTCAACAGCAGGATTGGTTTCTTCCAAAAGTGTTGATAGTAAAGCATTGGCATCTTCTTGCTCTCCGAACCCTATAACTCGCTCTCCTCTTTCAGATTTATCTTCTATGCCTATGTATAAATCCCCACCATCTGAGTTCGCAAACGCAACAAATGTCTCTTGTAGTTTGCTTGGGTTAATCCTTTTGCTTTTTACGTCATTAAAGTGATCTTCATTTAAGGCAAGGAGCGAATCAAGTTCGTCCTGGTCAATAATTCTTACTTCCATATGATCCTCTTCTACATGTGCCGGAATTCATTCGACGAGTAAGGCTAACACCCGACTCGCTGAGCAAATTTTTTTATGTCGGTTTTTGCTTTAGTGCGTATTTTTTTGCACAAAAGGTGACAGCAGAAATTTGTCCGGTGGAGCCGCTTGTTAAAAGAAAAAGGACACTCACTTTTTGCCTCCAACCTTTTGCCGCCTTAACCCAGCGCACAGGATATCTTTTTTTTTTGATTCAAGGGATATAGGGTCTACCATAATACTTCCTTACAAATTATTCGGAAGTCAGTAAACCACTCAAAGTTAGTTAAGTTGAGCTAGGGTGCCGTAAGGACACGATAGATCAAAATTCATTATCCTAACGGATAAGTTAAATGAACCACCCTGTGCGGTCCCGCATGCAGGGTAAGGCTTGCTATTAATGCTGCGATACCACCACTTACTGCTACCAATCCTACAGAATATCAATTCACGAATTTCTCCTATTTATATGCGCCAGCAGTGCAGAAGTCCCTGGCTGGTTTTGTGTACGCCCGCATCAGTGGACAACCGTAGTGGAACTATTTTTGTGGTAAAAATGCAGGGTGGTGTGGGGAGAGCTGGCTAGATACCAGCTCTTACCCAATTAGCTAATTGTAGTACGTTTAAGCTTCATATTTAACCAGACTAGTGCTGGCAGTACTGCGACACTTGTAGTAAGTATGTCTAATAGCGTGTGGTAATTTTGATACATCATAAGCAGGCAGTAAAGAACCATAGAGATAACGACACCAATAAGCTGCCTTTTACCCCAAAATGATATTCCACAGACAAATACCAGAGCTAATGCTGTGTGAGTGCTGTAGTCCAGTGAAAGCATAGGCCATATTTCTAATTTAAGATCAACGTACATTAAAGAGTAAATAAATATGATTCCTATTAAAAAAGGTAAAGCCTCATAACTTGTTTTTAAGTATCCATTGTAAAAAAAACTCTTTATAAACCCTATAAGGGAGATCAAAAGCAAAATAGGAATGTAAGAATCAGCGATCATATCTAGCTGTTGATAAGACATAATTTCCCTTAACTAACTATTGAATGTCATTCTGACGTAATTTATCACGTCTTTTCAATGAGGCTGTCCGCCGACTCTTCCAACAGCCCAGCCACTCTCCCGCAATACCCACTCAACACTTCCTACATCAACCCATACAACAGACCATAAGCACTCTGAAAATTCTGGCGATAAATACACGGCAGTTGTAACCACTTTTAATTAAAACAATACAAATTGGTCATTTTTTTGATTTTTTACGCATAAAAGATGTGAAAAGCCAGCTAGATAACAACATTTTTCCAACTAGATAATTGCTCTAAATTCAACGTTTAAGAACGAGCAGTCTTGATATGTCACTTACCTTCAACGCTTGCAAGGAATTCATCAACGACCTTATTGAACTCCTTTGGCCTCTCCCAAAACATCATGTGCTTGCCCATATAGACAGTAGTGGCTGATGGCGTGTTGGCTTTTATCCACTTATCTGCCACCTCCTTCATTTCATTTCGTACAACATACAACAAAGGCATTTTACCCTCTAATGCGATAAGGTCCTCACTGTAATCGAGGTAAAACCCTGTGGCATTTGTAATTGCAGCGACACTGCTTGACGTTTGATTAGTAATTTTCGATACCCAGGCAACATTCTTCGGATTAGGATTTTCAAGCATCCATTTGGCAAATTCCGCAATCACATTATCGCGGTCTTCGAT
>NZ_JAGSOY010000165.1 GCF_018837975.1 Zooshikella harenae | reverse complement strand
GTTGGGTTGCACTTAACATACCTCCGTATTGTCACTACCCATTTATATTAGTGTCAATATATTTTGATTTTCCCAATAATTCAACATCATATGAA
This sequence comes from Zooshikella harenae, assembly GCF_018837975.1. Taxonomy (GTDB): domain Bacteria; phylum Pseudomonadota; class Gammaproteobacteria; order Pseudomonadales; family Zooshikellaceae; genus Zooshikella; species Zooshikella harenae. The sequence goes on along the minus strand of NZ_JAGSOY010000165.1, from coordinate 3,111 downwards.
TTTCACATGATTCTCATGTGAGACTCACGTGAAACTCAGTTGAAAGTTGATATAGTTTCACATCACTTTAAAATGAACTTAGGTTTAATTTACATCTAATGTCGTAATGAGCTAACATCATATTAATAACGATTCCAAACTGATTCGGCTTTGTTTTTGGACCATTATCATGTCAGAGACAAATCAACGTGGCCTTATAGTCGCTGTGGCTTCGACTAAAGGTGGGGTGGGTAAAAGTACGCTAGCAATAAATCTTGCGGCTGAATTTGCACGACTAAACTACAAAGTGCTTTTGATCGACGCAGACAAACAAAGAACATCTGCTAAGTGGTTTGATAGACGACAAGAAAGTATTTCTTGTGGTGAGTCATGGCCACATGTGTCGTGCATAGAAAAACAAGGTCACATAAGACAAACTGTTATTGAGCAGGCGGGTCATTATGATCTTGTCATAGTAGATCCTGCTGGACGTGACTCTCGTGAAATTCGAAGTGCATTTGGTGCTGCTGACTTGATTTATATTCCTACCCAAGTAAGTCAGGTTGATTTAGAAACGCTGGATGAAGTTGTAGCTGTACTAGAAGACACTTACGAACTAAACCCAGACAGAAGGGTTAAAATATTAGTAACACAAGCTCCAATAACACCAGGAGCTAATGAGTTAAAAGAAACAAAAGAGTTTGTTAACGAATACAAGGATGAGATGGAGCTGTCTGGTGTTGTTATTCGTTCAAGAAAAATTTATAGGACATCACCACGAAATGGTTCTGGTGTTGTTGAATGTGCAGACTCAAAAGCTAAAGCCGAAATACAACTTCTAGCTCAGGAAATACTTCAAAATGCCTAACAAACCTTCACTTATCAGATCTCGATCTCCAAAACCAAGCACAGAGCGTGAAACAGAAGTTATTGAAAAGGGTGCAGATCCAACTATAGCTAAAGCCAAAAAAAGCAAGAAGACAACAGACTTTGCTGCACCACTCAATGACTACTATCGAGATAAGCTAACAAAACTTTCTGAAAGAATGAGTCAAGATATCGGCTTCAAAGTAAGTCAACGTCAGTTGGCAGCGAAGGCAATTTGCGAATATATTGATCGTCTTTCAGAACAGTATCAACTTGATTGATAAATGAAAGGGAACTCACGTGAAAGTCACCCTAAACTCACGTGAGTTTCATGTTAAAGTCACTTCATCTACAAAGTGTTTTTCAAGAATGCTGTAGTAAGAGGGAAGGGTGGCAATAGCATACATCTGTTGTGAACATTCATGTAGTCAAATATACTCAATCTATTGACTAAAATTTATGCACTTACATGTATACAAAAACTGACTTAAAAGAAATCAGTCCTGACTTTATAAAACAGTTATCATTCTTCAAGCTGCTTGGAGCACAAGATGCTGATTATTCTAACGCAGTTGACTTCTATGACCACATTCCTAAGTTTGTCGACAATATTCAAAAACGATACTGGACTTATAGCGAAGTAAAGCCCCAGGAATCAACTGAGTTTAAATACAACTACTGTGGTTCTGAAACAACATTCATCGTCAGCATAAAGCCAGGTCGAATCATTAAAGATATCGATGGTAAGAAGACAGATGTGTTAGTTTATCCATCGATACAACGTGAAGAGCCTGTTTATGATGCTCTTCGAAAGCTAGCTACTAGTGATAATGGTGCCTTTTTCGATGGTGAACTGGGCACTCTATTTACGCTTAGAATGCTACAAAAAGAGCTAAAGCGCTTTAAAAAAACATTCTCTATACCTGAAATCATCGAAAGCTTACAAGTACTTAGGCGCTCAGAGATCGAAGTTAGCAGTATCGCTGGTAATTTTAAATGGGAACCCTCTTTTCTTAGTAACCTTATGCTTGTATCTCGACAAGAGATTGAGAGTGCTGGAAGCCAGATTAGATGTATAGCCGTTTTCGATTCTTTGGTATCTAATGCAGTTAAGGCGCTTGATTTCCGTGAGCATAACTACGCCATCCCCCAAAGCGTCAAAAGCCCTATAGCTCGCTACCTGATCAAGCGCATGGACCGACGATACAAACAAGCAAGCCCTGATCAACCATATGTCATTAAGCTCTCTACAGTATTTAAAAGCATCTTTAAACCGATAGATAAGCGAATGTCGAATAACACTCGCTACATGAATAAGGCTATCGAAGAGATGAAAGAGAAACGGCGAGTTAAAGATGTTGAGGTAGAACCTGTCAAACACCACACAGATAAGCGTAAGATCAGCGACTATTTATACAAGTTCTACCCTCACGACGACCTCATTAGCGATATGAAGCGCTTTAATAAGAAGCAAGCCTCCCTCAAAAAGCAGCAGCTTTCGCTTCAACTCGAGCCAATCAAGTAGTGCTCATCTGGTAGGTTAGCTGAGCACTATTTTTCACGTTTTTTTTAACTAATGTTCATTTTTTATTCTATAGTTTCACATGCTAGGTTTGCCGAGCAAGTTTATTTTACCCAAAAAACAAGCATTTAAAGCCTTTTTAACACGTTCAGTAAAACCTCTTTCCTCCTACCCACTTCTTCAATAATTGTTCTTTACTGTTATCCACATTTTTGGTGGATAACCCTGTGTAAAACCCCCTAAAACTGGTAGGTTTGCTGAGCAGTAAGTGGTAGGTTTATCGAGCAATGTTTACATCTGACTGATTTATGTACAATTTTTCTGGTAGGTTTATCGAGCAGTATCTAGTCAAGTGATAGGTTTGTCGAGCAGTAAGTGGTAGGTTTATCGAGCAACTTCAAAATTACTGGGGATAAAACATGGCTTTCCTGTGGATAACCTAAGCCGTTGATTTTTAGCATGGTAGGTTTGTCGAGCAGCAAGTGATAGGTTTATCGAGCAGTAAGTGGTAGGTTTGCTGAGCAGCTTATTTTTAAGGAACCCTTTAATATCAAGGTCTAAAGGCCTATTTTGTGATCCGCAATCTTTCTTAACCTTTCTTAACCTTTAACCTTTCTTAGTATTTATATTAAATAAATATAAATACTTTATAATGATTAAATATTAGCTACTAACAAAAACAAGAAATACATCAACAAAATTAGTGGTTAAATTTTATACAGTTTATTTGACTGTTAATCTTG
>NZ_JAGSOY010000164.1 GCF_018837975.1 Zooshikella harenae | reverse complement strand
TTTTTTCTAGTAACGCTTTAAAGTCTCCGTATATATCAATATCAGCCTCAAACCAGTCTTGATTTTCAGCAATATACTTAAGAGTAGGCATTAGCTCTAAAATTATTGAGTCGAGATATTCTGGAGACTCATTTAATTTGTCTAATACTAACTCTATAAAACAGCTTGCAGCATCTGGTTTATTAAAATCACTAAAGTCCCCTGAATCAATATAATGCTTGAGACCAAAAATATAATATTGAAAAGGAACTATAGGCATCCATCTAATATCAGAACACCGCTCAATTATATTTTTCTTAAATTCCTTTTGCATTTCTTCATTAGTTTTTCCTGCAAACATGCTATGAGCTGCAGCCACATCCAGATCAGTATGGTATTCACCCCATGAGGATTCGTCAGGTATTTTATGCTTCATAACTCACCTATTAATCACACTGCTTAGGAGAGTTATGATCATAGTTAACTACTTTTTATAGTTCTTCCAGTATATTTTAATTCTCTCTAGTTTAACCTCTGTTTTCAGAACTAGCTTAGTAAAGTCAATACCAGTTGGAATATTATCTCCCACAAGAGCTAAACTTACCCTATCATTACTAATAAGAGTTGATCCTTTATATTCAAGCCTGACTGCTTCATCTCCTTCGCCTAGGGTCACTTCTATTGATCCACTTTTGAATAAATCTGAGATAGCACTGCGAACTTTAAATAGATCTCCCTTACTAAAAGGATCAAGCATTTTCGTAACATCAATCTGGATGCTTGCTCCTTGTGTAATAGCATTTATTGGTTCTTGTAAAATAAATGTATAACCATCAGCTGTAGAGTCCACATCTATATAGTCCGGTGTCAACAGAACCGTTTTAGAAAAAAATAGGATAAGTAAAAAATTCAACATAGCCTTTATGGCCCTTTATGTATTTCGTTCGCTCTATCCAAAACATCGTCAGTCCATGTCTGGCAGTTCCGAGCACCAAGTCTATGCTGAGGGGTAAATGGATAAGCAGTAACATTATAAATTGGTGCTCCGGTCTCAGCCACGGACTGCTTTACTGCTTCGTCAAATTTTGGATCGTTTGATATTTCCTCACATTGAGCATTACTTTTATACTCATCATTATCAATTCTTCCTTTACTCAACAGCATGTTATCGCCAGCCTGGAAGCTGAATACTTCACCGTCTACAACAAGATAGTCATGTCTTAGTGGATTACCGGAAGGTTTCATAGCAGGCTGAGCCTTATCTCCCAATCCCCTTGCACATCGCAAAGATTTCAAACCATCAGGATCAAAATAACCAACAGGATTCCCTTCAACATACGCATAGGTATTCAACCCACCATTTAACCCAATGGGATCACTTTCGATGTATCGTCCAGTAGTTGGATCGTAATCGCGGAAGTAGTTGTAAAAGAGCGTGTAATACTAATGGCTCGCAAGACGAGCCAGTTTATGAGTACAAAAGGTAGTGTTCAGAATTAGATCATCCTGAGTCAGAAGTTTTAATTGTTGATACTTTTTTACAAACATACCCGACAACATATTCAACATTTGTTGTTAGTTCAATGTCTTTATTATCAATAAGGTCTTTAATAGCACTTTCTATTGCCTGCCATAACTCAGTATTTTTATATTGCTCATATGGGTGTGACATTAACAACCTCTAACGTTTGTTTTTATTCTTGGGGCCGTTAGGCCAAATTTGATTACCATCAAAATCAATTTCTTTAACTTTTTTACCCTTTGTATCAGACACATCCCAATGGTCTTCATGAAGTCGATCTTTTTTCCATCTTTCGTTCTTTTTCTTCTTATCCTTAGGCCGATAACCTTGATCACCACGTAATTTGTCAAAGTCACCTGGATGAGTCTCAGGTGTTGGGCACTTCCCATTATCATCATCGTATACATTTTCATTTAGGTTATTAAGTTGCTGGGCAGCTCTGGCTGCATGGAATGCCGCAGTTGCTGCTTCATCTCCTCCTGCTGCAGTACACATTGGCCAGTTATATTTATGAACACAGCGTTGAACAGTGGTATACAAGCCAAGTGGATCAGTTGAGTTGATGGGATTACCTAAAACATACCCATAAGTATTGAGTCCACCCTTTAACCCAATCGGATCACTTTCGATGTAGCGTCCAGTAGTTGGATCGTAATCGCGAAAATAGTTGTATAAGCGCTTAATCAACTAGGCTCTGTTTTTAAACAAAAACTGCCTTACCTGTTCAGATCGAGTATTAAAATCAAGGCTCGTAATTTCATCGATTTCAATTGTCGAAAGGCCGTCATCTTCACCAAACTCATTAATCAAACGAATGCTAACTAAACCTGATTCCATGTTTTCAACATAACCTACAAGCGAGTCATCGGGATCACCTCCCCATACAACAACACAAACTGATTCATCTAAAGACTGTTGCAATGAATCTCTAATAAGATCACTAGATGAGCTACTACTGGGCTTTACTTCGCTAAATATACTTCCTTGATTCTGGATTAGCTTTTCAATTTTCTGCTCATATTTTCCGCCATGCTCGATTTTAAAAATTTCCGACAATGGTCTAATTTCAAACCCAGCATCTTCACCATTCTTAGAAATGGAACGAAGCCGTACATGTGTTTCTGTTATTAAATCCACATAACCAACCGAATACTGATCCCAATCATCAGAATCAACATACACAGAAACGAGCGTACCTTTTGATTGCGCCTGTTCTAGTATTTCTTTAATCGCCATTACTTTTCACCTTTAAAAAATACCAACTACCTTTGATAAGGCCGACGCTTATCTCCTTTTTCACCGCCGCGATCCTTCTTATTTCGGGCGCGCCCTTTCTGGTGCTTACCTTTGGTACTTTTCCGCTTACCTTTAGTATGTTCCTTGTTCCCCTTTTCTGACGAACAAGCAAGATAAATCCCTCCACCAATAATAACCGCACCAGCTGCAATATCGCCAAATGGAAGCGGCCCATCAGCCAATGCAAGTACACCACCTAACCCTAAAAAGCCACCCATAGTTTCTTCAAACAAGCCATAGGGGTCTGTATAAATCAGAGGATTATTTGCAACATAGGCATAGGGATGATTGATATAGCCAGGAGCAACATCATAGGGAAGTTCAATGATGCCCATCTCTTCAGCGAACAACATTTGAGGCGAAGGATTATCGAGGAGAATACCTAAAGGATCACTTTCGATGTGGCGTCCAGTACTTGGATCGTAATCGCGAAAATAGTTGTAAA
>NZ_JAGSOY010000163.1 GCF_018837975.1 Zooshikella harenae | reverse complement strand
ATGTCCTGTTCTTCTGCTTCCGTGTTCTTCCATTGGCGCTTACCATATTTTCATTCTTAAAATACAGTTTCTATCTTTTTCACGATCTACTCTATCTTTTAAATAATGGATCTCAACTAACTTACCTTCTTTGAGTTCTTTATTTACTGGACCACTTGTAAAGCATAAGTTATCTGAGAGCCCATACGTAAAAGACTCATCTTCTACATTAAATATTGCGAAATTGTAGCTTTTATCTAGATTTTTAAGATATCCTTTTACAATAAAATACTCTCCATTTTCCAATGCCTTACTAGCCTGATAATTATAAAGCAAATATTTAAAACTACCTTGATAAAACCATCCCCCCCAGATAACATACAAACAAAGACCTAAAATTGAAAACTGTAGCTTATTTTTATTTTTATCATATCTATCTCTCACAACACATTGAAAAGGCCTACAAATTATAGTCCCATAAAAAAATCTATCATTGAGTTTTCCAAAAACAAAAATCAAGACAACAAAAAAAATAAAATCCGGCAAAAACTCAAATGCAAAAACACCTCTAAAATCAACAAAAAAATCATTTTCAAATATTTTCATAACCTTAACTACACAATAAAAAAGGAGGGCATTCCCTCCTTTTAAAGCTTATTCAAGAAAATCAAAAACAAGTCTTCTTGGTTCATCTATAATATAAAAAAACGTATTTGCCATAGTATAAACTCTTCTACCACTCCGACCGTATTCTATAACTACTCCATTTCCATTATCATTTTCACTACGTTCAAAGTTAGCCCCCACGTTAAGTTTATCCAATTTCTCATGACCAAGAACACTATCCCACTCGTTTTTCACACTTTTTAGTGCACCTGCTTTATAATCCACAGTATTAAAAGACAAGCCATAACCCCTGAAGCTTTTATTAGTTTGAGAGTCAAATGTCTCCCCTTCTAGTGTATAACCTTTTTCATAAAATACAGACACGTACTTCCTAACTTCAAGCTCAGATGTATAAGATTTAGATAAACCTTCAGCCAAATCTAAAACTGTGGCATCATCCCCCCTAATCATTCCAATATCCACAGAGACTGTAAAATCAAAATCCTTTGTAAAACTGTGAATACTATGAGATGCACTAGCATAATCACCTACATTATCAATAAACACTGCTTTACCAACACTAAAAGTCCAATTTGCAAGTTGACCACTTATCGCCCCCTCAAACTCTAGAGCTCCTTTTACTGAGTCTCCCGACCAATTGGCAAGCCCCTTATTCCACCTATTCATGCCCCAATCATCAACCTTAGCAATAATTCTTTGACGATAGAAAGGTAAAGCAAATGACTCAATGTCGCGATTTTTTACTGCACTAACCATATGTTGCTGAACGTCCTTACTTGCATTAAAAAATGCTAGTCCACTTTTAGCTTTTTCAATTCCTATTTGTTCATCAGCACTAACTGCAACTTCAAACCAATTTAGCATATCTTCGACAAAGAGTTTATCTTCTTCATTTTTTTTATATACCAAATTAAAAGATTTTTCTATTGTATTCCTATTTTCAAACCTTTGTTTATCTCTCTCATTGATAAAAATATTATTTTCTTCTGCAAAGTTGTTTACGTACTCATCTACCTGTCTGATCCTTTCTTCCTCAGCTACCCTCATAATTTCTTCAGGATCTACATCTAATGATGCAAATGAGTTTTTAATAAATTCTTCTTTTGTTAAGCGAAACTTTTTCCCTTCAAATGGATTATACATCTCACTTTCTAAATCATAATCAAGCCCTACCTCATCACTGGTTACACCATGTGCTACCTTAGCTTGCTGTTTCACTTTCTGCGTGATTTTTACAGCATTTCTTTGCTCTAAATTCCCTTGCACCCTCTCTGACTTAACCCCTCCACTCGATTTAGCCACTGAGCTGTGATTTTCCCTAATTGCAGTTTCCTGCTGTGCTGCTTGAGTACTTGGTGTGGGTTTCGACACTTGTCGGGCAAGATACTGCTGCCTTGCCAATCTCCCTGAAACTTGATCATATGTTTCATAGCCTGCAATATGACTTCCAAGTTCATTTGTAAGTGCACTTTGAGCTGCATTTTTAAAGTCAAAGCGCCTACCGTATATTTTTGAGGCTATACCTTCTCTTACAACGCCTTCTGTCAGAGCAGATGCATAACGACCAAATGAGTCATTCGCATCAATACCTAATGCATCACTGGCATAACCTTGCATTGATGCACCTGCAGCAGCAACTGCAACACCTTTCCAGTCAAATTTCTTTTGGAAACCTGTAGCCGTTCCTAGTGCTTGGTTTGCAACATTAGAAACCGTAGCCCTTGCAGTAGTGCTACTGTGGATATAATCACTGGCTGTTGCAGCCCACTGTGACCCGCTCTTAGCAGCCTGTGTTAAGCCCTGGTCTATTCCATAGGTTACAGCTGCACTTATAGCACCTCTGGCTCCCGCTTTTGCAGTTCGACTAAAGTGAATGCTTTTCTGAACCCCCATTGCCATACCTGCAACTTGCCCAGCCAAGTCACCCGCGATGGCTCCTGCAGCCCCCGCTAGCATGGCTTCACCCAGTGTTGCAGCACCCGCTGCTGCTGTCATAGAAGTAGCCCCTGTCATCGCCATCAGCGCCGCACCACCGGTAAAAATAGTGGCGGCAATCGCCACTACAGCAATTATGACAGCCGCGCCACCACAACCGCCACCCGCAGGCTTAATCGGCGGCGGTGGCATATCCGGTAACGTCGGACTCACATCCCCAATCGCCACCCCGGCGTTATAGGGGCGGAAAGTGCTGCTGTTGTTGTGGATGTTGGTGACTTTATTCGGCACCGTGAGGAAGGTGCCAGGTTTTAAGTCTTTCAGTTGCTGAGGTTGCAAACCATTGGCATCCGCCAGCATAAACCACAGGCTACTGTCTCCCCATAGCGCCAAAGCGATGGTTTGCAGGGTATCGCCTTGCTGTACGGTATAACCACCGGGGCTTTGTGCCGGGTAGTTTTCGCCAATGGCCTGGAAGTTGGCATCGAAGTCAGCACTGAACACCGGCTCGGTTTTATCCGGCTTACGCATTAAGCCTTGGTTATAGGCCAGTTGGGTTGCGTAGTCGGTATAGGTCGGGCCATCATCCCCGACATCGCCAATGCCAATGCCATTGACGTAGTAGAAGTGATGGGTACGCAGGTAGGCTTTGTGGTCATCATTACGATCATGGCCTTCCTCAGTACGGGTCAGGATCTGCCCTTTGTGGTTATTCACATAGCGTAGG
>NZ_JAGSOY010000162.1 GCF_018837975.1 Zooshikella harenae | reverse complement strand
TAATATTTAATGAAGCTAATTTGTTCGGTGTAAATTTATATGCGATTGCCCTGGCGCGAACACCAAGGAGCAGGGAAAAGACCATTAGGATCGATGTATCGCAAAGGATTATTGAAAGCATAGCTATAAAGATGATTTAAAGCAATCAAAAGGGGACAGCCACTTTTTGATCAAAGTCAAATCTAGGGTGTCCCCTTCTTCCCTCTATTCTTTGCCACTTCTGCACAAACCTTGGATGATTTTTCAAATATTTTTTTATTATATTTTTGGTAGTAGTTAAGAAGTTTTTTTGTATTGTCACTATTGCATTCTTGGACGGCATTATTAAGGGGTATAGACAAGCCAATAACTATTGAAAAACGTATGTACATCATGCGATCAAATGAATTAATAACTTCACTATATTTTTCGTTTTGGAGCATGCTTGCTAAAACAATACTTTCGGAAATGTTTCTTTTAGTATCCTGTATTTTTCTATTGTATTCATATTTTAGCTCCATTTTTTTATTGTATAAATTATTAGCTATCAACCCTAAAGAAAAAAATGTTATTGCTGTTATTGTTATCTTTATAGCGTTATTTTTTTTGAGATTTAATTTCCATTCCTTCATATTATTTTCTCTCTTCTGAATTCGGTTCGCTTTGATGTAAGGTTGATATTTATTTTTAGCTACAATATTGTAGGTAAATTTATCGATCAAATTAGTTTTTATTCAACTGGATGATTCCTCTCCAACTCCTCAAACTGTTTTCTCTCTTCAGGGGTTAGTTCATCTAATGATGCAGCTTCATCCAGTAGAGCCTGGCTTTTAAAGCGTCCTTCCCAAAAGCGCCCTTTGCAACCATCTTCATCATTTGCCCAGCGTGCAATAGGTTCATTTAAACAACGCATAAACCAGGATAAATCCGCTAATCGCTCACGCCACTGCTGAACAATATCATTCACTACTTTGAGTTCAGCACTATCTAGTTTTGCACCAGCTAAATAACGTTGAATCATGGGCGGGCCTTTATAGAGCTTTCGCCAGCGACGAATTACTTCATCATCCGTCCACTGTTTAGCTTTTTCCTCATCAATGCGAACCACTAAATGATAGTGATCTGACATCACGGCATAAGCGCAGATATCAATCGCAAACACCTTAACTAACTCTGTGAGTCGCTCAACCATCCAGGCTTTACGGTGATCAAAATTTTGGCCGGTTACCCTGTCATCACCGCATAAAAAGGCTCGGCGAACACAGCGACAAATACAATGATAATAGGGTGTATCCTGAACACTGACTAACTGACTAACTGACTAACTGACTAACTGACTAACTGACTAACTGACTAACTGACTAACTGACTAACTGACTAACTGACTTCGTGGCCGCGTCATCCTTAGACCTCCACACAGAGTTGATCGACTTGTAGTCAAGATGATAACTCTACAGGCCTGATCGATATCAAATCTAGGATGTCCTATTCTTTTGCTCCCTAATTCATCCGCATGAGTAAAGCTGGCACTAAAGCGATCAAATATACCGGAGAGGTTGGTTTCCATTTGCCAACGGCCCACTTTGGCTGTATTTACAGCTAAGTCGCCAAACCCAAGCAGGAGTGTTGGTTCGGCAGGTTGGTTACCGACATAGCTGGAAATAATGTCAAAGCCAATGGGTAAGCCTTGTTTGTTTTCGACTATGCGTGGCTGTGCCGATTCAATCGCAATATGCTTGGCAATACCTGCACCCGTATTAAGGATTCTTACGCCTAAGGTATAAGGGACTGGAGGCTCTATTTCAGATGTAAAAGCATCATCACCAATCACCTCGCGAGTTAAAAAATAATCTAAGCGCAATTTAGGCTGGAACAAAAGGGGACAGCCACTTTTTGATCAAAGTCAAATCTAGGGTGTCCTATTCTTTGCTTTTTCCCTTTCTTCTCTTTATTTTCGCTTTACTCCTTCAATCTTAATTGGCTAGCATTAAAATCCCATTGTTTTCTCCATTTTTCACCGTATTTTAATAGTACATCTTCATTAAAATCATCTTCATTGATAACAAAATTTGAACTATATGCTTCCTTTATTAATTTCCAATATACGGGATGCCAAGGAGAAAGTTTATGGATTTTATTTTCTTTTACCCCTAGGCTATTTAATATTAGATATAGGTAAGACAGATTTATTGTGGCAATTTTAATGTTAATATTTTTTTTATCTAAATAATCTTGCTCAACCAAAACAAACTGATTCCAGTTTGGCTTAAATGCTTCTTCCCAAACTTTTCCTCCTAAGTTTGTTAAATATATTTCAAAATCAAATTTCTGATCAGATGGTTTTTTATTGATATCATTGTTTTTACATTTTAAATTAATGTATTCACTCTCAAACATAAAATCCAACTGTAGGAGTAAATCAGGTTTGCTTAATTCATGTTTAGGCATATTAAATATTATATCAACATCAACAGATATTAATTGACTAAATTTTGCAGGAAGTTCATGAAGATAATCTAAAATTAAATAATGCAGTAACTTCATTAGATGGCCTTATATCTGATAGTAAGCTTAGGGCCAGATGGGGTATCTTCACAACACCTACAAGAAGCAATAGATCCTCTTCTACCTCCTCCAGAAAGTACATTCCAGTGTTCTCCTTGCCCTACACAGGGTCCGCTATGAGCAGGTCTTGGTTTTTGAATTTTAACTCCTTTGTCTCGTCCACCTAGGGCATAAAATGCATCTCTTTTACTTTTATAAGAATAACCTCTTAAACTAGAGCAAGGTAGATATTCAGGATAACTTTCTTTACAAGATTTATTTTTACACTCTTTTGCTTTGCTATCTGATGCGGCCAAAGCTTTAGCATCAAGATCAACTAGCCCCCCTCCCCAAACTTCCAACCAGTTATTGCATCAGTCTGTAATGCTAAACCTGTTTGGTATGATTGGTAAGCCATCATCAAAGAATGTAATCCCCGAATAAGAGTACCTAGTTTTGTTAACTCAGAAGCTGTTTTTGATGTAGCCCCAGCTCTTCCCATACTTGCTGCAGTACACTGTGCAACATTGGCTGGGTTAGCATACCCTGCTACTGATACTAAACCTAATGGATCTACGTATCTAACAGGATTCCCTTCAACATACGCATAAGTATTCAACCCACCCTCTATACCAATTGGATCCCTTTGAATATACCGTCCAATGCTCGGATCATAATCCCTAAAATAGTTGTAAACTAGGACGGCTTTGTGCGTCCGAGCCTAGCATCAGAGCACTTCGATGCAATTTC
>NZ_JAGSOY010000161.1 GCF_018837975.1 Zooshikella harenae | reverse complement strand
CTAAGGGCCATATTAAAAAAACACCAGCCTTTAACTTCGATCAATTCACCATCAGCGGTTTTAACATCCATTCTTCTTCCAGAAGTTTTTCCCACTCCATCTATAAATACTTCCTCAACCTCCAGATCTGCGATAACTTTTCCTCTATCTGCAATGCGTCGTATTGCAGTGATTACACCAGCAACTCCTTTAGCCATATGTACATTAATTTGATTTTGATTGCCATTTTTTGCACTTTGAATCACCCTTCCTAGATCATGAAACTCTTTTTTCAATTTCTTTAAAGCTTTTTTGCTTATTTTATTTTGTTCGGCAAGAACTGATATATATGAAATATCCTCAAAAAAAGCCTTAAAACTTTTATCTCGAAATGGGCTCGATTTTTGTCCTAGAGGATATCTGCGTAAAGCTTCAACAGCCTTTTTCCCTCCAATATAATCTATTAACATAATTCCATATACGACAGGCTCTTCATGCATTATAGCACGTACCTCTTTAGCACTAGGTGTATCTGGCAGGCGATTTAGTGCCGAAATGGCATCTGTAAACTCTTGACCAACATTACCCGTTGATGGATTCTTTACAAAGCTTATATGTAATGCGTGTTGTTCACTACTCACATTCTCTAATAACTTTACAAACTTTTTTACACCTTTCGACATTAACTTTTCAATAAGTTTATCTGGAGTACTTGCATTAGCTGAAGCAATAAACCAATCTAAAATATCACGACTGGATACTGAAAAGGCATCTTCAACGCCATCCCATCGTTCAAAATAGATTACTAAATAATCGACCCAAGCTATAAAATCTTCAGGACTTTCTATTGCATCCACCAATAGTTTCTTTATGTCTCCACCATAAAAGCTAACTACGGAAACAACTTGTAACATTGGAAGAATTTTCTTTAAGCCCTTAGATAATTCATCCATTGGTAAACTAAGTATTTTATCATCAATGTAATCAGTCAAATGTCTTATAACTGCACTATTTTTTAAAATTTTGGATGATATTTTCCCACCAGCTACCGCAGCATCCACAGCAACACCGACACCTGTGACCTCTGCTAACGTTGTCAGTATTCCTAAAGAAGCAAAAACATATGTTGGCTTATCAAAGTCTTCATCATCACTAAACAAATAGTAACTGTGCTTTAAAAAGTCTCTAATATCCCCGATTAGTAATAATGATGTTGCAAAGTCACATACACCAGCCGCAACACTATCTACATTCCCTATAAACGCTCCCTCAAAGCACTCAGGTCCATTTTCAACCATTACACCTGAAGCATAGAGCTGATAGTATGTCTTTTGATACAAAGCATAACTCATCATTGCGACAATGCGATCAGTCTTACTTGTTGCTGTTTTAATTGCTATTTTTGCTTCACTAATTCTATTTTGAATATCACACTCAGCAATAAACTTTAGATATGCACCTCCTAGTGAAAAAATATCTACATCATTCGGTACATAGTTTCTACATGCATCATTGTCAACTTCATCTGCAAATGCACTATTTATCAAAAAGCTTCCTGGTAATGTATTTCTTAACCGTGAATTTTTCTCAAATGCGGCACTTACAAAGGGTGTATTATTAATCTTTATTGGTATTTTAGCGTATCCATCGTTTCCAACCTTTGTAGAAAAGCGATCATTCTCATCCGCAAAACTTATTGTTTTTGGTTCATTCCAATTATAAAGCGATACTCCCGATATTAAACCAGAGTATCTACTACCAACCTTCAAAGCATAACTTGCTCTTTTTATTTCACTATTAGCATCAATACTAGAAGTACGTATTTCTTCATTAACTTGAAGTACTAACTTATCCTCTATGACATGAGCCGCGACTGCATACCACTGATTTTCACTAAGCTCATCGCTAACCAGCTGATAAAGGTTATCTTTCGTCTTATATTCCAGCAGTAACTTTTGCTCTTTAATTTTTAAAGTTAAACCTGCTGCAGCATAATCTATAATAACCCCACTCAAATTTTTAGGTTTTATATCAGTGACAAAACCAACGTTACCACTACTATATAACCCAGATGTATCAGTAAATTTTATTAAGCTCTTACCTGAGAATACATATGCAGATTTAAACTTATTGTTATACTCAGTGGTATAGTCAACATTGAATACACTCCCTTGATGCCCTCGGCTAACATCATAAATATTGCCCGCTGCAGGTTTAGATCTCATCGGCAAATTTAGTGTTGGAACTAAGGGTGGTTTTAGATAATCCAATAAAGAGAGTTCGATATCTTCTCCTGCTTTACCAGGCACAACAACATGAGTACGATTCGTATATTCTACTTTGTGACCTTCCGCCATGAAGCTTCCTGGACCTTGTTTATCCGTCACAAGTAAATTATCAAGTATGTAGGGAATGCCCTTTGGTTCAATGACTTCGAATTTTTTCTTAATAATTCTTTTGCCTAATACAGCATAGACATGCCCATTTCCTCGATAGTTTCCAACAAAGACTTTTGTCTTTCCTACATTTTCTTTAATAACCAAATTATTGTTGGCGAGATTGCCTCTAACACTTGCTAAACGAATTTTCAATCCTGAAAGGTCACCATATTCACTGTTTACGTTTACTGTAACAGGAACTGTTTTCCCCACAGTAATTTTACTTTCAACATCTATGGCAAGCTCAATATCGTGGATATTAACTGAAGTATTCGTTTCAACCTCTCCAGACTTTATTATTACCTTTTGTTCTCCAGCCGTTTCATAACCAATCAATTTTACATTTAAGTTACCATTTACCGTTGTTCTTCCACCTTTAACTCTTAAACCAGGTGCATTAATGTCAACTGGAGTACCATTAGATACTCTGTTTCCAAATTTATCTTTAACAGTAATGTTTAGGTCAATACCTCCAAGCCCGCCAATCACTGTCTTCCCTGATTGGGTCACTTCTATTGCAGCAGGCTCTCCAGGCTCAATAAAGTACTCAGCAGATTTAATCTCAGCACCACCAGAGGAGTTATGGTTGGCCGTCACATAAACTGTTTCTCCTGCAGTTGTTGGTAATTTTAAAAACGTTTGAAACACCGCATTGTCACTTACTTCATATGCTGGTTCCACTATACCTGCACCACTGGCTTTCCATTCAACCCTATAGTTAGCACTGGAATCTTTCGCTTGTGTTAACAATGCTGTATATATTGGAAATGTATTTTTCTCAGCTTCATCTGCGGTAATATAAATGTAATCATCATCCAGTAGTGGTGCTGGAATAATAAAAGGCCAATTAAACGCATACTCCCATAAAATA
Source organism: Zooshikella harenae (assembly GCF_018837975.1). Classification (GTDB taxonomy): domain Bacteria; phylum Pseudomonadota; class Gammaproteobacteria; order Pseudomonadales; family Zooshikellaceae; genus Zooshikella; species Zooshikella harenae. The sequence goes on along the minus strand of NZ_JAGSOY010000161.1, from coordinate 6 downwards.
TTGCCG
>NZ_JAGSOY010000160.1 GCF_018837975.1 Zooshikella harenae | reverse complement strand
CTACCAAGATCCCCGAGTGATCAATCCACTACTGAATGCCAGCACATCCAACGAGCAAGCCAAATTATTAGGTCCTATCGACAGGTTATGGGTGCCCAACCACTACCGGCCTGAATTATTTCGGGAAACGAGTAGCGAGGAAGCGCATGCAGTGATTAAAGATGAGCTGAAGCGTGAATGGGTTGTTTGGCAAAACCCACAGGCCTGGCACGGCCAATTTCCCGAAGAACGTCCCTGGTTTGAATTTAGCGCCAAACAGTGGGAAGGTATTATGGCAGAACACAAACATAAAGTGGAAGAAGCCATAGCCTTATATTTAATGGAAGAAAATCCTGCCTTTAAAAAACTAAAACCCCAACAACTCCATGACACTATACGCTATTGGTGTGATAAAAGTGACGATTATAACATCAGTAAAACAAAACAAGTCGCACGATTAATTTTAGTGGTCACAGAATTTGGCCCCGATATCCCCAAACGCGAATGGATGAAGTTAGAACAGGATATTTTGTTTAATACGGCGTTTTCGGAAGAGGAAAAGATACAGTATTTAGAAAGCTACCGATATTTAATTTATGAACATCCTGACTATCCTTTTGATCCCGTGAGATGCCTTGCATATGAGGAATTTTATGAGGGAACAGAGCAGAGTTTTAAACGGCAAGAAATTGATATATATAGCCTGGAAGACATGGGAGATAGACAAAACTTTATTGAGTTATACTTAAAGTATAAACAACACAAAGAGAAAGCTTTCAAAGCCCAAAAAGTACTTTTTGAACAATGCAATAATGACCTTGTTAAAGATAATAAGAAAACAAAAATTGATTACTTGAATAGTCAGCATTGGGGATATAGACAAAAGTTAAAATCCAATTTTAATGAGATAAAGTAACCCACTTAAAAAGTAGTGGGTTTTCGTAAGTTTTTACAGAAAACGTAAAGCTGTAATAGGGATTTAGTTAATGAGTTCAGATAAGATTTATCGTATACAACCTGGTGATACCTTAGCCACGATTGCCTTAAAAAATGGTGTAAGTGTTGAGGATTTACGTCAAGCTAATCCTGGTATTACCGATGATAATCTTATCTATGCGAATACCAATATTCGTATACCAGAACCTTCCTGCGATGACCCCTATGTTATTCAGCGTGGTGATACCTTAGGTGATCTGGCTAAAAAGCACGACACGACTGTAGACGAAATTTTAAAAGAAAATAAAGATATCAAAGACCCCGATAAAATTTATGCAGGCTATGAATTAAAAATACCTGGGCGTAAACCACAAGAAGAGTGTCCAGTTCCTCCGAAAGGTGGACCAGAGAAACAAGAGCCTGTAAAGATAGAAGAGCCAACAGATAAGAAAAAAATTGAAGAACCCAAGAAACAAGAGCCTGTAAAGATAGAGGAGCCAACAGATAAGAAAAAAACGGAAGAGCCTAAGAAAAAAGAACCTAAGTCAGAAGAAAAACTCCCTGAGGATAAAGATAAACCTTGTGAAGATTGTACGTCGTCATGTGATGTAAAAATATGGTGTGAGCATGAAAAAAGAGCATATTCCAAAAAAGCAGAATATTTTGGTGTAGTACCATCTTCAAAAGGAAAATCAAAAAATCCATGGAAACAAAAACTAACAGATGAGCTTTTAATTCATGTTAGAGGTAATCAGGCACCCAAGACAGTGACCTATGGTGGTGAAAAAAATAGTCAGGTAATTAAGGGAGAAAAAAACGGAGATCTGACATCATTTAAAATAAAGTCAGAGTACGAAAGACTTGCATCTGATTCATCAGCAGATACATTAATTGCCATACTAAAGTTAATTGGTCAACTTACTGGTCAAAAAAACTATGTAGAGAAAAATATTACAGGAACATGTATAGGCAAAATTCCTGTTAGAGTTTATAACCCTGATGAATGGGAGCTATCCATTATGCTTCCACCATGGCGAAAACAGGGTATTGGTATTTCTAGAATATTAAAAGAAGATAAAGGTAAGAGAACATACGAAAAGGCACAATACGATTTTAAACAAAAAAAGCAGACATCAAAAACGGAAACCTATCAGTATGCTCAAGGTAATCCTAGCATGGAGGTTTATGATAGTACTGATGTTCAGGAAGGAACAATATCACGTAAAGATGCAATAGAAATAAAGCTAAATGGTAAAGCAATTAAGAATCGGTCAATTGACTCTCTAGGTGCAGTACTTAATTATGCTGAACAAGTAAACCATTTGGTTGAGTTAATTCAAGCTATAGCAGATAAAAAAGTCGGTTTTTATATAAATGTTGATATTCAAATTTTTCAGGGTGGGATTTTTCTTAAACTTAAAAATAAAGAATGTGAGAGAGATCATCGGGTTTACCTGAATGGCGAAGTTGGTATTAACCTGACTATTTTAAATATAGCAGTAGAGGCTGGTTTAGGGATGATTGTTGCCAGTGATTATTATGCTAAAGTTTATATTAAAATTGAGGGAAAAGCTGAAGTAATTGGTAAGCTAGAATTTGACTCACCAGATGCAGAGAGAAAATTTAAGATTGAAAGTAAAACGACTATTGTGCCTGAAATTGGGGTGGCTATTAAGGCGGGAGACTGGATTGAAGTAGTGGTAAAAGGCTCCTCGGGCCTTGAAGTGTCTTACTATTGTGATGTAAATATTGATGATGAAGATAGAATGTTTGTCATTGGTGCTGAAAGCAAGTTTTTGGGAGTAGAAGTAGAAGCAAGTTACAAGCTTGCCGTTGGAAAAATAAAGAAATCAGGTACTTTTAAAGAAAAACTCATTGAAGAATCAGAACTTGGAAAAATAGAGTTTCCAAGTGAGGAGAAATTTAAGCCTGATGAAATATCCCCTAAATCAATAGAGAAAATATTTATTGATCAGTTTAAAGATGGATTTGACTTGGTTTTTATAAAAAATGTCAATATGTCGGAACGTGATATGACAAGTCGAAGGAAAATGACTCAACGCTACAAGGAAGTGGGTATTAATATTCCTGTTAATAATATATGTAAGCGCTTGGAAAGGGAAAGTACATTAAAAAGAAATGAAAAAAGCATACGAGGCATTGCTCAGGACATTGATACAATACTCCGTGAAAAGTCATATTCAGGGTTAAGTACACTATGGAGAGATCATATTGATTATGATAAATTTGAAAAATTTATTAGTAGTGATGAGTTTGTAAAAATACTCGATAAATATCGATCTTCAGCAAAAGTAATGCATAATACATTAAAAAGATAAGCTATTATCGTATGCATTAGCTTATCTTGTATCTGTATAAAAGTA
>NZ_JAGSOY010000016.1 GCF_018837975.1 Zooshikella harenae | reverse complement strand
ATGGCCAAAGTCGAGGTATGAGTGATGACTTTATTAAATTAACACCCAATGACGCTGATACTTTACTTAATCAACTCGCGATGGCTGCTTGATGGCCAAAGTCGAGTTAATAACTTATTTTTTTATACAAACGAATAAAGAGCATCTTTATATCCCTCTTAAAATCTAAAAATAAATACTACAACAGCCTGACTTTACATTTCCCAATTAGTTTAAAACCATATTTTCCCTGACTTGTATCACCATAAATCCAATCATCGGTATACATCAGATAGTTTATCTTTTGATAACCAGCCAAGTAATTTTACAAAACGATGATTCATTCACATTCATAATGAATAAGTATTTGAATGAAGGTACTTTTTTTAAACTGGAATAGTTCCTGCTGAATACCGGTTGTCTAAACAAAACCAATCAGGAACGTGCCATGAAAACTCCATTTAAAAAACTACCACTTGCACTACTTGTGACGGCAGGTATTTCAGCACCCTTGACACAAGCCGCTGAGTTACCACTCATGTTACCAACCCCATTACTACCCTATGCAATTCAATATGATGATTTTGCTTCATTTTCAATGCCAGTATTGAATTATTTTACTCAAGCTGATAGTTCTGTTGCCTTGGTACCCGGGCCATACGGAACAACAGTACAACCAAGTGAGCCTTGGTACATTAAGTCGGCACCAGGTGAACTAGGAATGGACGGTGAATATATTGTTATTGCTACTGGCACCAATAATGCTGGTGTTAACAGTAATGCAGATATCAGTAACCTTATTGATCCCGCTTATCAAACCCCTGACGGCGCTCCAGCCAATAGTGACAGCTTTAGTACTGTCACGGCAGATCCAGTAGTTAACCCTGAAACACTTAATGGTGTTGCCGATCCTGGTGGTATTAGTGGTGAAGCTGGATTAAATGATTTAGAAGACAGTTGGGATATTAACGTAGGTACTTTACTAGATTACCTTGGCGAAGACACCCAAATGGTTGTCATGTTTAACCATAATGAGTTAAACAGTGATGTAGGTGACTTTGGCGCCCAAGCACTATATGCCTGGGCAAAAGTCTGGATTACTGAAAATGATGGAACAGATTCTGGTTTAGGCAGCTTTTATTTACGAAATACCGAATTAGGTGCTGATAACCCAGAGCCTACCGACTGGGTTTTAGCGGCAGGCGATGTGTGCCTAGACCCCACCACATTTATACCTGATCCTGGCTGTATGAGTGATCCGGAAAATGATGATATTTTCTTTAGTCATAACTTAGGTGCTGACAACGCAGCTTATGGAGTGGTTTCGCCCACGCTTGATGCAGCGATGCGCGGTTTAGTGAACCCCGAAAACTACACTTTACACGCTGATATTCGTCTTTATGATGAAGATGATGGTTACGAGCAGGCATTTATTATGGCAGCAAGAACCACTACGCCAGACGAACCACCTCCCGTACCAACACCAGGTATTCTTGCATTGTTTGGGTTAGGGTTGTTATCAATGAGATGGTCTCGTCGTAAGTAATTAAGAACATGGCCAGTGTCAGCGAGTAAGACTATACATAAGCCGTACACTCTCGCTGACAGTTTTTTTCATATTAAACTATGCTTAGAGGAAACATTAACTTAAAAAAAGTGAAATTTAAGTCAACTGTAGGATAGGCTATGGCGATTCAGAGACTCATGCTCTGTTGCATACTACTCATGCCCTTTTCAGTTGCTTTAGCTACATCGCCAAAGCCTGTTCTACAGTTACACATGATGAGCTTTAGCAATAATAACCACCTCTACTTCCATGAATTATTATCTTCTGCTTTACAGGCTATCAACCAGCCAGTATCCATCATAACCTATCCAGAAACGCCACAAACACGCATTATAAAATACCTTGAAAAAGGTCGTATTAGTTTACATTGGATGCTCCAAACACCTGCACGAGATGCACGTTATACACCTGTTAAAGTAAATTTAACGGGTGGCTTGATTGGCATTCGTGTTTTACTTATCCCTCAAGGTAAAGCCAATATCTACCAAAACATCAATACGCTGGATGAGTTTCGTGATCTCCCTATTGTCGGCGCCCTAGGTAAAACATGGTATGACGCAGAAGTATGGGAGGCTAACTCACTTAATTTTATTCCGTTGGAAGGTGACTGGCGGCAAGTCTATAAGCCACTAGCCTTAGGCAATCGAGGTATAGATTACTTTCCACGAGGTGTTAACGAAGTGCTGAATGAGGCAGAGGAACACCCTGACCTAATGATTGAACCCCGACTTGCATTAATTTATCACCGTGACTTTATTTTTTACCTTTCTCCACCATTTGCTTCTTACCAGAAAGTCATTGAGAAGGCGCTCAAAAAAGCCGAACGCTCTGGCTTACAAACAAAACTACTCAATAAACACTGGGGACATATCACCCGTACTTTAAAACTTAACAATCGTGTACACTTATACCTTGAAACACCATAATGAAAAAATTACAGGGGTAATACCCCCCTTGTGATGTACACAGTGATATAACACCATACAGCAAAATCAATAGGACAGGCTTGTTATGACAGGAATGGCTTACTTTTTTCTCTCCGTGTTCATTCTTTTGACAGCATTTCCCCTATCAGCCTCCACGATTATAGAAGCAACAGGTAAAGCCTACGATTTGGAATCAGGCCGCCCCGTCTATATTGAAAAACATATCATTCACCTTGTAAAACCGCCTAAGACAAACACGCTTAGTGTAACTATGCCACTTAAGGATAAAGTCACCTATACCACACCTGATGGTAACGTCTTTGCCACCAAGACAGTTAATTACGAAACAACACCTCTTACGCCAACAATTGTGTTTAATAAACTGAAATTTAACCAACGCGAATCCGTATTCATTAAATCAAATAATGTCATTATTCTTCATGAAGAAGACAACCAACGGCAAGAGCATCAACTGCCGCTTAAACCAAATCTGGTAATTGATGCTGGTTTCGATACTTTTATTCGTAAACACTGGTCAAAACTACTCGCAAATAAATCCTTTAGCTTTGAGTTCTTATCAATCAATGAAAATAGCACTTACACATTTCAAATTGAGAAGACTCAGGAAGACTCAACAACGGCAAGCTTCACAATGAGCCTCGACTCATTTATTGGTGGATTTTTCGTAGACCCAATTATTATTACCTATGAAAAAAAAGAACAAAAACTTATTCGTTATCAAGGACTCACCAACATACCTAAAGATAAAGAAACTAACTTCACGGCAACAATTATTTATACCTATAATGAAAAGCCTGTAGCTAAAGAAAAAAACGAATAATAAAGCTCAGCCCTCATTTCTCAGCCATAATATACCCATAACGAAGGGTTTTTAGGGGCGGCCATCAAATGATGAAGCCTCAGGAGCTTATATTAATAAGCGACTGGGGTGAAGCACGCCGACAACAAACCCTAAAAATGATTCGTGAAGGGTATAACATCCATCAGAAAGTGACAACATGGCTCCTGCATCAACACTCTGATGGACGATGATTACGTTGAGTTTGTTATTGTGCATTTATTTTACTATGCCAATACTAAACCTCACCCTTAGTTAAAGCCCTCGATGGCGTACTATTTCCGTCTCTGGGTAGATCTCGGTATTTTTCCAATGCCTCATCTGCATTATCGATTTCACATTTACCCACTCGACGCCACAGGGCATTTCCCCACCCGAAAGTTCGACCAAACTTCTCATCGGTTAACCACTCTTGCCAATGGCCACTGCCAATCGTTCTCTTTCCAGTCACAATTTGCCACTGCAGTGCATCATGTCCAGCATAGGGAATATTGTAATACCACTGAAAATCACCATGCATAAACACTTGATCGCCTTCTTGCGTTGCTCTGCCATTCCAATCAGGATAGGTATCTGAAACCCATACATACTGCTGATGTGTACCTACATTACCTGTTGGATAAAAACAAATACCTTGTGTTGCCCACTGGTCATGACTAGGACTGGTATCATTGTAAAAGGTGACTAGCCACCGATTACCTCCTTTGGTTAAGTCTGGGTAGTGTGGTGGTACAGCATAAACCGCCGTAACTGTGCAGACACACATCCACGTTAGTGTAAAAAGCGTTACTTTATTCATTACAACCTCCCTGCCTTCCTGCTGATAAGCAAAAGAAATACACCCGAATTACTTTATAATTCAATGCACCTTGTTATTTACACTTATCAGAACTGAGCCATTTAGTGCTTCAACAATTACCTGTTGCCAATGTTATTCCTCATCCATTGGCCCTTTAATAAGCAGTAACTTAACGTCCCTTAATTAATACGTCTTTTTCAACTGCATAGTTATCTATATAACAGAGTATCTGGCTCAGTTTAAAATACTCTTTCTTACTAATATCATCGTTTAAATTGCAAAGCTTTATTGTATTTTGGCACACAAAAAATAGTCAAAAAACCATTGACTTATACCCTTAGTTACTTATTTTTTATACCCACCAAAAAAATGTGATTAAAGTATCAAAAAAATAAATTTATGTATTAACCTCTCAAAACTCAAGCAATGACTACGATAAGTCTTAGGTATTTCTCTAATATTTAATTATTTTTAGCAAGTACTTACCCAATCAAGCTCATTGAGAAAAAAGTAGATATTAATCACTTTAGTTTATTAATAAAGTAAAAAACACAATAAGAGTGAATTACTGCAAAGTTGAAATTATGCTTTGTTGGTATTATCCGTCTCGGGTTTTGGAAAAAATGGAAGGATATTCATGTCTATTCAGGTTGAAGCCCGACCTATTATGCAACGACAACATCATAAAAACAGTAAACGAGGTCGAGTCAGTGAGTTTATTTTTTCAGGGCCTGAACAACTTCTGGCATCAATAATACCCTCCATATTAGCGGATCTTAATAATGATAGCAGTAAGCGTTGGCTAACAATTGTTTGCCCTCCCGAACTTAAATCCCTTACCGTACGCTGGTTACAGGACTCTAAACTTAATCGGCAAACAACACTGTTTCTCACCGCAACGAGTGAGGTTTCATTATTACAATTAACCTTACAAGCCTTGCAAATGGGGAAAAGTCATACTGTCGTCTGTTGGCTGGATTATGTTGATGAGCATACAGTGGAATTACTGGAGAACGCTGCACAACGGGGTAATAGTCAAGCTATTAATATTTTACAAACAATTCTTGTCTAACAATAAAAATGAATTAACTGTTGCTAAATTGCTATATCATCAGCAACAAAGAAATTTGATAGGAAAATTAAAGGTCTTGCGAGAAAGGAGTCGCCACCAGCAGTTGCTAATGGCCTAAAAATGGTAGATATGCATCAACTCTTAATGGCAGGATGCCTGTTAATGCAAAACGTGGTCTTTTTCATCAGCTTCCAACGTTGACTCTGACATGAGGCCTACCATCTGAATTCCAGCACTCATCATTGCCTTGGCGACCTCAACGTGATTCTCTTGCAAAATTGCTTTTGCCTCTTCAGAAAAGCTGATAGTTACCAGTGGCTGCTCTTCTTCTGCGTCCGTTCGCTGCAATGCAATATCTCCATCCGGTAACTCAATAATTTCCAAATAAGAAGGCATGATTTCTTCTCAATAACAGTTAAACACTTTGGCCATTCTACCACTACAAGAGCAAGGCACAACCCGAAAGCACAAACTTATCAGGGAACGCCTACCAATACAAACAGTATAATTAGTTTATTACCTGCTAAAGACGCTTAAAATATCCAAGCCCTTCAGTGTAAAGGTCAAACCCACATCTTGACAAACGCAACAAAAAAAAGATCAAAAAACACCCAAAAAATGACCTCTATTGCATAAATTACCAACAATAACTGCTATTTTCAGTTAGATATGCATTCCAACAGGCATCATCTTCAGTATAGGTTAGGGTCTTATCAAACCATAAAAATAAAAAAATGAAGCTAATATGACAAATCAGTAATTATTATGTTCTTCTTGTCAAAGACAATAATCCTCAAAGTACAGCCAGGCTGCTTATAAAACCATCTGCATGTCACTTCAGGAAAGATATCAAGTGCTATTTAATACTCTACTAACAGCATTCGTGCTCGATTAATCTCTTCTAAAAAAGATGTCAACCATGCCTTCCCAAACTGAGTGACTAAATCAGTGACATCAATGTCACTGCTTTGTAGCAATGAAGCTGTTTCTGTTTGAGTATCAATATGGGTTACGGGTATTTGATTATTAAACTTATTTTTTTTGTGGGTATTACCTGCCTCACCTGCTATACCTGGTGATGTCCAAGAAAATAATGATGGAGAGGTTATCGAACTTGTACTGATAGAAAGCTGTTTGACTGCAGACAATAACTGAGCAAGCCAGGAATCAGATTGCCTGGCTAACTCAAACAAATGCTGAAAGTCCATTGGTAAAGAAGCTTCATCAGATACGTGCTCAGGATGAAGTAACTGAATAGCCTCACATTGACAATGGTAATGTGCATTTAATTCATAAACCCAACCCACAACAGCTTGCCACATCAACAGTACAAAAGCATCAGCCAAAGCATACTGAGGAGGTTTACTTTCTCCTCGTTCTGTATTTATTTCGGACTCTTGCTGCCAATACTGCATCAGTTGTACTGCTCGCTGGTAACGCACATCAACATAGCGCTGACAAGCTTGTAATGGTGTTGAGTCTGTCAAACGGGACCTAACCTATACAGCAATTAATGTATAATTCATTATCTATCTAACATCTGCAGCAGCTATTTATGCTCCTGCACTTTTCTTACTGGTTTTAGCTGCCGTTTTACGTTTAGCCTGTTCTGTTACCCACTTTCCATCACGATAAAAGGCACGCCAACCTGTGGCTTTACCATCAACCTCCGTCATTACATACTGCTCTTTTGTTTTGCGGCTGTAACGAATAACTGAAGGGTTACCCTCTGGATCAGCTTGCGGTGCTGATAGTAAAAAGTGGTACTTAGCATCCAGAGCCTGTTGATGAGGTAATAATTCGTTCACTAACGGTGCGCGTGTTTCACGGTTCTTAGGGAATTGGCTTGCCGCTAAAAATAAACCTGATGCCCCATCACGAAGCACATAAGTATCCTCCACCTTTTCGCAAGCGAGTTCAGGCATAGGAACAGGGTCCATTTTGGGTGGTGCAGGCTCACCATTTTTAAGCAACTTACGTGTGTTTTTACAACTCTCACTGGTGCAGTCAAAGTATTTACCAAAACGTCCCGTCTTCAGCTGCATTTCGGCACCACACTTATCACACTCTAGGATGGGTCCCTCATAACCTTTAAGCTTAAACTGACCTGTTTCTATCTCATAGCCAGAGCAGTCTGGATTATTACCACAAATATGCAACTTACGTTGTGCATCCAGCAGATAACTGTCCATCGCGGTCCCACACTTGGTACAACGATGTTTAGCACGCAGTGCATTGACCTCACCTTCTTCATCATCCGCTGCAACGACTTCTTCACCAGGCACCAGGTTGATCGTTGACTTACAACGTTCTTTAGGAGGTAACGCATAGCCAGAACAGCCTAAAAATACGCCTGTACTCGCAGTACGAATTTGCATTTTTCGCCCACATGAAGGACAGTCAATATCCGTCATAGTCGGCTCGTTGGCCCGCATTCCCTTTTCAGTATCATTGGCGATTGAAAGCTTTCGTGAAAAATCTGAGTAAAAACTATTCAACAACTGTTTCCAATTCAACTCGCCCGTTGCAATATGGTCCAGATTTTCTTCCATATTGGCAGTAAAGCTATAATCCATTAAATCATTAAAGTTTTCAGTTAGCCGATCAGTGACAATATCGCCCATTTTTTCAGCATAAAAGCGACGCCCTTCCAGCTTCACATAGCCACGATCCTGAATAGTGGAAATAATGGAAGCATACGTCGAGGGACGTCCAATGCCTCTTTTCTCAAGCTCTTTTACCAAAGATGCTTCCGTATAACGAGCAGACGGCTTGGTATAATGCTGACTTGGATCGAGTTCTTGCAGAACCAATAATTGCTTAACCGTTAATTCAGGAAGAATGATATCCTCACCCTTCTTACTGACGGGTGTGAGTACTTTGGTGAAGCCCGCAAATTTTAACACTCGACCACGTGTTCTTAGTTCAAAGTTATCAGCCCCCACGACAATACTGGTACTGAGGTATTCTGCAGGAGACATTTGACACGCGACAAACTGCCGCCATATTAATTCATATAAGCGTTCGGCATCTCTCTCTAAACCGTCAATAGCGCCTGGCTGGGCATTGACAAAAGAAGGCCGAATGGCCTCATGCGCCTCTTGTGCCCCTTCTTTACTGGAGTAACGATTAGCCGCTTCTGGCAAATAGGTTTTATTAAAATGCTCTGCAATATACTCACGACAACTGTCCACTGCATCCTGACTCAGATTTGTTGAGTCGGTACGCATATAGGTGATGTGGCCAGCTTCATACAATCGCTGAGCCAGTGTCATGGTCTTTTTAACACTAAAGCCTAAACGGGTACTGGCAGCCTGCTGCAATGTTGAAGTAATAAAAGGTGCGGGTGGTTTGGTTTTAGTGGGCTTCTGTTCAACGTTTTTAACAACATAACTGGCTTTTTGCAGTTGAGCTAAGGCTGCATCCGTCTGCGCTTTATTGACAGGTCGAAAAGCCTTATCACTTTGCTTGGTCACCTGCAAACGCAGTGAGTGCCCATGATCTGTGGTTAAGTCTGCAAAAACTTCCCAGTATTCCTCTGGTACAAAGGCACGAATTTCTCGTTCCCGTTCAACAATTAAGCGGACTGCCACTGACTGTACACGTCCTGCTGATAATCCCCGAGCAATTTTTGCCCATAATAGTGGAGACACCATATACCCAACGACACGGTCCAGAAATCGCCGTGCCTGCTGAGCGTTGACTCGATTTTTATCAACCTCAACGGGTTGCTCAAACGCTTCTTGAATGGCTTTCTTGGTAATCTCGTTAAAAACTACACGACGATAGCGCTCACTATCCCCGCCAATTATTTCCTGTAAATGCCAGGCAATGGCTTCTCCTTCACGGTCCAAGTCCGTTGCCAGGTAAATTTGATCAACCCCTTTAGCCAGCTTCTTTAACTCATCAACCACTTTTTCTTTGCCTGGCAGCACTTCATATTGAGCTGCCCAGTCATTTTCGGGATCAACGCCCATACGACTGATGAGTTGTTCTTTAGCCTTGCGCTCCTTATGGATAGCACGCTGCTCCGGCGTCAGTTTACGTGTTTCTGCCGCAGCTTTTGCTCGCGCTTTGGGGTCTACCGCCTTTTTACTACCACTTACAGGTAAGTCACGGATGTGACCCACACTGGACTTAACAATATAATTGCTACCCAGGTATTTGTTTATTGTCTTTGCTTTTGCTGGCGACTCAACAATTACTAATGATTTACCCATGCTGACCTGTCATTTCCAGAACAAACGTAAATTTATCCATAAAGATAGAAAATCTATTAAATTTTGCGACATATATAAGGATATTCTGAAGCAGAATCAAGCATGCACAGAAATATAATTCCTCCAAATATGTACTACAAGCAACAAAATGCACTTCAAGCCACAACGGTCATCAAACTGAATTTGCCTTCAATATACTATTAGTCACCCAGGCTCATAAAAACAATGACACCAAAATAAAAAATAAAGCCTCTTGAAACAAAAAAGCCGGAGTTAACCTCCGGCTTTTGACGTATAACGGATATTAGACCCGTTCAAAGACCGTAGTGATCCCTTGGCCAAGTCCTATACACATGGTGGCTATACCCAAAGTACCGTTTTGTTGTTGCATAATGTTCAACAATGTACCAGAGATTCGGGTGCCAGAACAACCAAATGGATGGCCAAGCGCAATTGCTCCTCCATTGAGATTGACTTTTTCATCCATTTTGTCAAGTAATTTCAAATCTTTTAATACAGGTAATGCCTGCGCCGCAAACGCTTCATTAAGCTCAAAATAGTCAATATCATTTATCGTTAAACCCGCGCGCTTCAAGGCTTTCTTGGTAGCAGGTACTGGCCCATACCCCATAATAGAAGGGTCTACACCCGCTGTTGCCATCGCCCGTACTTTAGCAATAGGCGTTAAACCTAAGTCTTTAGCCCTTTGCGCAGACATCACCAACATGGCAGATGCACCATCAGTTATTTGTGACGACGTGCCTGCTGTAATCGTACCCGACTTGGGATCAAAAGCTGCACGAAGTTGACTAAGGGTTTCATAGGTGGTTTCTGGACGAATCGTTTCATCCTCAGAAAATATAGTTAAATTGTCGTTTTGATCCAAACCTTCCATAGGCGCAATTTCATTGGCAAAACGCCCTTCAATTGTCGCCTTATGTGCACGCTGATGCGATCGAGCACCAAATTCATCCTGCTGTTTACGACCAATGCCGTGCATTTTACTGAGAAATTCAGCCGTAATCCCCATCATCCCTGCAGCCTTAGCCGCATAAAGACTTAGCTCTGGGTTAGGATCAACGCCGTGCATCATGTTGATATGTCCCATATGCTCGACACCACCCACCACAAACACATCACCATTATTGGTCATAATCGCTTGTGTCGCAGTATGCAGTGCTGACATTGAAGAACCACATAAGCGGCTTACTGTTTGACCGCAGGAAGTGTGAGGAATGGGTGTCATCAACATGGCCATACGGGCAATATTCCAACCTTGCTCCAACGTCTGGTTAACACACCCCCAAATCACATCCTCAACTTCAGCAGGATTTACATCGGTATTGCGCGCTAAAAGTGCTGTAATCAGCTTGCCTGATAGGCTATCTGCCCGAACATGGCGATACATTCCACCTTTGGCACGTCCCATAGGGGTCCGCACAAAATCAACAACGACAGCATCTCTTGGTTGTAAGCTCATGGTTCTTGTACCCTCTTCCAGTCACTGATTAGTTATCAAAAAAAACCTGGCCGTTCTTCGCCATTTCCCGTAGTTTTGCTGTGGGCTGGTAAAGTGGCCCTAACTCAGCGTACTGGTCTGCTAGTGCACAGAACTCAGCAATTCCCATGTCTTGAATATAACGCAATGCACCACCGCGGAAGGGAGGGAAGCCAATACCGTAAATCAAGCCCATATCGGCCTCATGTGCACTTGCAACAATGTTGTCTTCAAGGCAACGAACCGTTTCAAGACAAAGAGGAATCATCATTCGTGCAATAATTTCTTCTTCAGTGAACTCACGTGAGGGTTGAGTCACCGCTTTAAGCAATGCGGAAACACCTGCATCAGCTTTCTTCTTCGGTTTGCCTTTTTTATCAGGCTCATAACGATAGAAACCTAAGCCATTTTTCTGACCATAGCGCTTTTCAGCAAACAGGACATCTAAAGCACTCTTGTAGTCTCGCTTCATTCGGTCAGGGAAGCCATCAGCCATGACTTTTTCAGCGTGAGCGGCGGTATCAATACCGACAACATCCAATAGGTAAGCAGGTCCCATTGGCCAGCCAAAACGCTCCATCACCTTATCGATGTGTACAATGTCAGCCCCATCACGCAGTAACAATGCAAAGCCACCGAAATAAGGAAACAGAATGCGGTTAACCAAAAAGCCAGGACAATCATTGACAACAATAGGTGTCTTACCTAATGACTTAGCATAGGCAACCACGGTGGCAACCGTGTCTTCGCTGGTTTTTTCGCCACGAATCACCTCAACCAGCGGCATCATATGTACTGGGTTAAAAAAGTGCATACCGCAGAAACGCTCAGGACGCTTGAGCGGTTTAGCTAATTCAGTAATAGAAATTGTTGACGTATTAGAGGTTAATACCGCTTCTTCAGCAAGCTGGGCTTCAACCTCAGGCAATGCTTTATGTTTTATTTGTAGATTTTCGACAACCGCTTCAACCACCAGGTCAACATTATTTAACTCACCGTAGGACAACACAGGGACAATACGGTTTAACACCTCAGCCATGCCTGCGGCTGACATCCGACCTTTATCGACACGTTTCACTAGCAGCTTGGCTGCTTCTTGCAAGCCCAAATCCAGGCCCTGCTGGTTAATATCTTTCATGACTATCGGCGTGCCTTTATAGGCAGACTGGTAAGCAATACCACCACCCATAATCCCTGCCCCCAAAACCCCAGCCTTGGAGACCTTAGCCGCCTTTTCCTGATAGTCCTTGGCTTGTTTCTTTAAAGCCTGATCATGTAAAAACAGATTAATTAAGTTTTTGGCTACATTGGTTTTAGCCATTTTTACGAAGCCTTTAGCCTCGATTTTTAGTGCATCATCCCGACCTTTGGTTGATGCTTTTTGCATGGTTTTAATGGCTTCAACTGGCGCTGGATAATTAGGTCCAGCTTGGGAGGCAACATAGGCTTTTGAGGTTTCAAAAGCCATCATGGACTCAATATTATTCAGCTTTAATTTTTCGTATTTTGGCTGACGTTTTGCCTTATAATCCAACTCACCACTCACACAGCGCTTCGCCAAATTGATAGCGGTATCATGTAATTTATCCAGAGGTACGACCACATCAGCCACACCGATCTTGCGGGCTGATTCAGCATCATGCTCTTTTCCCGCACAAATCCACTCAATGGCATTATCTGCACCGACCAACCGTGGTAAACGGACTGTTCCACCAAACCCTGGATAAATACCGAGTTTAACTTCAGGTAAGCCAATGCGAGCAGAGGATGCCATGACACGATAGTCACCCGCCAGACACATTTCCATACCACCACCCAGCGCGATGCCATTAATGGCAATTACTGTAGGAAATGGCAGGTCCTCAAACGCATTGAAGATAGCATTTGCTTCCAGGTTTAATGCCATGAGTTCATCTTCGGGCAGGGAGAAGTTATCTAAAAACTCACCAATATCTGCTCCGACAATAAACACATCCTTGCTGCTCGTAACCACCAGACCTTTTACTGCACTATTTGCCTTAAGCTCCGTAACAGATTCCTGTAGTTCCAGTAGCGTTTGTTTATTAAATTTATTAACCGATTCGCCTTGCAAGTTAAATTGCAGCTCGGCAATACCCTCTTCCAGGAGCTTAACCGTTATGGCCTGACCTTCATAAATCATCTAGTGATCTCCACGCTGAGTTAGCTTGTGTTCCGATCAAAAACTGTATGACCTAGTGACATTAACTAACGTAATCGCTAGCCAAAGGCAGGTGCAATGAGAAAGCATGTTTGTCATAAGGTACACAGTCTGCCGGTGCCACCGGCTTATATTTCTACAAATTGAGTAAGCTATAATAATTCATACGTTTGTTTAATTATAGATAGCAACCTTCGTTAAAAACAGACAATTTGTCAATAACACTTAAGTCAAAAGTGTACTGACCAATAAGTCATGACGATTATTTACTGGAACATCTTCGTTACTTAGCAGGGAAAGGTATTGTTAACATACCGTTAAAATACCTTATGTTTTATAGCATTAAATGACTAATACTTAACCCTAGCTTCCTTGCAGTTGCAATATTATTATCAGTGAGAAAAAGCTTTAAGCAGACCAAACATCTTATTGGTAAAACAATCTAACCATCATGACATTTTGGTGACAAGTGTTGTACAAATATTAGCCTTAGCATAATAAAGAAGTATTTTCACTAGCTTAACGAGAAGGCTCTAACCAATCTTTGATTTGGTGTAAAAACGTTATAATGTTGTTGAGTTCCTCCTCCATTCCTTTTTCTAACCATAAAACAGAGATATAAGCCGAGGTAATGGATACTTGCACCACATCATCTGGCAGTGACTCAACCATTTTTTGTAACGTTGACCAATGAGGCTGTAAGCGATTATCCCCACTTTCATCGGGCCAACCAGTCCACTGCTGTGGCCTATCGGTATCATGCTGAATAATTATTTCAATGTTGCCCTTTGGACGCACTATACGACAAATATAACCAATGCAAGTGATTGACTTTCCCTTTCTATCTTTATAAAGCGTTTGGCGTACTTCGATACCTTTTGCTATGGCTAATTGACGAAGCACCATCCGTTTTCGATCAGCAGGAGAAGGCAAAATCCACATCAGCGATCCAACAATCGCTAATACACCCAGCAAGATAATGAGATACGTCATAAATTTTTCCTACAATCCCGATACGATAGACATAATGTTATAGACAACACGTTATGGGTAATGTGTTTTCCAGGGCGCAAGGACACATAAAAAACCCTGTTAATAAATCACATAAAATATCAAGGAGTCACTTTGATGAGTCGTTATAAACATATTCTTGTGGCAGTAGATTTAACAGAAGAAGCCGATACTGTATTACAACGAGCTCAGGAGATTGCCAAAGACCATAATGCTGATATTACCTTGGTCCATGTGGTTGAACCATTAAGTGTTGCTTATGGCAGTGATATTCCACTGGACTTAACCACTTTACAAGAAGAAATAGCGCAGCAGGCACGACAACGGATCAGCGAATTAGCTAAACGCCTCAATAATGAGGGTCACCAACATGTTGTTTATGGCCGTCCTGAGAAAGAAATACACCGTATTGCAGAAGAGCGAAATATTGACCTTATCGTTGTTGGCAGCCATGGACGACATGGTCTGGCACTGATACTTGGCTCAACCTCTACTGGCATACTTCATGGCGCTCAATGTGATGTACTGGCTGTTCGGGTAGGCAAATAAATCGTTTATTTTAAAGGGCCATGAGCGATCCCCATTGTCAGGGATATCGCTCATTTTAGTGTGTGATTAATCCGATTGCATCGCTTCTAACTCAGTCCAACGCTCAAGCTTATCTTCAATTTGCTGCTGTAACTGCGTCAGCTGGTGTAATATGGATTGCACCAGTGCTTGCTCCTGCAGGTAAAAGTCCGGCGCATTGACTTGTTGCTCAAGAACATTTTGCTGTTGCTCCAAGTCTTCAATTTCCTCAGGCAGTTGCTCTAATTCACGCTGTAATTTATAGCTAAGCTTTTTTCGTGAACGCTTTGGCTCACTTTCAGCTTTGTCTTGCTTGAGATTTTCCTCTAATTTTTGATTAGCACTCTGTTGGGTTTCTTCTAGCTGTGTAGCTGCCACTAAGTCTTTAAATGCACCTCCTTGTCGAATCCAATCTTGATAACCACCAACGTATTCATTGACTTGACCATTTCCTTCAAATACAAAGGTGGATGTCACCACATTGTCTAAAAAGGTTCTATCGTGGCTGACTAAGAGTAACGTACCATTAAAATCCAGTAGCGCTTCCTCCAAAAGCTCAAGCGTTTCAACATCCAAGTCATTGGTTGGCTCGTCCATAACCAACATATTGGCTGGTTTACTAAACATGCGGGCTAACAATAATCGATTACGCTCCCCCCCAGATAATGCTTTAACTGGAGTTCGAATACGCTCAGGGGTAAACAGAAAATCCTGTAAATAACTCATGATATGCCGTGACTTGCCACCTATGTCGATGCTATCACGACCATCTGCCACGTTATCTAACACTGTTTTTTCTTCATCAAGCTGCAGTCGTAACTGATCAAAATACGCCACCTCCAGCTTGGTACCATGTTTGATGGTACCTGACAGAGGCTTTTCCTGCCCCAACAGTAAACGTAATAATGTACTTTTACCGACGCCATTAGGACCGATTAAGCCAATCCGGTCGCCACGCAACAATCGACATGAAAAATTATCAATCAGGGTAGCTCCGTCATAGCCATGACATACATGCTCCGCTTCTACAACCAACTTGCCTGATTGCTCTGCCTTATCTAATTGCAGCTTAGCTTTACCCTGAACCTCACGACGCTGCGCACGCTCTTTACGAAGTGCCTGTAGCGCACGCACACGCCCTTCATTTCGAGTGCGCCGTGCTTTAATCCCCTGTCTAATCCAAGCTTCTTCCTGTGCGAGCTTTTTATCAAACTCTGCATTATGGCTAGCTTCCACTTCAAGCTGGTGTGCTTTATGTGCCAAAAAGCTAGCGTAATCACCACTCCAGCTGGTAATTAACCCTCTATCGAGTTCAATAATTCGAGTCGCCACCTTCTGTAAAAAAGAGCGGTCGTGAGTGATGAATAGCACCGCCCCTTTAAACTCAGCCAACTGCTGTTCTAGCCACTCAATGGCTGCAATATCCAAATGGTTGGTAGGCTCATCCAGTAATAACAGTTCAGGATCGCTAACCAGTGCCTGAGCTAAAATGACGCGTCTTCGCCAACCACCTGACAGTTCCGCCATGGTTTTATCCGCAGGCAAGTTCAGTCGCTTGATCATGGTTTCAATTCGCTGATTTAAGCGCCAACCATCTTTTTGCTCTAACGCAGACTGGACATGGGCTAATGTTTGCAGGCTGACTTCATCATTTGCCTGATGAGTAAGCTGATGATAATGAGTTAATAGTTCACCCACTTCAGCCAAGCCTTCAGCCACCACTTGATAAACCGTTTTATCATCCGCTTTGGGTAACTCTTGGGGCAGTGCACTAATACGTAATTCAGGCTGACACCATATAGAGCCGCCATCAATATCCAGTAGCCCCTCAACAACTTTCAACAGACTGGATTTACCCACCCCATTTCGTCCAATAAAACAAATGCGCTCACCACTATCAACTTGAAAACTGACCTGATCTAATAACGGCATTGCACCAAACGCGAGGGAAACATCATCGAAGCGCATAATTGGCATAAGGGATTACAACCTCTTTCTTCACAACAACTTAGCAGAACACAAAATATAAAATCAGCCAATAAATGAGATACAAATCACAGTAAAAACATCTTACTTATCAACCTACTGCACATTAGGTCCATGTCCTGCAACAATTCAACAAAATAATGATAGTCAACCAGCAATAGCTCAAATACGCTGCATTAAACGTTAAAGTGCATACTCAATTAATTGACCAAAGCAATATCAATGACTTCATTATGACATGTATGCACATTCAATCTGTAGTATAGAAGTGGTTATGCTGGACCTTAGCGCCCTAATAAACAAATGTGCAAAGTCACAGAGTGATTTATCAACATACCACATAATTGACTGAGACAAATGTTATCAACGGAACTCCAAGACGACTATTATTATCTGTACATAGATACTATTTTTGACATAGTCCTTTTAAACAGAATCTAACCAAGACAGCAAATCCATGATGCCTATTAACTTTTTGCTCAAGCCCATTCCCTTCACTCAGGTGTTGCGCGTCGGGTTATTGCTGCCCCTCTCCGCCTGCATGACGCTGGCAATTGCCACCAACACAGCCTCTGCCAGCACAAAGACATCATATAGCAAAGAACGAAATTATTATAAACAGGCAATAAAAGCCTACCGTGCTAATAATAACAAGCAATTTAGCACCTTAAAAAAGAAGTTAAATCACTACCCACTTTATCCTTACCTTGAGTACTATCAATTAAACCGCGGCCTTTCTTCAAAAAGTGATCGTACTATTGCCAAGTTTGTGAATAACTATCCGGACTTTCCACTCACATCAAAAATAGAGCACAAATGGCTGCGCTCTTTAGCCAGCAAAAAACAGTGGCAAACATTGCTCAAGCACTTTCCAGAGGATAATAAGTCAAAAGATCTACAATGCCGTTTTCATTATGCACAATTGCAAACAGGTAATAACCAAGCTGCCTATGCCGGTACTCAACAGCTATGGTTAACAGGCAAGTCACTCCCTAAAAGTTGCGACCCCTTACTTGATCACTGGCGAGCCGCACATAAGCTCACTCCGGATTTAGTCTGGCAGCGCATGGTCTTAGCCTATACCGAAAACCAAGGTACACTGGGCCGCTACCTTATTCGCTACTTACCCAAATCACAACGTAAATTGGGTAACCTCTATTTCAATACCTATCACCAACCCAAGCGGTTAAAGAAAACTGCAAGTTACGCGGCTAAAAGTACGCAAATGGGTGACATTATTAGTACAGGTCTTGTACGTTTAGCCAAAACTAAACCGAGCACAACACTCTCGCTCTGGAACGCTTACCAAAAACAGCACAGGTTTACGACTAAACAGAAAGCTTATGTGGAAACCAAACTGGCTTACCACATCATGCGAAAATACTCAAAAAAACACCAGCAATGGGTTGATCGCGTACTGACCGAACACCAAGAAACCGATTTAATAACCTGGCGGTTACGGCAAGCATTACGTCAATTAGACTGGGCCAGCATTGCCAAGTGGGTTCAGGCCTTTCCTAAAGAAGAACGACAAACCAGTCGTTGGCAGTACTGGTATGCTCGAGCGATTGAAGCCAATGCGCCATCTCAAGCCATGCGAGATAAGGCGCATGCCATTTACCGAAAACTCGCGGATAGTGAACGGGATTTTTATGGTTTCCTAGCAGCAGATCGTATGAGTCGAAGTTATGCCTTACAACATAAGCCCTATCCTGTTTCGACGGCAACAATGAGCCACGTTAAACAATTACCTGCCATTCAACGTGCTCAAGAATTTTTCCAAATGGAACAACTATGGCCTGCACGACGTGAGTGGTATCACATGGCCAGCCAAATGAATCGTGAAGAATTACTTGCAGCGGCTGAAATTGCAATGAGCTGGCACTGGTATTTTCCTTCCATTATTAGTACAGCACGTGCCGAGTATTGGGATGACTTGAATCTTCGCTTTCCTGTTGCTTATAAAAAGCCCATCCTGAAAAATAGCCGCGCACAAGATCTGGATAGCAGCTGGGTGTTTGCCATTACCCGACAAGAAAGTGCTTTTATGTATAAAGCCCGTTCTCATGCAGGCGCAATGGGCCTTATGCAGCTTATGCCTGCAACTGCCCGTTATGTAGCACGTAAAAACAGCATTCCCTATCAAACTACCAAGCAGCTTTTAAAACCAGAAACAAACATTAAATTAGGTAGTGCTTATCTCGCAGAGCTTTATAAGCAATTTAATGGTAATCGTATTCTAGCTACTGCCGCTTATAACGCAGGACCTCATCGGGTTAATCAGTGGCTGAAACGCCATCGCAAGTTACCTCATGATGTATGGGTAGAAGTGATTCCTTTTAATGAAACCCGCAAATATGTACAAAACGTGCTTGCTTATCAGGTTATTTATCGGGATAAACTTGGCTATAAGCCCATGTTCTTAACCAAAAATGAAACCAACTACAATTACGAACCCGCAAAAAAACCTTAGTAATGAGTGGCCAACACTCATTACTCAATAAAAAAAGGTCAAGCATTGCTTGACCTTTTTTTATTTGCTCAGGCCTAAAACGTTTAGTTTACCAGTAATAAAGCTTGGCTTTTTTAACGGCTTGATAAGCATTCACTACCCCAGCACCACACTCATCACAATCAGTTTGTCTAGCCGTGCTTTTCAAAATTGAGCGAACGGTACTGGGTTTAATGGTTGGATTAACCGCATACATTAATGCAACAAGTCCAGCCACATGAGGGGTCGCCATACTGGTTCCTTGGTAGTAATCATAATTATCACCACCTGGATAAGACTGACCCGCATTTAATGTGGATAAAATGCCACCCTCAGGACGTTTTTGCCAAGTGTAATCACCAGACATGTAATCATATTTCTTCACTCTGGTTTCACCACCCGGTGCGGCAATATCAACATAATCACCATAATTTGAGTAGTAAGAACGTTCACCACTCATATTATTGGCAGCAACCGTAATAACGCCAGAACAGTTAGCAGGTGATGCATTACGACTGTTGATGCGTACCCCTTCATTGCCTGCAGCAACCACGACCGTTGTACCTTTTGCGCTGATATCGTCAATGGCTTCCTGATAAACACGACTACAGGGTGACTCTCCCCCCAAGCTTAAATTCACGACTTGTGCAGGGTATTTATTGGCAGGTACACCATCAACATGCAAGCCAGCCGCCCAACGCATACCTTCCACAATATCACTGGTATAGCCACCACAGCGACCTAGTACTCTCACGGGTAAAATCTTACTCTTCCAAGCAACGCCAGCGACCCCAATACCATTATTACTTACGGCAGCAATGGTGCCTGCTACATGTGTGCCATGCCATGAACTGGTCTCATCTCTTGACGGTACAGGCTGACCACTTGAATAACCACACTCTCCTTGTCGAGTAAAGTCACCTGAATCAAGAGGATTATCATCTCGACCATCACCATCATTAGCAACAAATTCATCCGAAATAAAATCATATCCTGGGACAATGTTATCCATTAAGTCCTCATGATAGCGAATGCCCGTATCAACAACAGCCACTATCACATCTTCACTACCTTGAGTAATAGACCAGGCATTAGGTAAATTCATACCACCAGTGACTTTATCATTACTGTGATAACTCCATTGCTCAGCATAACGAGGATCATTTGGATGCGTTTGCTGAATTGTCATCATATAATCAGGCTCAGCATATTCTATACGGCTATCGTTGCCTAACGAGGCAGCAATCGCTTCAACTTTTGCCACATCCATCTGCTCATCAAGTGTATAAATTACTTTATTCTTATCTATTTTTTTGAGCTGCTTAAGCTTTTCTCCAGACGTAGCTGCTAGCATACGAGGCTGTACATTAACAGCAGGAGCAGACATTGGACCTGTGTGTTTTTTTGAGGTGGATTGCTTATATTTAATAATTATGCGATTGGTTTTTGGTGCTATCCCCAATACTTCTTCAGCTAATACGCCCCCCGATAAACAGCCTATAGAAATAGACACAAAAGCACATAATGTTTTCGTCATTGATAGCCCCTAATCACTCAGATAATAGTCAATCTATTTGTTTGATAGCTTCCTGCTACCTTTATATTTTTACGACTCTCCCTGCCTAATATTTTGCAGATTTAATTATTAATTTATGGAATTTCTTACGCCCTTGAGGCAGTTATAGTTTAGCTAAAGTAAACTTTTCCATGTTTACAGCTCCAATATATTACAATGAGATTCCTAAATGCAATATTTTTTCAAATAAAAAAATGACTCTTCAGATTATCAAATAATTTGCCTATTAATAGTGCCCCAATAGAACCGGCGCACCAAAAATCATCACATTAAACGACTGAAAAGTCTGACAAGAAAACTTATTGGTTAACGGCCTGATTAATACTATAAAAATAGAATGACCTAACCATCATTCGAAGTATATTTTGGTAAGAAAAACTAAACACAAGCAAAAAAAGCGGATTTTATCAGGAAGGCAATAAAACGAACTGCAACTACAAATAATTATTAACGGCTGCTTCTCACCACGACAGTTGTCTAACCTATCCTCCAACGAAAGATAGTGTAAGCTATGTTGGACAAAATAACCCTATAATTTCTTACATTGTATAGACAACTGTACTGTTTTAATAACAATAACTAACCACAAATAAAGCTTAAGCAAAAATCGGATTAATTATCCTCATTTGGGCGTTTAACAACAAATCGTTCACCTCGTGGAGTAACAACAAGCCAGCTGTGTCGATGAATCAGTGGCATGGTAAACCCATGTGAACCTGACAATCGGTCGACTAAAGTAGCACCTGCAGGACTGTTGATTGCCAAATGATCAATAAATTGAGTCCATCCCTGAAAAATACCTTGATCACTGGTAATCATAGAATCCTTCGTGGTCAATGTTACTGTCTTCATCAATTAACCTCTTACCCGAATAATCATCTTTCATGCTTACATCAGCTCGCCCTTCAAGGACCACCATTCATCTCAGACAATATGTGTTTATAAGAATATGGCCATCTCTCAAGGTATACCCCCAATGAAGGGTAATTGTGCGAATGACTCAGACGTAAAAGTATAGATGACAACGGCAAACCGACCTTGTCTAGCATCAAGAATGTATAACACAGCACCATATTAATTCTTCATTAAAATGAATTGATTAAAAACAGCGAATATAAAGTCGAATATGCCTTGCTTTTTTTTCAAGGCCTATGGTTTGATAACGCTTCCAGAGTACACATTACAAAACAATTCAAAGTGGTGTGAAAACCTCAGGCTCAGCTAATGGGGGTTCCAACATAATGCCCTCATGGCATATCACCCCCTTTGGATACAACCTTACTTAAGTGAGCAATAAATGAGTATTCATATAAAAGCTGTTATGTCCATTGTTGCACTTACTATTAGCTCCAGCAGTTTCAGTAGTACCCCAGAAGCAACGATTAAGCTCCGCATTATTGAAACAACCGATATTCATGCCAACTTAATGGACTTTGATTATTACAAAGGCAAACCCAGCCCTAAGATTGGCTTAACGCGAGCCGCAACATTGATCAAACAAGCTCGTCAGGAAGCAAACAACAGCGTACTAGTGGATAATGGAGATCTATTACAAGGCAGCCCTTTAGGCGACTATATTGCCTCCCGTGGTTTACAAAAAGGACAGCTTCATCCCGCTTATAAAGCGATGAACCAACTGCAGTATGATGTAGGCAATATTGGTAATCATGAATTTAACTATGGCCTTCCTTTCCTTAAGGAAAGCATTAATGATGCAAAATTTCCTTATGTATGTGCCAATGTTTTTCACGACAATGGAAAAGGTAAACCTGGTAAGCCTTATTTTCAGCAATACGTTATTAAACCAACACCTGTTACAGATAAAGAGGGACAACAGCATACCCTTAATATTGGTTACATTGGCTTTGTTCCTCCACAAATCATGCAATGGGATAAGCGCAACCTGACAGGTAAAGTCATTACTGCTGATATCAAAAAAACCGCTGAGGCATTAATCCCGAAAATGAAGCAGGCAGGTGCAGATATCATTATTGCAATCCCCCATTCCGGGTTGAGTGCTGCACCCTATAAAGCTATGGCTGAAAATTCTGTTTACTATTTAAGCCAAGTAACAGGCATTGATGCTATTCTCTTTGGCCATGCCCATGCGGTCTTTCCTTCAAAACAATTTAGTAGCATCCCAGGAGTAGATATTAAGCAAGGCACCATCAACGGTATTCCCGCAGTGATGCCAGGACGTTGGGCAGATCATATTGGTATCGTTGACTTTACCTTAACGCAGAAGAATAAAAAATGGCATATTACCCACAAGCAAGGCTCAGTCAGGGGTATATTTAATGAAGACAAAACTAAACAAGTTAAGCCTGACCAAACATTAACCCAGTTACTTGCAGAAGATCATCAAGCTACGTTGAAGTTTGTGAATCAGCCTATTGGGCAGTCTAGTGATGATATCTATAGTTACCTTGCCCTTTTCCAAGACGATCCTTCTATACAAATCGTGAATGATGCCCAGAAAGCATACGTCGAGCGCTTTATTCAAGGTGATCCAGACTTGGCTGAAATTCCCGTACTATCTGCTGCAGCTCCCTTTAAAGTAGGTGGTCGTAAAAATGATCCCAGCAACTTTACAGAAGTCGCCAAAGGCACCTTAACCTATCGCAATGCCGCAGACCTGTACCTATACCCTAATACCCTTGTTGCGCTCAAAGTGACAGGAAAGCATATTAAAGCCTGGCTTGAATGTGCGGCTGGACAATTTAATCAAATAAATCCAAATCAAAAGAATGAGCAGCATCTGATTAACTGGGATAATTTCAGAACCTATAATTTTGACGTCATTGATGGTGTAAAATATCAAATTGATGTAACACAACCCGCTAAATATGACGCAAGCTGTCAGCTTAAAAACGCAAAAGCCCAACGTATTTATAACCTGACTTATCAAGGAAAAGCGATTAGTGATGATCAGCCATTCCTCCTGGCAACCAACAACTACCGAGCTTATAGTGGTTCGTTTCCAGGTACTGGAGAAAAATTTATTGCTTTTGCTGCGCCAGACGAAAATCGCCAAGTGCTTGCTAACTATATTCAGCAACAAACCAAGCTAAAGGGTAAAGTAACACCTACAGCTGACAACAACTGGTCTTTTAAGCCTATTAACAGCAAAGCTCCATTAAATATCTTGGTTGAAACCTCAGCAGATCCTAAAGCAGCTACTTTTATCAAACAACATAGTCAATATCCCATGAAACCGGTTGGGAAAGATGATATTGGCTTTGCTGTGTATCAGATGACTCTAACCCAATAAGTCCATTACAAAGTATTAAAACAGTACATAAAAAACGTCACTAAGCGTAACTACCTGTCTTTTATTAGATCTAGCGAGAAAGACAGGTATTTTTTTTATCAATAACAGTCAATTATGTTTTATTTGGAAATAACCAAGCTTATTTCCTCTGAGAGCAGGCTTAAAGATTGACATAACATTTCATTTAGCATATCAAGCATTTAAACCGTTTTTGAAATTGGTAACCTTACTGTTCATGCTTTAAAATATGCGAGGAATGATGCATTGCAACAGTATCAAGCTTGCGTTGGTTACACGCAAGCTGTAAGAGAGTTGTTTGATTTAACGTCCCGGTTATAATAAATAGTCCTTTTTCAAAGCCAAGTAAGTCAGCAACTTTACTTTCAAATTTTTCTATTAAATCGCCCTCTCCATAGATATCATGTTGAATATTGTGCTGCTTACACCACTCACTCATCGCTAAATAATCTTCTGCCGCAGATACGGCATGATGACCATAAAAAAAAGTATGGCACTTATTTTTTAATCTATCTGGCATATACGTTTCCCAACTACGGTTAAATTACTCGCCATTATATTTTCAGTATTTTATATGGATCTGTTAATGCCATTTCCATGGTTGCTATTTTCAAAGAGTATTAGCAAGTCCTAACTTTTTTTATGACATCGTTTTTATCATTAACTGCCGATTAGGACCATAACTATGGCATATATCAACATGATCAACTTTCTTAAATCCATATTTTGACCAAAATACCTCACTCTGTTGGACAGAAACTAATATAATCTCCTGGTAGTTGTACTCTGATGCTGTTGCCAAGAAATCCTCCATTAAACGACGAGCAACTCCTTCATGTCTTGCCTGTTGAGCTACCGCCAAGTCATGTAGATATATTCGTGAGCATGCTTCCTCAATACATTTAATTTCTTCATGAAGTTTTGGAGGCACCAGATGAAGCCAAGGATGTGCTAATAAATAGCCCATAACAGCTTCCCTACGGATACATACCTTACATGTTTGAGGTGATACACGACATTTACTCTGTAGCACACTGAGCGCTTCAGGCTTTATTTCATAGTAAGATTGAGCTTGAATCGCTTCAATGTGTCGCCAGTCATTATCTACAATTTCTCTAATATACATCAAATATCACTCAGACCATTAAACCATGATGGTACATTCACACTCATTAATTAAGGTCCTCCCTGGTCTCTACTACTTATAACCTGTTGAGAACAAAGATACCCTTAGCCTGCCCGCGAGCCATTAGGAACTAAAATCTCAGGGACTGCCAAGCAAGGCTTAATCCCATCACTATACCCAACGTCAAATAACATCCCTTGTGAAATTTCTCCGGCCATTTTTCGTTCAGGTAAATTAACCACAAAGAGTGCTTGTTTACCTTGAATCTCATAAGGATTTTCTCGCTCCTGCTTAATTCCTGCTAATATCGAACGAACATGATCACCAAAATCCACGGTCAATTTCATGAGTTTTTTAGAATCAGCGACAGGCTCAACAGCCGTAATCGTCCCAACTCGAATATCAAGCTTTTCAAAATCTTCAAATGAAATCATTTCTTTAACGGGTGCAGGCTTCATCGTATTACTCCTAATGATCAGTTTACGTTAATAATACATAGATCAAATAGTGTTAACAGGCCCTAGCAAACTTTTTTTATATTCGAAGCGATTAGATTAAGCACTTGCATATTGTGAATCAGGTGCTGAAAGCACTGTGAGGAGGAGAGACATACAAAAAAGCTAGCCTACAAAAATAGGCTAGCTTTTTGATGGATTAAAGATAAATACGACAATTAGAACTTAGCTTCTAATTTAACATCTTCATAGGGTGCTTTAGGTTCCAATAAAAAGTGATAATAACCTGAAGCTGGGTTAGATATCACGATTTGTTCAGTATTTCCCGGTTGTGTAGAAGACTGATCAAAGCTTTCAGTGGTAGGCCAACCATCTTTAATCATATATAAATCTACATTACCGGAACCACCCTGTGTACTCACCGTCAACTTGGCAGTATCAGCGGGTACGTGCACATAATAGTACTTACTATAGGCACTGCTTAATTGTTTAGGAGAGCAATTTGTCAGTTCATCATCACGGTCACTCTGACGTTGCTGTTTACAATCGTTTTGATCGGGTTTCGGCGTTGTCACAGCATCATTAAAGCTAACACTTAGTTTAGCACCACTGAAAGCGGATTTTGCTGACAATAAAATATGGTAGTAATCATTTTTCTCTGGGGAGTTGATAACTATCTGCTCTGCATTACCTTTACCTGCTGAGTTGTAATCATAGGCATCTTGCGTCGGCCATCCTTCATTATTGACAAATAAATCAGCATCGCCAGTTCCACCTGATACTGAAAGGGTTAACTTATTGGCACAATCTGGCACTTGGACAAAATAGTATAAGACTCCACCAGATAAGTTAGCTTTTGGTTGAACACTAATCAACTCTTCATCACGATCAGTAGATTGTTTACCTACACAAGTACCGTTGTCATCTCCATCACCATTATCATCGCCGTCTCCGTTGTCATCTCCATCGCCATTATCGTCGCCGTCCCCGTTGTCGTCTCCATCGCCGTTATCATCACCGTCCCCATTGTCATCTCCATCACCATTATCGTCGCCGTCCCCGTTGTCGTCTCCATCACCTTTATCTAAAGCATCAATCCAGCTGAAAAACTCTTCATCATAGCGAGTATTTATACCACTCATGAACTCACTATATGCAGAGTAATCTCCATTTCTAAAATTCGTTAGAACTTGTGAAACATCAGCAGCGTGTTTTTCAAACATAAAACGACTGGCTAGATATCCCCAATAATAAATACGATCTACACCACTGTTATAATCATTTGCCAGTATTTGACTAAGACGATAAGCCTTTGACTTTCCTAAGTCGATAGCATGAGGGTTAATATTCCGTTTATCCATGTACTCAGCCATGCCTTCAATCCACCATACGGTCAATGCTGATATCGCATCATTGAAATCACCGTACATATTAAAACGACCATCTAAATAATGGTTAAACTCATGACGCAGATTCCATACTTCAAAATTATTAGTACCTACTTTTTCATAAGCAATAAAACGAGCCTGGTTTCCTTTCTGACTTGGATCACCTTCTAAATACATTCCACCATTATCAGTGCTCATATCAAATAAAAAACCTGCATAGGTCTGATAATCTTCACGAGTATGGAAAGCAACCACTTCTAGGCTGTCATTATAATCATCTTTAACAGGCTGATAGTTGGTCTTAAACTGTTGATGGAAATAAGTAGACTGTCCATTCAACTCATTACAGCTTTTTTCCATCTGCTTAGTCGTTGCTTGCTGAGCACGAACCACAATATTTTGTTTTGCACATTCATAACGATGTTTAAATACCTGCTCTTCAACACGACTTCTTAAATTACAGACACCATATTCACTGCAATTACTGTTATCATAATAATCTGCCATTTCAGCAGCACCCATCCAAATAGCGCCCCCTTTACCACCTAACTGATACCCTTGTAATAGGTTGAGCACTAAAGGTTTTGCCTGGTCTTTTAACTTACCACTGTACTGCAAAAATCGTCCTAGCTCACGAGCTGCGTTGGGTAGCAAATAGGCATAATCCCCGCCAAGCATGTCATCATTATTAGTAATAAATTGATGCAGGCTTTTGATAATTGCAGGATTGGACTGAATATTAGTTTTAAAATCTTCGAAATTATGGCCTCTGAATAACACGGTAAATACACTATTCAATGCGGCAGCCATATGCCAATATTCTTTATGCTTATCTCCAAAGCTTGACAATAAACGTTCCAAGGTTGAAATAAATTGACCATTTAGCTCAGAACTATCAATTAAGGTAATAACCTCTCTTAGGACTTCTCCATGCTCACGACTGACATCATTAAAGTGATTACTTTTAGAAAAATTAGAAATAGCTGTTTTTACTTTTTCCTTAAGCGCAGGGCTATAGTCACCAATTTGATCTTTATTACCCCATTGCTGATAATATCCAGCCCTTAAGAACAGTACTATTTGTAAAATTTTATCATTATTATTACCATTATAGTCCTCAGCCAAACTGACAAAGCTATCGGCGACTGATTGCATTTGCTGATCTTTAAAGACATGTTGTGCACTGCTCGCGGGCATACCAAATAAGTTATAAATACAGGTAGGCTCAACTGAAAATATTTTATTGACCAAAGCTCGACCTGTTAAATTTACAAAGCTTTGTGTATCACATTTTGTCGTCGTCATCGCCTCAACCATTACTTTATTATCATCAGTAATAGGTGGACGAATATCGGGGGTAACTTTCTCATGTTGCTGGTGATGGTGGTTATGCCGTCCAACACCATCATTATTTTGGGGTATGCTAGAGGGAGGAATATCGACAGCATAAGAGTTTAAGCAATTGCAGGCTAAAGCAATGCACAATGAAAGCTTTTTCATTACAGTGAACCTCTTTCGGCTTGATGCTCTCTGTATAAATGAAGCAATTTAAGTCAGAGAGTATTTTGTTATAAAACGATATTTGCCAATAAATAGACGCTATGCACTATTTTTTTAGAAAAATACAAATATAAAACATCTAAAATAGACACATAGTCAGCATTGGAAACCACACTTTATTAAAATCTCCCAACAAGAAGGAGAAAATCAAAACTTAAAACTTAAAACTTAAAACTTAAAACTTAAAACTTAAAACTTAAAACTTAAAACTTAAAACTTAAAACTTAAAACTTAAAACTTAAAACTTAAAACTTAAAACTTAAAACCAACTAGTTTATTATCATTTATAAATTAACCCTGCAGTATCCTTAAATACTACAACTAGACTATATATTTACCGTATATCTTCTCTATTCACTTTAACTGTCACTTAAACTATCCATGTTAAGCTACATTTCCATCTAATTTTCCCTATTAAGCTATCCCCTTCGTAGAGAATACCCTATATCGCACTTGCCAATCTAACATTATCAACTCATAAACTTCAACCTATAGTAAGTATCAATAGCTCATAAAATACCAACCACAATAATTGACCTTAGTCATCAAACCGCTGACCAACCATTCAATCAAGGCTATTTTTTTATACATTTTTCAAATATTTCATTTACCATATATAATTTTTTCTTTAACTTATTTGCTTTCAGCAACACATATACAAAATAATACCATTTAATACATATCAACAAACCAAACACACCTGTACACCTGTCGTGCACATTGATTTCCTCAGCCATAATAAACTGCCTAAGTGCTCACGCTATACGACAGAAACGGTAATAGCACCTAGTCTTTTTTAAGAATGAAGAGTTTATTTACAACAAAAATATAGCGCTATGACAGATACCTATATCAAAGGAATTGTTTTGATGTGGGTTACTTTGACTTTTCTACCTAAGCCTAAACCTAAGCCGTATTATTATAAATACAATCACCGTTCGACTAAGGCAGCAGGGAAATTAATATTAAAGATAGACATGGCATTAAAACTTAACTACTTAAAACGTATATATTATTTAAACAAAACGTTTATGATGAAAATTTAGGATTGCTTTCCCCATTAGGGTACCAGCACTCACCATACTCAACTGTATGCAACTGACTTGATATACCCATATACAGTCTTTACTAAAGATAAACATTTAGCAATAACTTATATAATAATTGCTATGAGATATATCCCACAACCAACATCACAATAAGTACAATATCAGCGCAACAATAAAAATGTTGTCTCCACCGATCAACCTCTACTAGTGTTTTAGAATTTCACAGTAGAATCAAGAGGTTTGACCATATTATGCTAAAACTGTGATATAAATAATCTTCTAAATTCGCAATATTACTCACATAAGCCAGGTTACTGCTTTTTTTTGGATTTTAATAAATCAATAATCAGCGACTTAAATATGCACAAACGTCCTAAATTTTTTATTTATAATACCTATCAACCACTCTAAATTTATTTTGAGCTTTAGACTTTACCCAAAGGCTGGATACTCACCTTCGAACACAATGAATCCTGCCCTGGAGGCTTTTTTGCCAATGGCCTACATCAAAATACCATAACTGTTCATTTAGTAATGATTGGGATATAGCAAAACGTGGATTTGCCATTTCACCTAATAGATTGAGTAAAAACTTATAACAGTATCAGCGTCATCAAAAATATAATTAGCTGTAACGTTTCAGCCATATTTTATACTGTCATATTTGTGTATTTTTCATTAGCGTATCTTCCACCTAAACTAGTAAGCAGAAGTCATAAAAATAAAATTCTATGCTTTTAACCACGAGTACAAACTTAGCTAAAGCTACAGGAAGGACGTTATGCTCAAAAAATCAGGCTTTATCATGCTTATTATCTTTTTTGGGGCAGTCATGTTTTTATTAGGTATTGTTAGCCCAAATAAAGTTCGTCAACCGATTTTAGCTCAACTTTCATTGCTCCCTGCCTGGCTAGCTATCCCTCAGTTGATTTCTAATTCAGTCGCTGATGCTCAGGCTTCATCACTTATCTCCTACGAAAGCCTCTTAATAACCAACCTTAACGCTGATGTATCTTCCTACACCTTACAAATTGGCTTATTCCCTGAAAAACCACAGGCTGATGCCATGGCTCAACGATTAAAGCACTATGGCTATCAGTCCAGTATTGCACGTGTCGTGGACAAATATGGACTACCCTGGCTGCTGGTTACAACAGGCTCTTTTGATACTCAAGACAATGCCAAAAATGCAGAACTATCACTGGTCATTGATCTTGGTCTGTCACCAGAGTTAACCATTTTAAAGACGCCCCCTACCAGCTAGGAGCAAAAAATGAAACTGCCTTTCCATCTTGGGTTGCGTAATCAACGACATATGGTAAGTATCTTTCGCGTCAACAACCAACACTGGTTAGCGCTGGGGCAAGCATTTGGCAAAGAAAGCCATCGCCGCGAACAAATTCTCAGCCAGTGGGGCATTAATGGTTTTTCTCCACGCTACCAGTCACCAGAAGAAGTACATATTCCATTCTCTACCCGGCATCAACATATACTCAGTTATCAACTCGACTCTATGCTTCAGCAGCAACTTCAACCAGGAATAACCAGTACCATCGCTAACCGTCAACAACTTATTCCAGGATTACAGCATCGCGCCCACCTAGGACAAGGCCATGCCGTTTTGCCCGTTCGTCAACAAACTCACACAACATCTGTTAACGATGCTGCCAGTAGCCAACGCGTTCAACATGCAACATCAGGTAGCAGTACTCAATCTAAAGGTTAAAGTAAAAGTGAAATGTGCTTAACTACGTGAATTTGCAATGTGATCTGGTTTAATGCCAAGCATCTCAAAAATATTAATCTGCCCTTGTCGTGTAATAAAAAGCTCTTGATATAAAGACACGGTATCTAATGTGCCCCACTCAACGGCTTTTTTTAATAAATAGGGCACAGGACTATGAATATCGGTCATCTGTAAAAAGTCTGCAATTTGAGTGATATAGGCATAAGCTTCATTTCGATCATTAATTGGTAACCCCGCAAGTGTAAATGGCTGTTGAGCGTAGCTGAGCGCTGGTACGGTATTAAGCTGACCACGCCGCTGTAATTCAGCTTGCGTGAATGTGTGTAAGGCTTTGAGTTGTGCTTGTAATGCAGTAAAAGGCGTTTCTATTGAGGGCATCAACGCATGTAAACTATATTGTAAATCCATTAAACATTGCTGAGCTAGGAGCAATTGTTCAGATAGCTGCTCATAAAACTCAACAGACGTGACTGCCATCACTTGTAACCAATGCTCTCTGTTTTTAGTTTCTACATTCCCTTTCCGCTGTAACTCATATTGTTCATTACGGCTAACCTGCTCCCAAAGCGTCCAATTGAGCCGATCTTTACCTTCTGATAAAGGCATTAAACGTAACCATAATGTCCACTGCTGTTCCAACCAACATAAAATATTGCAACGATGCTCTATGTCTTCATCCACAACCTGCGGTTGCATGACAGACCAAAACTGCTCACAAAAAAGCCGAAGCAACGTGATGCCTGCAGGAAAAACTTCCATTCCCCACCGTTGAACCAAAGCCTCTAACATCCATACTATGAGCTGAAGGTCTTTACTCTTATTCACCAGCCCATCACACGTTAACTCAATGACTTCTTGCCAATCAGCTTGCTTTAATTCGTACTGCCATGCTCCTTGAGGCAGAGAGGCATCATCAGCCCGTCTTGCTTCACGGATAGCATGATATATACGGCTACCTGTTAAATTTTCACCCCCAGGCTGCTCCTCCGAAATAGACGTCAGTATGGCTTCAACGGGTAACTCATATTGACTTAAATAATCGTAATAGGCTTCTAGTGTATTCATTGAAAAATCATCCTAATAAGGCATGATGTGCCTCACTTATTGTTATTATGATTTTTATACCCTCAAGCTAAGGGCATACTCATCACTCCCCCCATCACTACCAGATAACAGGGGCTTGCGTTGGAAACTTAACCGGTAATGCAAGTGTTTGCTCTTGGCCATCTTTCGCCTGACGTGCCTGCATCGCTAAAAAGAGCCTGCTTTCTCCTTGTGGAGTCGATTGATCACGATGTTTAACTGGTACTCGAAATGACAATAAGACTTCGTCTGCCGTACTTGTTGTATCAGTGCCAAATGCCTGTAACCATTTAAAAAGTGACCATTGGCCTGATACGGCAAATCGTGCCGTTCGCTCATCAACAATATCCATCGTTGAGCTTTGTTTAGGATCGACCAAGGGTAATAATGAAGACTGCGTAGCCCAGGTTAAATCAAGCTGAATAGGATCCCCCATCACCCAGTAAAGCTGATCATTACCATTTGGGTAAGTCGAACGTTCCTTACCACTTAATAGCGCCCAACTAATTAATTGTTCACTGCCTGGTGAATTTTTTGGTTTAGCACGAAACGTGAGCTTTAATTTAATACCACTTTGTTGTTGTGTTTGTTCAGCTAAATACGTTTTAAAAAAAGGCATGACATAATCAAGCTGAGTCAAAAAATCAGCGACTTTTTTCCAGCTAGCATTTTGGTTAAATTTTTCACTCAATCCTGAGTCACTCAGCTCTCCAGATACAGTAAATGTAGAGTTCTGTATAGGTAGGTTTTGTAAAATGGATAAAGTTTCTTGATACTGCTCATAGAGTGATAAAAACTGCTGAATTGCATCCAGTGAAACATCTGTTGCAGTTTGTTGTGCAAAAGGGTAACGACCAGATAAAAGGCTATTAAATGCCTGTGCTAATTCGCGATATTCTTCGTAAGCAAATGCAAGTTGTTGGTTATCACACCACAAATTAGCATGCTGTTCTAATTGCTGATATTGGCGTGAATATAAGTCACTTGCTGTTTTTACTGAAATGTCAGTGGCTAATCGCTGACTACAGTTATCAAGTGTTAATGCACTCAGCTGATTTGTAATAAAACCATTTAGTTTACCTACTTCTCCCTTGTCATTATGCTGTTCTTGATAGGCTTGCATCTCATTGATGGTATTACGCCAAAACTGTTTTACGGTTTCTGACCCACCCGATCCACTACGCTCATACGTATTGTTCAGCACCAATAAGTAAGGTGTAGTATAACCAATAATAATTTGGCTACGCTGCCACTGCCGCTGTAAAAACTCCTGAACTTTGCTTTGATCACCCAGGTTATATAACAGTTGTTCTGTATTCTTAGGTTGTTGTGGGTTAACCTTTGGCTCATACAACTTGCTAGACATCGCCAATAATTTAATATCCTGTAACTGTGCGAGTGCAAACTGCTGGATACACTGTGATAGAGCTTGCTGCTGCGCTATTAATTGCACCTGTTGCAACTGTCCCATAATTAATAACAAAGCTGACAACACCTCCTTAAACTGTTGCTCAGTGTTAATAATCAAATTCTCTTGTGCCAAGACTATATTGTTTGTTGAATTACTCATCGTATCAGCCAGCCGGCTGGTAAGCTGAGCCTTACTCAAAAGATGTTCACTGACCCCTTGTAAATGATCCTTCGCCATAGCGGCATACAACGGTAAGTTTGTTTGTTGTAACTCCAGTTTACGGTTAACCATAAATTGCTGGTATTCCCGTAAAGCCGTGAGTAATGTTTGCAGCGGCTGAGCATTCCATCCTCGTAAGGTTGCAGGGCACTGCATCTGTTTTTTAGGTTCAATATTAAAATAATCAAGCTCACTGACGGCATAAAACCCTGCCACTTCTTCTTTTAATGCATCGGCTAAGTAGATTCCCCCCTTAGGTCCATTAATAAATAAGTGACCATAAGGGGAAACTTGCATGGCTAACAGCTGACTATCAATGGGCAGATCACAGTGATCCGGTTGTAGACGTGCAGTAAACGTTGAGGATGACAGAGGATAAGCATAATCAGCTTCTAGTGCTTTGGCATGAGGCAACCACTGATTTCTAAGTTGCTCACAATTATTTTCCTCTAAGCCGCTGGCAAGCCACTGTTGATCAATCCATGTTAGCCAGCTGGCTAAGCGAAGAAGCTGTTGCTGATCCTGAGCACCCATCTGACGCAGGTTACGTAGCCAGTTTTCTCCCTGGCTTAAGGCTTCCTGAAAGTTTTGCTGCCAATCAGCAAAACCTTCACGGATGCGTTGACTGACTAAAATACGGGTAGCTTCATTAACTGAAGGCCACTCCTGATAAATCACGTTAGCTAACGCGGCACGATGTAACCCACTGACACGTTTAGTGCTTATGGGTAGTTTTTCCCCATAAACATACTCTATTAGTTGTTCAAACAAAGGAAATATTTTGTCTGCATGGTACTTATCCGTAAATTCACTAACTTCTCGAAATAGTGCCAGGTTTTTTTCCAGTTCTAGCCACTTCTGTGTGTAATTAATTAACGCCTGCTGTACCTTTGCCAAGTGTTGAGGTGACTTATTGGCACCTAAATTAGGCAACGTTTGACTCGCTAACACCTCAATATTATGTCGCAGATGACACGCCATACTGGGAAAAATAACTGCAGCAAAAGCCTGCTCAGCAACGTATCGGGTCGTCTGCCGACCAACACGATTATCAACCCAAGATAACGGTATCGCGACAAATGACATATGCGTATCCAGCCGGGCAATATGATCCAGTAAATCAAACACTGTTGCCTTACTGGTACAACCCTGCTCACTTTGTACATTCTGACTAGGCTGCTGCAGGAGCTTTAACGAGTACACTACAGTATCAACTTGCTGCTGGAGCTTTATGCTTGTCACCGTTAGGCCTGCAGCCAGTAACAGTGCTCCAATAGCAAATCCCCATCGCCAATGACGATTTTGCTTGTCTCGTTGCCAAATACCTTGGTGACTGGGTTGTGCTAAATGCTTTTCAGAAAAACACTTCTGACCAAATAAATGGCTAAGAAACCAAACATCACTCCGCACTTCCTTACGGTTTTGACCTGCAGCATCCACACTACCGCAGCAGTACAATCCCCTAAAAAGTAATCCTTGCGGTGCCTCAGGCTGCCCAAATAGCGCCACCAACCAATTTATTAAAGGCGTTTGTAAACGATTAAATTGCTCTGCAAATAAAAAGACTTCGTCAGCACTTTCTAACTCACCACTGGTCGCTCGTTGCAATAAATAGTGCTCTAACCCCTGACGGATTGCCGCCAAGCTCTCTTCGCCCCACTCTCCATTAAAGGGTTCACCAGCCGGATAAGGATTGGACCAGCCCACCATTTCCCCCTGTTGAGCTTCATCCAGTTCCTGCCAAAATAAACTAAAACCAGGTAAGACATCTGCTTGGCTCAACAACACATAGACTGGTAGCTGAAAGCCAAGATTATCTGGTAAGCTGTGCAGTAGATATTGATAAAGTTTAATTTGCTGTGTTTGGGTTAGTGGTTCATCCATTAATAGTTGTGGTACAGAAATAACCAC
The DNA here is from genome assembly GCF_018837975.1 of Zooshikella harenae. Lineage (GTDB taxonomy): Bacteria > Pseudomonadota > Gammaproteobacteria > Pseudomonadales > Zooshikellaceae > Zooshikella > Zooshikella harenae. The sequence goes on along the minus strand of NZ_JAGSOY010000016.1, from coordinate 52,457 downwards.
AACCACCCCATCAAGCGGTCGCTCAGACCTCAACACCACTAAATGTTTTAAGTGATGCTCCCAGTCCTCTTTAATCGGTTCTTCTGATTGAGGTAGGGTAACCAGTACCCCAAGATCCGTTGCCAGCCAGTCCCACTGTGTCTGGTGAGAAAATCCCCAGCAGTCTTCATGACTGAGTAATTGCTGTTGTCGCTGTAGCGATGCCAACAGGCTGTGACGACCTGAGTCGTTATCCCCTAGCAGTAAGACCCAAGGTAACCAATAAGCACCTTGCCGTCGCTGACGCCATCGCCACCATTGCCTCTCCAGGTAAGCTTTACAGCGCTTTAGCCACGCCCAGACTAACTGCAAAAACTGGTGCCAATACGCTTTAGGCGGTGATACGGGTAATGCTTGGTAACGAATGGGCTTATCAGCCCGGCTGCCAATAAACCAAGCCATTACCGCAAAAATAATCAAGCCAACCAGCAAAATAATAAAAAACACAATCCATGAGTTCACAGTCCATCCCTATTCTTACCTTAACGATCCAGTATTAAAAACATCAGAACGCTAAGCTAGCTGGCAATAACATGTTGAATCCGTTGAATTGAAACCAGCCAAATAACAGAAGAAATAATCAGGTACGTTGCTGCCCCAGTGCCTACCATAATCCACCAACGGAGCATGGGTCGAAGTTTTGCTAACTGAACATTACCCAGCTGCCCTTGATACGCCTGGCGAAACAATCGCTCAGTACTCAGACTTACGCCTGTACCCAAAAACCGCCCTAGTTTTTGTCGATATTGCTCAATGACAGGAGCGCCTAGCGTGCCACGATACTGACCTCGGAAGCCCAGTTGTAAAGCCATAAGAAATATTGCTGCTAAAGAGTGATGCACAGGTTTTTTAAGGCGGATTGATAGCAGTTTATCCAAGTAGTGATAAAACCCTTCTCCACCTGTTGCGCTATTGAATAACTGTGTTTCGAGTAAAAATTCAGTCCAACAGCCTTTTCCCTGCCACTCACATTCCAGTAGCAGTATTTCGTCAGCCAGCACTGCCATCACGTACTGCGCCATACGATAGGCACGCACTTCTGCTTGAGACCCCATTGCTTGTATCATTTCGGCTTGCTGTTGCAATTGGGCTAATAGACGGCTTTGCACCAGCGCCGATAGCTCAACATCATTAATGGCCAGGGTCTGGTTTTCTTCCAATAGCCAGGTACTTAACTCCCCTTCACGCTGTAATGATTTTAATTGTGCCAATTGCTGATAAAACGAGGTAAACAACCCAACCAACTGATGATCACCTTCATTAACATGCATCGACATCAGCCAGTTCCTTTTTCACCGTTTTTGTGACTTTACGCCGCGGCCGATAGAGCGTTATTGCCGCTGGTCCCGTCTGACTAACCGAACCTTCAATACACAGTGGTTGCTGTTGAGCAATAACAAGCTCCGCTTTATCCTGAAGTGTTATCTGTTGGTTTCTCAGCAGAAACCAACACCCATTATCTGTTAACCCCCACTGTGAGCACTGTGCGGTTGAAAGGCGACGCACCAATGCCCCTGTGAGCCTACGCTGCCGCAAAATAGGCATAACCTGCTCACTGGCAATACGCGCTGTTTTTAACCATTCCATCATTTGTCGGCTTGACTGCCCTGGATGTGGCGTTAATTCCAGCAGCAATGGTTCCTGTAAATGACTTTCCCCCAGTACACGAATAAAACGTCCAGCCGCTTGTTTTTCAAAGGGTAAAGCATCATAGGCCACATTGACTTTACTGATCAGCCTATCAATTGCCTGCAACACTGGCTGGAAAACAGCAGCAATATTATTGTGGTCATACTTGGGCAAACGCATGGGCAACAGGCTTACTTCCAGTGGAGACAGGGCCCCAATCACTTCTGCTAACTGCAAATACAACGTAAATGGGTGCACTTTTCCTGAACGGACCAACACTTCAAGTGCAGGGAGCACGGAGACAAGCTGATAAATGGTTGGCCGTTGTTGTGGGCTTGCAGTAGCACCATGACCTGGTGTACTTCCTGCCAGCTCAGTAGCCTTTGTTCGGAGCCGTTGGACCAGATGCTGAACGCGACTTATAAGCGCCTGATCAGCCATGACCACGCTACTTTCTAAATACAGCATCGGCGGATGGTAATCGGTTAGCTGTAACTGTCCATTGTGACTCGACTCAATCTCGAAGAGCTTAAGTGTTTCCCATTGTGGAGGTAATGTCTCTCCTGTTTGCAGCGTCAACTTGGGGCGTATCCGATAAATCGCCACCTCACCTACACCTGTATTTTCATCCACCACTAACTGCTGTGAACCCGCTATATAACGTTGTATCGGCTGGCTTTGTCCTCCACCCTGCAATGGTTGAGGGACCGCCAGTTGCACAGTACATTTTGATCCCATCTTCAGTTCAGTGAGATCAACAGCCAAAGGCGTTTGCTGCTCAGGCGGAGGAAACTGGACAAATAACCCCGAAGGCATCACCGCCGAGAGCTGTTCAATCACTAACTGCCCTTCAAGTAAAGCGGCCTTATCAAGCTGACAGTCCACGATACCCCAGTGATAAGGCTGCTGCAGGACTCGGCTGAACTGTAGCATCGCCTGCCAATAGTGATCCTGCTGCTGAAAATGTTGTGGGGTCAGAAGCATGCCTTCTGCCCATTGAATCTTTTCTGGCAAACGATTACTCATGTATCACTCCATTGATCTCATTTTTGCGTCCTGCACTCTTTAATGGTCCATTATTTAATTTCGACCACCTCAATACGATCCGCTTGTAAACGAATTTGAACCTGTGTTAATGGGGTGAGATTGACCGGGTATTGTCCTTGTTCAGTAAGATAGTTTGCAAACCCAACAATGTACTGCGCTTCATTCACGCGCTTCGGCAAAGTAACCTGCTTAACCTGCTGACCAGGCGGAACCTGCAATGATATCCACTCAAACTGTTGTGGATACAACTGTTGCCATTGACCTCGCGTTTGAAACCACTTTGGACCCGTATCAGGAAGCTGCTTAACCAACTCATTTTCATACACAAAAACAATATCCAAGGCAGTCGCAGAATTTTGATTCGCTTTTGGTTCAGCCACCACCGCGATTTCCTTAAGAGCATTAGGTGATGACCACCAGCTTGTTATCTTTTCAGTCACACCACTGCACCCACTCATTACGACAATAATGAGCACCCAGCAAAAGGAGATTAGCCAACCGCACGTGTTATTCTTCATCATTCATCCCTGTGCAAACTTGGGTCTTTCACCTCTGTTTTGTTATCGAGCCTAACTCAACAACAACACTTTTACTTGACCAGGTGTCAGTGATGCACCAATGGCATTGGAAATATAACCATTTTGCCCTGTTAAACTGGTTAAACGTGTCGCTGGAACGACGCCCACATACGTTTTAGTACTCCCCATTAAGTACTGGTCTGGGCCAATAATCATGCCTGACACCATCCCTAGCTCAACTCCGCTTTCATCCCCTGTACTTACTGTGCCTGTTGTTAATAGATTTTCGGCAAGGCCCGTCCCAAAATACAACTGGTATTGACTAGGCACATGGGTTGATGAAAATGCCATATTTAACAACGGGAATGGTACAGGGCCTGGAGATGGCTCATAGCACACATCAGGAAATGCAAAATTCATAACGCTTAAATTATTATTGGCAAACACTCAACGCATCCTTTTTTCCTTACTTATACCCTTCTCTGCAGGCATATTATTCTTACCAGCTTACTTTTATACGTAACTCAATTTATCAGGCCTAATAAAGCTTGATATGATCAGACTATTACCCCATTGTTATTCGATCAGCATCCACTTTAATTTCTTTTTCGGCCGTTAATAACTGATATTCCCCATGCATTTTTAGTAAGTGTTTAGCCGTCAACGTGTAACTATCCACTTGCTGGACAAAATCCTGGACATGACTGACTGCTGTTTCCCAGGCAGTATAAACCTGGTGTTTACCTTGAATTAATAACTGCTCTAAGCTCCCCAAATCCACTTGCTGGGCAGCAAATAAGGTAAGCTTGGTTTTAGCCAGTAACGCAATTTGCCCCTGCTGCCACTGTACTTGTGTTGCACCAGGAACCGTTAATTGCACAGTTTCACAGCTTTCACGCTGTAAAATATGCACAATGAAGCACTCTGCGCCTGATTGATCAGTGCCATTGGACTCTGCGACAAGCACGTGATCGCCCACCTTAGGAGTCACTAAGCAACTCACAGCTTGCTTAACTCGGCGACCATCTGCCAACCGCCAGGTACTATCCCGTTCCTCTTGGCTCACCTGATGACACTGCAACCGCCATACAGGATCTTCGGTCATCATCTGCACCTGCGTATTTAATACGGTCATTGCATACTCCTTATGCTAGAACGGAATCACTTTGTTTAATCAGTTCTGTTCCCAGTGAAGAATAGGTTGCTCAGCGTTAAGCAGCTTGTCATCGGTTCCTTGAACATAGACTGCACGATGCCAAGCTGATAAATCCCCCTCAGTGTTATGTATCTGGCTATGGTTTAGCTCCGTACCCAGCCATTGATTGTTGACTAGCAACGCATGAGAAAAGTCGGCATAACTGCAGTCTGCACCACTAAAATCGACTGTGTTTACACTGGCAAATCGCCAACACGTTTTTTGCAGTTGTCCTTGAAAAAACCTACAGCCAACCAAGTCCGCTTTTTGAAAAATGGCACTTTCCATACTGGCTTCAGCAAAGTCGACTTCATGTAACTGAGCGTTGAGCCACAGTGAGCGGGATGCTGTAATACCTTTACAAATCGCTTGCTGCCACTTGCTAAAACTTAGATTAGCTTCCGTCAGATCAGCCCCGGCAGCATTCACTTGGCAAAAATTACCTTGTTGAAGATTACATTGTTGGAGCCTGATCCCTTTCAAATCACACCCTTGCCAGTCTCCTTGCTTTAACACCGACTGGTTAGCCTGCATTCCTTGAAGGGTCATAGATCGCCAGGGCACATCCAGCAAGGCTGATTGTTGAAGCTTCGTGTTTCTAAAATCGGCGGCTTTTAATTCACATTCCACCATGCAAGACTGCATTAATGTTGCTTGCAGCCATTGACTGCCCTGCAGTTTACATTTCAGCCAGACACAACGCTGCCAGTGACATTCTGCCCAGCAACTCAACTGTAAATCACACTCAGAAAAGCTGACACCTTGATAGTGACCAGGACAGAACAAAGCCGCAGGCAATTGACAGCGAACAAAGTTGGTATGCAACAGTGACACTGACTGCCATCGTGACTCAGTAAAATCACACTCAATAAAGGCCGATTTATCCAGTTTGCAGGAAACCCACTGACAGCCACGAAATGAGCACTGAATAAAGGTCAATTGCTCCCAGTTTCGATGGAACAATGTTTGTCCATCAAAACAGCGTTGCTTGATAGGCAAGCCAAGCTGAATACACTGTTCTATGCTTGGAATGGATGCATCATCGTCCATGACTTGTCATCCTTTTGATACCCTTATGGGTCGTTGTTTAAAGTGATATAACTTCTCTGATCCATAGTTGAGCGTAGCACCGGAACCCTAGCGATACACATCTGTTAGCAAACAGTCCTCCAGACGAACATGGGTAAAGTCTGTTTGAATCAAACTGGCATTAGTCAGCTCACATTGATACCACTGACTACTTCGACAACGACTTTGTAAAAAATTAGCGCGGGTAAATTCACTCTTCTGCAACTGAGTATGACCAAACAAACAGCGGTACCAGTGGCTATCACTGGCTTGGCAGTTTGATAAATCACTTAGGCTGAAGTCACAATAGGCAAACTGTGCCTGCTGCAATTGACTACCCTGCAATTGACTCTCTCGCCAACTACACTGATAGGCCTGCAAGCCTGATCCCTGCCAGTTGTGGCAAGAGGCACTACCGCAAAAAACTTGTTGCCAATGCGCTTGCTGACAGTTTGCCTGCTCAATCTTGGCCCCCATCAACACACAACGAGAGAACCGTGTTTGCTGCCAATTAACAAAATTAAAGTCTGCCTGATAAGCAATCACCTGATGCCATTGACTCTGTTGCCACTGAGATGCTGTTCCTTGCGCGCCCAGTAGTAGTACATCGGCTAAAACGGCTGACTGCCATTGGCTATTTGGACACACTAATGCACGCGCTCGCCAATGTTTAGCTTGCACCCCCTGACAATTTGCGCGCGTAAAATCAGCCTGTTCGGCAAGTCCATGGTCAAGAACCGCGCCCTCAAAGCAAGTATCATGCGCTGTCACTTGTGACAGGTTGGCGTGTTGCAACTGGCACCGACTAAAATTTGCGGCTGCTAGATTGGTCCCAGTAAAAACAGCACCTCGAAAGTCTCCAGCAGAACAGTTAACGCCCTGCAAGTTGCAGTTTTCAAACATGGCTTCCTGGGCATCCACTCCCTGTAAATCGATGCCTCGTAAGTCCGCCCCAGAGCAATCCATGCCTTTTAACGAAAAGTTTTGCTGTAGATGAGTAACAATAAAATGCCGCTTGGTTTTCGAGTCCAGCTGATCATCCACCACAATAACGGTAGGCGAATGCAGCCTGGCCTGATAACGGCCTCGATCCGTTTGCTGCTTCCACTTTGCTAACTGAAGACGATCAGGCGCTGAAGATGCATCCGCTTTTTTTACAGACTCATCTGATTCATGGTTAATTTCAGCATCAGCTGATGCTGGTGAACTTGCTTCAAGCTGTTGCCAGGGGTCCTGCTTTGAGCCTTGCGACAATGAATTTTTTTCCCCTATCTGCTCAATAGCAATATCTTTCAGAGGGGTTAAAGCAGCACGTGCCTGCTGTTGTTGATGTTTTGCCTGAGCCTTATAGCCTTCTGCAACAGCACGCGTTTGCTTGAGCCACTGATAAAGATCTTGTTTACCTTGTTGAACCGCTGACCAGCTGGGCGGTGATATTTTTAACGGCTTAGTATCCATAGCTGAAGGGAGTGCTTTCACAGCATTATTACCTACTGAGGGTGCAGCAACTTTTGGTACCTCCTTTGTTTTCAGCTGATCATTGACGAGCTGCTCAACATAACCTTGCATGGCCGCCTTCTGCGTTTCTGCTTTGGTTTCCGTTGATGGTTGCTGATCACTCGCAGAGGTTGAGACGGGCTTCGACTGTAAAGGCTTAATGAAAGAAGGCAATAGTAAGGATTCATTCATCCGGCGACATACTTGCTCTTCGAGGCTCTGCCCTTCAGTTTCTAACAGGGGTTGATAATGATGATAAGGACGAACAGGCTCTTCACCATGCTCATAAGCTAACAACACCTGCTGAATATCCTCCGCATCCGGATGATTGAGCTGGCACGTCCCCCGGTAAATAGCAACGCCTAAGTCTGCCTCAGGAATAAACCAGATAGTATCCAGGTTCAGGGATAACTCATGAATATCGGATGTTGAAGTATCCTCGCTTTGTTGTCGCACCCAACTGCGCACCCGAAATGTCGGAAGAGTCCCTTCAATGACAGGAAGTGTTGGATGCAAGTGGGTTAGGCTGAATGGTTCTCCTCCTTGCCAGAAACCTTGCTTTAACTGTTGATCTATTGCTGCACGATTACCTAAACGTGGATCAGCGTTATCAGCCAAACCAGGAAAATTTTGGGCTATCCACTGCTGATCATAGGTTCCCGCCCAACGCTGTCGTTGTGGCCAGCTCAAGTCAAGTGGTAAAAAGGACACAGGCTCATAATGCTGCCAGGGCTTCGTAATGGCTGTATCTGGATCTTCAATATTGGGCAGCTTTCCTTGAGCGGGTCCCTGCCACCGTGATTGTGAGGCAGGAATAAAGCCGACCCCCAGAGGATTTTCCTTATACCCTTTGCCACCAAAACTATGGGCATAATCAATAGGCTGCTGCTGAAAAGGTAAAGGTTCTGTAAAAACCACTTGCCCCGCTAAGTTGTAATGCCATTGCCGATCACCGACTAAACGCAGGTTTTTCACCAAAGACCCCACTTGGACACCCACCATTAACGAGGAAACAGGTTCATGAGGGGCATAACCTTGTCCCGCTAATAGCCACTCCCCCACAGGCTTGATCAATAACTCATCAGGTGGACACTGTTTAGGTAAATGCTTAACCCAGTCAGGCCAACCTTTTTGCTCAGATAAAAAACAAGCACATGGTTGGCTTAATGGAAAAAAACCCAAAACAGCCAATACCCAACGATCACGCTGTTGCATACGTAATGGCTTATGTAACAGGCTTAATGAATGGGGTTTGATTACCTGCATAGCCTCATCACTCACATAATCAGCTTAATGGCTGACAATAACGAAATTTCAGTGCCAATAATTTCCGTTTTCACTAAATCAGGGCTGGTCTGAAAACGCACACCACTGGCCACCACCTCCACAACCGCAATGGTGTCCTTGACTGACACACTATTGGAGGATGTCACCACACTGACATCATTACTCACCCCTGTTACATTGACCTGAGAGCTTTCTCCCACCACACTTACTCGTGTTGAAGCTCCCGTCACACCTATGTCGGTACTACTGCCAATGATATTGGTATTGGTGCTTGCCCCTACAATAGAAGTGTTAACACTGGCCCCAGTGATGTTGGTCGCCACACTACTGCCCACCGTAGTATCACTCACACTCGCCCCCGTCATGTTAACGGCCGTACTGCTACCGACAACATTGGCACTATAAGTGAGACCTATTGCAGAAGAGCTCATACTGACGCCAGTCACAGTGCCTTGTGTAGCACTTCCAACGACATTGGCACTGGTTGTTGTACCAATTGCAGAGGTACTGGATTGCGTGCTGGCGCTCATGGCGCTACTAACCTGATTCATGGTCTGCGTTGAATCGCTCAAACCATCCACTTGCTGGGAGCTGATGGAGTCCCCTTTAATCACTGAGTCCTGTTTATTGTCTTCTTTTATTGTGCTTTTGGATTCAACTGAGCCAAGCGTTGACTCACTGTAGCTGAGCCCTTTAACGGTGTGGTAGCTGCGGGTATCGGTCAGTATTTCACTGTGTTGTTCAGTTTCACCAATGGTGCTGTAGCTCAAAGACTTGTTTTGAATCGTGCTATGACTTTCCGTATCAATCATCAGCTGTTCGCTATACGAGTTATCTATCTCGCTATGACTCCAGCTTTTTTGCCCGTAATGTTCACTGTAAGTAGAACCCCAGGACTTGCTTCTACTCAACAAGCCAGGTTTACCTTCTTCTGCCATCGCATAACTGAAACTGGCACCTTGTGAGTAACTGCTATCCCGATACTGCCCTGTATCATAAGCTTCCTGAACAATACCTATGGCTTCACTTAAACGCACCTGAGATAACTTACCAAAGCGAATACTTTGGCTATCACCATACTGCGTACTGTATTGACTGCCGACATGAGTGGATGCTGTCCAACCTGATGGGGTTACCACTTTGGTGCCATTATTCTGCACAATACTCTGGATTTCCGGCAGCTCTGAGTCATCATTGGCCCGCGTCACAATCACTGTTGCCCCCACTTCAGGAATATTTTGCATATGGGCAGCCAGCTTGACCCAACAGGGCTCAGACTGTGCTCCCTGCACACTAAATTGCACAAATACCCCTTTAGCTTGTAATACTGAATCTGCACTATTGCGATCACGACACTGCTGTAACTCCAGATCAAATACGGCAGGAGCGTAATATTTCCACTCCCCAGCACTGACAGCTGACCCACCCCCACCATGATCAACGACTGTCGCTAACACGCTGCCTTGATGGGTTTCTTGAATAGAAAAGGCGGTAATCAAGCCCTGAGGTTCAGTGGCCTTAAAGGTATTTTGATACTGTCCGTCAATCGTAACTTGGTGAGAAACTTCAGTAATGACAAAGGTTTGTCCAGCCAGTGAAGGCTGAATGGGATTAGGGGTATGACTTTCGCCTTGCTGGTTTGCCAATGAGAACTTATAACCTGCTTGCAACCCTGGACACTGGCTGCCTCCAGAAAACTCCGTGGCAGAGGCACTGATCATTTGCTGTTGAGTATCTGCCTCACTTTGAGCCTCTTGATCACTACAGCCGTATTGATAGATCTTGTAAACGTAAAACGGTAGCGTTCCCTGCGCAACATCGCTTTTTCCTTCATAAGACTGAGTATTAGCGACAGTATCAGCCTCCCAGGCCGCCTGCTGACGGGTTTGTGTAGCCGCAACACTACTTGATACCATTTGTTGCTGATAATGGTAATGGGTTACGACATCGTCTTCATGCTGCTCAGGCAAATGGCTATAGGTATAGCGTAATTCTGGCTGCTCAGGTAACGCCCAGGGATAGTCAGTGCTATTGCTGAAAACAACCTCATCAATCCAGGGCTGGTGCTGATAATAGAAGAAAATATGGGCTTTTCTGATGATTCTCTGAATAAATGCTAATGCCGTTTCCCCTGCTTGGAACCAATCCTGTACTCTCGTTAATGCAGAATTACTACTTCCAGTAATACCGATCATAGAATACGTAATACCAAATTGTTTAAGCACCTTCGCAACAACATCACGTAATGATAATTGCGGGTAAATCTGGTAACCATTCGTTAATGTTAACTGCCACAGTGAAGGCCGCATAACCAACTGATAATTCCCTGGTTGCTCCATCGCCATACTGGCAACAATACCGCTACGCAACACCATGCCTGGCACCGTAGAACCTGCCAAGGCAGCTTTGAAGTCTTGCGGAGTTGAGCCTAGCTTGGGATAAACAATACCAATCGTAATAGGTTGACCCAGTAGATCATCAAAGGTCAGGTTGAAGCCACTGGTATCAGTATTACCACGCAGGGTAAGTTGAAACTGAAACAAATCGCCCGTTTTTTCCTGACCTTGCAACTGTACCAAGCGAAGGGTTTCATCCCCTATCCACTCGCCACTCTGCAGCTTAACCGCCCAGTAAAGTACAACTTCTTGATAACCATGCTGCTGTAGCTGCGTTTGCCCAATTGCACTCATGATGCATCCCCATGCTTGCCATCACTCTCACCATTCACTTGATATAACCAAAACCGTGCAGGGTCCAAAGCCCTGGCTCCCGGCTTATGAGGCTCCGCTTTTTTCTGTTTAGCTGGGGCTGGTAACCAAGCTGAATGACTTAGCCGTAACCCATGGAATAATGGCTGTCGCTGTGGTTGAGCTAATTGACTGGCTGGCACTGTCTCTTCAGCCAAGGACATTTCCAGCCAACAGTTCAGTCCACCGCCCGTCAGCACAAGCAACCAGTGTCGCAATGTTTCATTAATCTGCTCTCCTGGCAGCATACGACAGAAATGTGTGTAAGGCAGTGGACCAATTTCCAGCTTAATGGCATCTTGCTGGCTCCAGAAATAACGACCAATAAAGCTTTCTGCCGATAATGTCTGGCCAATGTACAAGCGTTCATTCGCAGGAATCGTTAGCCAACAGCCATGAAGGGGTTGTATTGAGACGGGCGCATTGACCAAGACCATCAATATCCTTCGCCAACTGTCAGGGTTACTGCGCTGCATCAAGCGTAACCCAGCCAGCCCCAGTAACTGTCGTGCAGCCAGTCCATGAACATGTTTTGCATCACACCAACCTGCTAGCCGCGCTAGCCTTACGCCCACCGTTGACCGCTCTGGAGAAAGGTTATTTAAGCCTGGTACACAGTGTGATTTAACAGCCCAACGTAACCAGTGAAACCGCTGTTGAAGCAGGTCCAGAAAATCGCTGGTAACTTGATGTCCCTGTAACTGACGACGCCAAATGGCATCCCAAAACAAGTTGGGTAATGGTCCATGACTACCCGCCAAACTAAAGTTATTCACCCGAATGTGCCAACCTTGCTGGTTAGCAAGTGGTACAACAAACTCTATTTCACTGGCAGGAAAAGCCGGCGAATAGCCTCCTGAGAAATAAAGGCTCTGATGCTTTTTTTCCTCATTAGCAGAGGGGTTGTCGTGTTCTCCTCCTTGCCAGGTCAGTAACCGAACTAACTGGTAAAAATTAACCAGCAGCGGCTGTTGCTGCCAAAGTGAAACTAGAGGATGACTTGTTCGCCAACCTGTGCTGGCCAACGCTTCCATAAACCCTTCCGTTGCTTACTATGTAACACTAAAGACACAAAATGATTACTATTCACGTAACGTGCGAGTACATGCTGTAAAATCTCTCCCAGCAGTAAAGGACTCCCCTGACCAAATTGGGTCTCATTCACGGTCATTGTGAGCTCTACCCCCTGACAGAAGCCACGCCATAACTCATTCCCCATCCGCTGAACAGCCGCTTTTCCCTGAATACTTTGAATACTGGTAATCTGTTTCCGATTAACTTCGCCCTGCATTCCACCATGTAATAACAACAGCTGGCGTAGGTTCGCTAACAGTGATTCACTGTCATACAAAGACAAATGCAGATTATTCACCTGTGCGAGCAATAACCACGGTGTTTGGCTAAGTAGCGGAGGAGGATGGTACGCTGTGGGTGACATCAGCAATGTGAGACGGTTAACTGGTCCAGCCCCTTCTAATTGCAACTCATCACCTTGTCGCAATTGTTCAGGTAACGTTCGATTCGTACTCCACACTACACCACTTAACGTATCTGCCACAGGATTCGTCAGTGACAGGCTGGGATCCAATAAACTAATCCATAATTCGGTACCAGGAATATCTGGACGCTGGCTTAGCTCTCGTCGGCAAAGGTAAAAATAATCATCATCTTGCAGTTGCCAAATATCACTTAGCTCAAAATAAGAAGCGACCTTGCGTACCGGCTGACCAGGGCGAAATGCTTCTAAATGGATCGGTTTAACAACCTCACAGTACTGGTGATGAGAGTAATCAGCGACCAACCGATATTCATAATGATGATGATCCATTCGTAATGGATCTAAATGCTGTTTAAATAAATTAACTAAAGGCACACAGTTCATCCGCAACGATTCTGCAGATAAATGAAGCTGTTCTGGTAAAACCGTATTACTTAACAGCAATAACTGAAATTGATCGGTAGCACCCGTTAATTCCAGGCCATTAATATCAAATAATAAAAATCGCTCAGGAAAAGCAAAATACTCTTGTAACAATCGATAACCTGAAAATGAGGTTGGCTCATCCAGTAGTAAGGCTTCTTCTTCTGAAAAACCACATCCCACTAACTCAGCAGCAGATAGCTTACGCCATGAACCCTCTTCATTCACCTTGACCCATAATGAAACGACATGCTCATGTAATAACTCGTACAGCTTAAACTGCTGTGTCGTGTTTCCTGCTATATAAAAGCGTAATTGAGAAATGGGGAGTGTTTGAACAGGGTCCTCGCCCAAATTGGTAATGGTTAAATGAACCCCACCGACGACATCAGCCGTAATGACTTCACCAGGTAAACCGGCCAGAGATAGCCAATTAATTTGTTGAATAGCCAGTGGCCACAAAGCTGTGTCACACGCTACTTGAAAACGACAACGAACCAAATCACCTCGTCGTTGCTCGGTCTCAATAAATACATTTCTACCACGGGCTAATTGCCACCCTGCACGAAAATTAGCACCATCAGGTTGTACAGTAACCTGTCCCATCACCATAGCGGGTAAAGGAGATATTAAATGAGGATACAACTGGTCTAATAAAACGGAAGGTAATAGGTTACGATCAACATCCAGTCGATAATTTAATCGTCCTGTTAAGTACGCGACCCCCTGCAACAGCATTTCAACATGAGGATCTGCTGACACACCCGCACTTAACCCAAGTGCTTGGGCATACTCAGGGTGTGCTTTCGCAAACTCAACACCATCACGCCGCAAATACTGTATTTCACGATAAAAATAATCAGCCAGCGGGTGAGAATCCCCCAAATTCATGCTACTCCCCCTTGCGTGCACTGGCAGGTAAAGAAAACTGTACTGGAATCGACTGAGCTTGCCAGACAAGCTGCGCGTTTATTCTTAAGCTAAAAGGATTTAACGGATCACTTTGGTCTGTCAAACTAACTTCAACATGCTGCAAACGTGGTTCAAATGTTAAAATAATTTTTTTTATACGATCCGCTATTTCCTGCAACTGACTGCGATGATTTGTAGCTAAATCAGCTACCGCAGGAAGTCCCAAATGTAAAATATCAATGGGACTATTAACCGTTGCAGGCACGACACTGAGTAAACGCGTTATATTTTCAATAACCAGGTCCAATACATCTTCTTTTGTTATTTCTCCCAATACATCCAGTCTTTCCAATAGGTAACGCATCGGTTGCGTTTAATTCCTTAATTATAATATTTATCTATTTTTCTATAATTTAATCTATCTGTAATTTAACTATCTACTACTTGATAATTAAAATAATTTAACTTGTAAACTGACCAATAACACGATTGCGTGCCAAACTCCAACCAGAAGACTTTTTACCTGCTCGGGTTGTATCCGCATTTTGCACGGTAAAGTCCCAAAGTATTTCGGTAAAATTCAATTTAAACTGCTCTGTTGGCATATCATCTGGATGAGACTGAAATTGAATTTCACTGATAATCGCATCCCTAATGGTAAATGTCATGATATTCGCAGTTTTATCACCGGAGTTTCGGCAAATATATATTTTGGTAGGCTGATCAGTGCCCTTCCCCAAAGGCTCAGCACGCAAACAATATTCATAAAACTTTACCGAGGTTTTATCAACATACTTAACACAAGTAAATTCTGTAATAATAGGCCTTCCTGATGTTCTCGCAGAATTACTGACATCGGTGGTAACTTGCTGTTTCATCCCCTGATGAACAGAAACCAACTCAATACACTGACCAAAATTCAGTATTTCATCTCGATCAACAGGATCAATCAAACTACCACCGGTTGTCCAGCTATTCTCATCACCACCAAATACTTCTTTATTCCCTGGTTCTAATAAAATTAAATCCATGACATCATTCCTATTTTAATTGAAACCTCATTGATACCCTTTCCCCGTATCCAAGGGTATACATCAATTTATGCAGGCAAATCCGCAACTAAACGAATTGAAGTCGTTAATTCTTCTAGCTGGAAGTGAGGTTTAATAAAAACTGTTGCCCGATATGCACCAGGTTTTCCAGGTACGTCTGTGACCTGAATTTGTGCTGCCCGTAATGGATAAGCTGCTTTTACTTCTTGCGAAGCATCATCATCAAGCAAAATATATTGAGAGATCCAATTATTTAAAAACTGCTCCACATTGGCGCGCGTCATAAACTTACCTACTTTGTCACGCATAATGACTTTAATAAAATGCGCAAAACGAGATGCACACAAAACATAGGGTAACATTGCTGAAATTTGTGCATTGGCATTTGCTTCATCAGAGATATATTTTTTCGGTTTATTAGTGGTTTGCCCACCAAAAAAAGCAGCCTTATTTGACCCTTTGCAATGGCAAATAGCCATGAACCCTAAATCATTTAACTCTTTTTCCCGACGATCAGTGATGGCCACCTGAGTCGGACACATCATGGCAATGTCCCCCTCATCAGTCTTATATTTATAGGTCGGTAAACCACTAATAACACCGCCACCTTCCACCCCTCGAATCGCCGCTACCCAGCCATAAAGCGCAAATGCATTGGTGATTCGCTCTGCTAACATATAGGCAGGATTTCCCCATAAAAACATTTTATAATTTTTACTGGAAACTATTTCCTCAAAAGGTAATCCATCCACTGGCAAGGTATTCATACCATAGGGTAAACGTAACAGCACATTAGGCAACGTTAGTGATACATAGCGAGAATCTTCTGTTTCTCTAAAGGTACGCCAACCATCCATTTCAACACTTTCAAAAATTTTAGCCAGGTCCCGAGGACGTCCAAGTGCAGTAAATGTATCAAGGTCAAATAACGCTGCACTTGCTGCAGCAATAAAAGGTGCATGAGCGGATGCCGCAATGCTGGACATTTTTATCAGCAATTCTATATCCTGAGGGTGTCGGCCAAACTCATAATCACCGACTAATAAACTATAAGGATAACCGCCATACGTGCCATATTCTGCTTCATAAATCATTTTAAAAATAGCACTTTGATCAAATTCGACGGCTTTTTCTAAGTCTTTTAACAAGTCATGTTTACTAATATTTAATACTTTTAATTTTAGTAATTGCCCTGTTTCAGTACGCGATACAAGATAATATAACCCTCGCCAGGTAGACTCTAATTGTTGGAATGGTGGGTAGTGAAGAATGAGGTTTAATTGACGTCCCAGTAAATCATCAAATTTGGCGATACTGTCGTCAAGAAGCAAAGCAGTTGTGACACCTTTAGCGCGTAAATCATCTAGCGTAGCCACTATCGTCTGGACAAATTGCCCTAATAATAACAAAATATGAGTACGTTGCTGTTCATTTAACAGCATATAATCCCGAGACAATAATTTATCAATCGTATCATTGGATTCAACTGAGGCCCACTCTTCGACACTTTTGCCATTAAATGCGGCTAATAAATCATCCTTCACTTTATTAGCGTCATCTGAAGGCGATGTAGATACCATATCGTCTAACACCTGGCATAACGCATCACTGGCTTCAAGCTTGGCTTGCATATCACGTAATCGACAGCGTTGCTCATATATCTCATTTAATTTAGGTATCTTTTTAACCACTGATAGTGGATCAAAGTCTTCTAATTGGGAAAATAACAAATCACCTGATAGCTTACCCTGCCCATCAATTTCATTAGCAATCGCAGACAATTTGACCCGTGGTGCTGCTGCCGCTAACACACCGTCAAAATTGTCCCGATCAATATCAACCATCTTACGAACCTTCACCAGTGGTAATGGCTCTATGGGGTCTCCTGTTAAGTCTGCAAAAATACCAACGATAAAAGGCAACTCTCGTTGTTCAATTGCCCCACCCGTTTCAACATCATAGGTAATTTTAACACGAGGTGGTCTTACCCTGTTCAGTTTTTCCTGCACGCTTCCTAACATGAGACACTCCGTCGTGATTTTTTCCTTTATTTATTTCAAACGTAGACAACACTTAGTCGTTATCTAACATTGAGTCACAGGTTTAAGTACAACCATATATACTTACAACCCGAAAAAACTTGACTGATTATTCTTAACAGGGAACATCCCTTAATACTATTCTTTCTAGGTAAAAATCCACCAAGCGATATTTTAGATATAGTTGTTCGCTATAACAATGTTAGTTAGTGTAGAGCATAACATCAAAAAGCGAATAATACTTAACATGACGTTTTTATGTCTTAGTCACATTATCATAATTATCGTGACATGTTCATGCTTACTTTCACAAAGATAGCAGCAAGTCATGCCGAAAAAGAAGGGAAGTTGCACCATAAAGATGCAACAAAAACTAGTGCTCGATCATGACTTCAATTTCCTTACGAGCCATTGATCGCATGACTAGAAATCCAGAAGTGATAGAAAAAACTATTGCAATAACATAGCTTACAAGAAGTGGTTCCTGAAAAAATAAGACTAACCAAGTTGTTGAAAGAATGGGGGTCAAAAACACAATAGGCGCAATTTTTGCTGCATCCGCTTTTGCCAGTGCAGTTAACCATAATATATAAGATAATCCATTAATGATTGCACCGTTTAGTAGTATTACCAGCCAGGCTTCAGCAGCAGGAAAGGAAAATTGACTCCATTGAAATAGCGTCAATAACGAAAATACTGCTCCCCAAAAAAATAAGAAAAAGGTTCCTGTGTACGAGTCTATGCTCTGGTATTTTGATAACACAGAAAAGAGCGCAAAACCCAATGCACCAGTAAAAACGACCAGAAGTACCCAAGGACTACTCACCTTTATCGCGGTCAAATCACCTTTGGTGACAACAATCACTACAGACAAAAAGCCCAAAATTAAACCAACCACTCCAATAACGCCCAGCCGCTCGCTGAAAAAAAGCAGCGAAATGACGGTAATGAGTATTGGCCATGTATATTGAACAACAAGTACTTCAACGCCATTTGTGGATGCATACCCATAATAAAGACATAAATAGTAAAAAAAACAACCCAGAAACCCTAACGGGGCACACCATAAAAACTGGCGTTTACTCCCGCTTACTATTATTTTTCTATTTTTCAGCCATACAAACGCTAAAACGACAACTGATGAAAGTACATTTGACCAAAATAGAAACTGAAATACATCAAGTGAATGCTGTCCTATTTTTGCAACAACAGGTATTAAACTCCACGCAACCACACACAACAAAGCGAAAGTTATCGCTAATTTAGCCCCCGAAACATTCATTGTAATAACCTTACCATATGAAACAAATAAAACACTTTAGTACTAAATGTTTTGGTCACTGAAAAACCTACCTGATCAGCCACTGCAAGAATATAGTCACAAGAATAAGAGCTTGACTGAAAATCATTGCAACAAAACGTATAGTGATTATCATCATCAACTTCATGCGCAATATCAAGACCACACTTCTGATAATACGCTCGCCTTATTGAATTTGCAGGCTCTCCTATTTGAAAAGAAGAAATCACAATATCCATACCGGTTGAATAGTACTTTGTTAAAATCTTAGATATATTTGCAACATTGCCAATAAGGTTAAATGGAAAAAGACACAATACACGTTCAGACTGATTAATTTTATCACTCAGTATACGGTCAATGTCTGCAAGGCTTCCATGTAAAAAAAATGCTTTTGAAGTTTGACACTGCGAAAAATAATGTTTTGATTGTTCTTCTAGCTTTGTCCTAACATCAATACCAATATACTTCACATTATTCATTGCTGCTGTTTCAAATGATCTTACCTTATCACAGCCAATTTCAATCAGTGTTGAATAAGTCTGATTCGCTAGAATACCTGAAATAAATGCTTGCTCATGGGCGAGATAACGAATGATGTGATCGTCGAAATTATGAGTATTCATAATCTCATGACCAATGTTACTTTGATAGTAAGTGGTATTGTCCGATAATCTTGGCATAATGCCTCCTTGCATATGGCTTTTTTATTCCTTTATAACACTCCTTATTATCGTCAGTTTCATACTTAAAATAAGCATATAAATGAATTTATATAATTAAATCATTACTAAAAAGGTATATTTTAATGCTAGATACACTGCAAAATGTGCCTAGTCTTCAGTGCTTAGTAGATGGTATCTGCACGCAAAAGTAAAGATTTAATAGTTAATTAGGAACGTCTTACTTATTACGGCCTTTTATAGACAGTAAATGAACACCCATTGTATTTTGCTGTACGCTAATGGTAGACAAAAGGGCTTTATAAAATCGCGGCCAAACTATTATACTTAATACGTTAGCTTAACACTCAAATAGATCATTGAAACCTATTTGAGTGTCCTATTGACTAAAAACAGAAAACACAATGTTAACTGTTTTAACGTCTGCCTGCATTATTACTGGTGCAGATTACATAACACCAGGGTTATATCCTAAAAAAGACAACGCTTTATCACCATTGACTAAACCTATACCTGTTTGAGTACTATCAAGTACCGAGATACGAGCACTCTGTTTAAGGGTATCAACAATACGCCCCACATTTTGCGCAGACTGACCCGTTGATTGCTGATAAGCCTGTAATAGTAAGGCTGTAATGGCAGTAAGTTGTGGTGCAGCAAATGAGCTACCTGATTCATAGTTATCTGTAGCCCATGTATACACAGCTTCCGCAGGAATACCAAAACTTTGGTTAGCCACTATTGGATTTTCGCCCGGTATTGTCGCCGATAACGCAATATCGTCAGCAAACGTGTTCAAATTAATCGCAAATAACAAATTATTCGCATAGTTTTCATGTTCAATTAAAGTGGTAAACGTTTTAATCAATTGTAAATCGTAGGCAAATAAATTACCGGTATCAGATAAACCTAGCCGTTGTCGCAAAGGTGTTATATTTCCGTCAAGGTCTGTCCCCGTATTGCCCAAAGATTTAATAACAATTTTACTCATCAATGCTCTTTTAAGTAACGCAGCAAACTGTGCATCTAATTCCCCCTCTTTTTCAGCAAAGCCACGACTCATATTAACAATCAATACATCATCTCTTGTTAATAAATACGTCATTGCTTGATTATACGTTTTGGCTTCTGCACTAATTGGAACAACCTTAGCTTGAGGGGCAATGGTTAAGATGACATCAATAACGCTATTTCCATGGTTCAGCGCAACAGGGTTGCCAAAAGACTGAAGCGTTTCAATGTGTGCCTGAGGATAATGTGCCCGTTGTTGTTCCAGCAAAGCGGACTCAAACACATCAATGACTGCTATGACAATCCCACTACCTTGAAAGTCACTAGCAAGCTGCTGAAATTCAAGGTCAAATCCAGGATGATATTGGGTCACCAAATCATTGATTGATATCCTAAACTGCGTCAACGTGTGTAACGCTTTTTGAAACGCGGGTCGCTTTGCTGTCTGGTATTCATCGGTTTCGAAAGAAAACAGTAACTCAACCATATTGATAAACTCAGTTATCTTATTACCCCATTGATGCATACTGAGCTTTTTCAACAGATACCTGGCTTTTTCCTGTTCGTTATACTGATCAAGATCCGCCTGCTCATAAGCTGAAATTAATGGCGAAACTTCATCTTCCCCAGGCCAATGGACAATAGTCTTTATATGTGAAATCGCCTGTTTTATCTCATCCACTTGATGGATATCCGCACGCCCCCCAAGTGACAAGCAACAAACAAGTAACCCAATAACAGCGCTACTAAACTTAAAAATACGCTTGCGCTTTAGCCCGTAATCCATTTGATTCCCTAATAATGATTGGCTGATTAACGTCATAACCCAATGTCGATTTATTAGATTAAGTTAATAAAACATTAACCCCTACAACGACAGCTTGTATTTAGCAACATTGAGTTATACCTGCTAACTTCCTTTATAACAAGGAAGCTAAACGTGTACCCTGACTGAAGGGTGTCGTGTCAAGGAATAAAACAAAATGAACCAAAAGTCATCATTTACCATTGACGAAGAGGTCACCTTCGACTCGTCAGAAGAACTTGTATCAACGACTGATACTCGAGGAAAAATAACCTATGCCAATAAGAGCTTCTGTCGTGTATCTGGATACAGTTTGGAAGAGCTGGTAGGAAAACCGCACAATCTTGTTCGTCATCCTGACATGCCTAAAGTAACCTTTAAAGATCTGTGGGATAAATTAAAAGCTGAAAAACCTTGGCGTGGTTTAGTTAAAAACCGATGCAAAGATGGCCGCTATTATTGGGTTGATGCATTTGTCACCCCTATTTATGAGAATAACCAACTCATAGGCTATCAATCTGTACGTAGCCAACCTACAGCACAACATGTTGCTACGGCAGAAAAACTGTATGCAAGGTTAAACCACGGCTCAACACTATCTCACTGGTATAATACACCACAAATAAAGTATGCTTTACTGGCTATCTCTTGGTTGGTTACTGGGTTCATAACCTATAATTTATCACTACCCTGGCTGCAAGTGTGCATTTCACTTATCCTCCCCTTTATTATCTTTAAACATGAGTTATTCACGACGCCTGCCTTTTTATACAAAATACAGCAACAGTATGATAGTGTGTCCCGTTTTGTCTTTTCTGGGAATAAACCTCACGCTATTGCTGATTTTCATTTAAAACTGTATGAAGGCAAAGTCAAAACGATCCTTAGTCGCGTACAAGACAGTATGCGTACCATGCAAGAACTTATTGAATCGCTACTATCTGCAGCACAATCAGCACAAGAAGGTTCTGAAACTGAAACCAAAGAGTTACACCAACTCGCAACAGCAACAGACCAAATGGCTGCAACCATCAGCGAAGTTGCTAAGAATACCGAACAAACAGCCGAAAAAACGCATCAAGCTCATGATGATTGTGATCAAACCAATCATG
The DNA here is from genome assembly GCF_018837975.1 of Zooshikella harenae. Taxonomy (GTDB): domain Bacteria; phylum Pseudomonadota; class Gammaproteobacteria; order Pseudomonadales; family Zooshikellaceae; genus Zooshikella; species Zooshikella harenae. The sequence continues at coordinate 30,595 of NZ_JAGSOY010000016.1, read as the reverse complement.
CAATGGCCAAAACTGCAAAATTGATTAATCAGCTAGCCCAGGAAGTAGAATCCTCAGCCGATGCCAGTAAGGAACTCGCAAATAAAGCAGAAAAAGTCAGCCATATAATGTCTGAAATCCAAGGTATTGCAGACCAAACCAATTTACTCGCACTCAATGCGGCGATTGAAGCCGCCAGAGCAGGAGAACAAGGTCGTGGATTTGCTGTGGTTGCAGAAGAAGTTAGAGCATTATCACAACGAACCCAAAGTGCCACAGAACAAATTCAAAGCTCAATACAGGATATTCAGGACACTCTACTTTCATGGGCCACCAAAATGAACAGTGAAAAAGAGAACGCTCAACATTGTGTAGAAGATGCAGTCAATACACAGGAACGAGTACACTCCATTTACCAACTCATAACGGATATTACTGAACTCACAACACAAATTTCAGCGGCAGCAGAAGAGCAAAGTGTAGTATCCCAGGAAATTAGCCAAAATATTAATAAAATTAGTCATGCTTCCCAAAGTAATTTAGATCAGGCAACTATTGTGCAAAAACAAGCACATTCCCTAGAAGAAAAAACGAACAAACTGTCCATGTTAACTAAGGCATTTGATTAATCAGTGCATTTTCTAATCATTTTAATACACGCTAGCCTTAACCTATCAGGCTAGCAAAAAAAACTTTGTTTGTTATCAGTATATTTTACTTAAAAGTTGTTGTACCCATAGCAAGTATTTTTTTGCTGCTTATTCTGCTATGGGTACCAGCGACTAAAAATGTGATATTAATTTGAGGAGGGAATTTCTACAGTATAATCTTCAACTTCACCATAGGTAAATCGGCCACAGGGACTTGGCGCATCTTTATAACGCATGACAACTCTCATACGCGTTTTTATATCAGACGACTTGTGAGGTATCATTTGGCTCCCAATCGTAATCACTCCTCGTTGTGTGCTTGTTGAACTCGTACCTGGGTCAAAAACCATTTCGCCACTATCTTCAAAGTCTCCATCTCGATTAAAATCAATCCATATTTTCCAATACTCTCCATAAGCACGCCCTGCAAAATCAGGCGTTAACGTAACATTATTTGCCCCTAGGATAAGCGGTATTGTTTTGCCTGTTTTTGCCTCGGTAAAATCACTATAATTTGATGCACCTGATGTATGACTGAATTGCTCAACTTGTATTTTTCCTATCCACTCATCACTGCTGTTAATACTTTCTGCTTGGCAATAATTAACATCAGGTCCATCCGTCACGGGTAAAAAAATGGCTGATAAAGCCCCCCAATGACCATCCGCATCCTGACTACGTACATAGAGCATATGCTTGCCTACAGGCAATTCACTGGTGTCCACTAATCCAGAAACGGCTTCTGTCTTCTCATCAAAACGACCATCTACTGCCTGTAACGAAATAGCTATTGCTCCTTTGTTCCACGGAGGAACATCAATATAGTACTCCGCAGCCATAATAGACTGTGTTGACTCACTTCCATTTCGCGTACTAAAACGCGTGTCAGTCACGCTAGCGGAAAGTGTAACAGGTACCCCTTGAGCAACGTCTTTTTTATTATTTAACGCGAGAGAGGTAACGTCAGGTCCAGAGGGAATCATATAGGGGGCACGTACAACTTTTGCTGCATAGATTAATGCAGCTAAGTTATCGGGTAAAATTTTATTTTCAAATGTTGAGCAAGATTGAAAAAATTGTGTACCAAGCTCAAAAGTATAGGCGGGTACTCCCAGCTCACCATAACTCACACCATCACTGGTACCATCAGTTGGATAAAGACCTATTGACTGTTGTGGCATATATCCATTAAAAAAAGCAAACTTTCTCCCAAGTGTTTGCAACTGCTTGCCATTGGGAGCCGCTTTATTTGTTGTGCCCCATGGCCAAAGCACCAGTTCGCTGTAGCTATGAATATCTAAATGTAAGCCCATTGTATCTAACGGCGCAGCATCATCGTCATCAGGACCACGCCGATCAGGGAACAAGTTACGCACATAATGTTCAATCGCTTTTATTTCGGGTTCAGATGCCGGTGCTGAACCTCGATAGGTTTCATTACACTGATTACCACTGGAACCACCACTCACCGTATTCCAGCTAAAACTGAAGTTTCTATTTAAATCTGCCCCCCGATTACTACTGGTTGCTCCGCAATAATTTTGATTGGTATTTTTGCGCCAATAATTTCCTGACTCTGCTTTTTTACGACCATCAGGATTCGTCATCAACATTAGATGAACTTCATGATTATCCAGTATCCAGGTAGCATCGGCATCTTCACCATACCCCTCCAGTAAATATCGAGCAAAGGCCAAACTTAAAGGAGCTGTTGTATATTCCCGAGCATGTATAGCACTATTAGCAAAAAGAATTGGTTTAGAGCCTGCGATATTTTTATTCGTTAATTTTAATACTTTAATATCATGCCCCCCTTTACCCGCCTCTTTTTCCCAAGAGTTACCTACATCTAACCACTCAGTTAGCGTAGGATAATTCTGGGTAAATGTAAGCGCTGCCTGAAATGTCTCTTCAACGGTTTGATAACAAGGGTAACCAGGAATACCCGACATTAAAGCGCGTCGTTCACCACGCTCAGACAGTATCGCTCTTTGTTTTATTTGCTGGCGTATCGCTTTTAGCTTACGATCTCTCGCTTTAACCCACTGTTCAGCTGTTTTGAAAGTAAACCCATAAACCTTTAGCTTGTCTTTATCCTCATCAGTCAATTCCATGATCATATAACCAGACTTATAGTCAGTTTCCAATAACTGTCCATGAAAACTAATCGCAGCTTGTCTGGCCAGCGACTTATTAGGGAAAAAAACTTTATAAATGGTTTCCTGATGGTCAATAACAACGTCATTATTATGGTTCAAAAATGACGGATCTTTAGCCTGACTCCCCTCTACTAATAACCATGAGAATGGCAACACACACCATATACTTTTGTTATTTGGTTTAAACATTTTATTCTTCCTTGAAAAATGCTAGTGGTCCTAAAAAACGATTCCCTAATTGTCAAAACTATTTCCCTAGAGACTGACTATAAAAGTCATAATCATGACATATCTACACATACGTCAACACATGATCAGAATAAACACTACAATTCACCTCAAACAACCTATGAATGCTCGTTTTAGGTTAGTCCGAAGGGTCATTCAAGTTGCATTTAGAATGTTAGTAAAGTGTGGTCAAACAATTCAAAATATTCAATATTTTAACTCTAGAGTGCAGGGCAATCGCCTATAACTTTACCTTTATAACAGCCATTTTCTTTCTAAAGCACTTTTGTCCAACGTCTGCACAACGCCCTTCGAACACGCCGTAAATCCTTCGCTGGAGGCCGCTGTTTGTCAAAATAGCTGCCGCCTCCTTGCGGCAAACAGTTTGATGTGCATCATCCAGCCTTTGTCTAGCACTGGCGTACCTCGAAATACCACAGCTGTTCATTTAATAATATTTGAGGTATAAGGGTTGCAGTGCTTGAATGGGGTTGTGAAACAGGTGCTGGCAGCACCGGCAATCTACAAGCGTTGTTTATAGATCAGTTTCTGGATTTAAATAAAAAGCAATACCATACTTCAAGCAGCATTCACTTATTTAGACATATATGCTCTACATAAAAGAAGTAAATAAGTCAATATTCAAGCCACTTATAACATCATTTTCAATATATATGATGTCTGCTAATACGTGGGCAAGTCCACCATTATTTTTAGCGGCATCACAAAATTTTCCCCCTTATAGCTTTTTAGACGATAATGGTAACTTATCAGGGATTGATATTGATATTGCCTATAAAATAATGAAATTATCAGGCATTCAACTCTCTATTGAACTAGAACCAAATTCAAGAATTGAGTACTTGATAAAAAATAAAAAACTGGATGGTGTTATCACTACCACGCCTTATATTACCGAAACGTTATCAAATACCATGTGGTTTTCGGAAACGCTTTACACCACCACACTCTCTCTTTTCATTAATCCAAAGAAAAAAGAAATATTCAGTCAACAACAGCCCTATCAAAAAGTTTGTCAGCGAGCAGGATTTTTGAGTGGTTCGATTTTAACCTCTCCAGAGTTTTCAACCACAAGTTTCATTGATGTCAGATCTGTGAATTATGTAAGCCAACTTGTTGATCTATTATCACGTGATAGAGTAGACTGCGTTATTGCTGAAGATATTGCTTTTATCTATCAAGCTAAAGAAATGCAAAAACAAAATCAAGTATTACTTATAAAAGAAATAACAAATAGAGATATATTTATTGGCTTACAAGAAAAAACAATAAAAAAACATCCCAAATTACCTAACAAAATAAACCAAACAATTAAAGAGCTACAAAAAAATCAGATCATAGATGATATCATAATAAAATATTTAAAATTACCTCTAAGAAAAGCCAATTAACTGCCATTCCATGGCTTTTATCATCCATACACTCATGACTAATAAAACACATTTAATACTTATTAATAAGCTTCACACTTTCATCCATATCAACTGAAGGAATAAAACCTATATAGTTAGCATTTCCTGCTACTAATTTTTTCACTTCACTACTGTTTTTTGCCTCTATCATCGGTGCCGCTTTGCCAGTAAAAACCAGTCTAGACCAATATGATAAAAATTTTCTGGGTGGTTTATCAATCACCTTAAAACAAAACTCATCGAAGACATCTGTAGAGTGATCAATTGTCACCAGCTTTGCTTGGCTTCCACTAGGAAAAGCAACTTTTTTACCTAAAAAAAGCTGTTTAACGTAGCCCGTGTCAATTGCGTCGCTAAACGAAGGATTCACAATCACTGAAATTTCTGCACTGGCGAGCACACTCTGAACACTGAATAATGCAGCCATGATTATTTTTTTCATCATTGCCCCCTTAAAATACGAAATTTGCAGAAATGGAATATAAAGGCGCATCAACCCTAAATACTCCATCTTCTACTTTATAGTCATAATAGTTATAATCAAATTTTATAGCTGCACTACGATGGAAGTCATACCGAACCCCAATAGTATATACTTCAAAATCTTCTTCAGTTGTCTCTATGACACCTTCTAGTGCATCTCTTGCTGGTCCTGCAGGCTCTTTATTTAAAATATTATACTGTGCGTCAGGATCGAAGCGCTCATAAGTAACATGCGGTGTAATATCTTCATAGGTATAACCAACTGAGACATAGTATGCTACAGGGTTAGTAAAAATACTGTCGTCCACATTAGATTTCGTTACTTCTGCTATAGCAAATAAATTATCATAATCCAACCGTAACGATACACTTGCAAAGTAAGCGCTATCATCGTTAATATCTGTAGCCTTCCCTGCTTCAGTAGTCAATGTAGGACCTGCGGCTGGGGCTGCCGGAGCACCAGGAGGACCTGGTTCAGGAGGTAATAATGCTAAGTGTGCAGGCGCAAAAGGGAAACTGGCTTCAGCCTCAAAATATGAAAATCTAAGTGAAAACCAGTCACCACTTAGATTCCATGATCCACCAAAAAGATGACTCAAATCGACATCACCAATGGAAACACTTTTATTAACTTTTCCATAAAATAAGTTAACTGTGGACGTTAAATTCCATAAATCACTAGTGTGAGTTAAATTCAAGCCATCAAGGTTTTTAAATAGTGGAGCATAAACACTGACTGGAGGGCGAACCCAGTGATAAGCATAACCCACATCAACGACATCACTGTACTGAAAAAAAGGTGTTCTAAAACGTCCACCTTTAACTGTCCAGGTGTTATTGATTATATAAGTTAAATACCCCCACTCAAACTCAGCATCCCAGTCATCAAATCCTCTTGCCACAACTTGAGCAGTAGCAGATAACCCCTCTTTTAAATCTGCTCTGACTTGCAGTCCAAACAAAGACTCAGGTTTAAAATCTATATCATCATCTCGATAATCTCGAAATGGCTTTTTATCATTAAATGTGCTAGCACCAGTTACTGTTCCAAAACCACCTATATCAACTCTGTCTATTGCAAATACATTACTTGAGCATAGCAATAGCGTACCATAGCTATAGCATAATAATTTCTTCATTTTTCACTCCAATGGACTTCTTCTAATTTACCCCAATAATAAAAAAATCACTCTTATAGTTTAAATTGATCAGTAACCTCCTTAACTTTTCGTGATATTTCTTGTAAAGTATGCGCTGTTTCATCAACCATATTTACAGTTTCTGCAGCCGACTCAGCATTGTGTTTAATACCAAAAATATTTTCTTTAATTGAAGAAGATACCTGTTGTTGAGCTTCTGTCGCACTTGCAATTGCTGCATTCATTTCAGCAATCAGCTCAACTTTTTCTGCAATGGTGTTTAATGAAGCCCCCGTTTTTGCTGCCATTTGTACACTTTCTGAAGCCTGCTCCTGGCTATCTACCATAGCATTCACCGCACGTTTTGAAGCCCCTTGTAATTCTTCGATAACAGACTGAATTTCCTTAGTAGACTCTTGCGTTTTCGATGCCAATGTTCTTACCTCGTCAGCAACAACCGCAAAACCTCTTCCTTGCTCTCCTGCTCTTGCCGCTTCTATGGCTGCATTTAAAGCAAGCAGGTTTGTTTGCTCTGCTATACCTTTAATAACATCTAAGATACTTCCCACATTGACCGTATAATTTTCGAGTTTTGTTATAACCTCCGAAGCCTGTTCTACATCATTTGCTAAAGAATTTATGGTATGCACCGTTGAATTAACTATTTCACTTCCACTTTTTGATTCTTCATTAGCAGAGTTTGTTTCTTCTGCTGCACTTAAGGCATTTTCAGCAATACTTTTTACATTAGTAAGCATATGGTCAATATCATTTGATATTTTATCTGTTGCCGTTTTTTGTTCATAAGCAATTTCAGATGTTTTTGAAGTCATTTGACTCAAATCGCCCGATAATGTAGCTAAAGGCTCGAATGATTTAACAATCTCTGAAATTGTTTTATGAAGCTTATTCATAAACACATTAAACCAGTAAATAAGCTCTCCAATTTCATCTTTAGTGTTCTGATCAATTCTTTTAGTTAAATCACCTTCACCTTCAGCGATATCTTTTAACGAGTCTCTCACTAATGAAATATTTCGAGTAACTAATACAATTACACTACCAGAAATTAATATAATTAGAAAAATTGATATACCCGCGGTTATTAGTGTTACAGTAAATACTTCTTGTGACGCTGTATTGGAAGCAGCAATAGTCTCTTCAAATGCTTTGAGTGCAGCTGAACCTATTAATGAAAACTCAGTTTGAGCATCCTTTAATAAATCTTGCATCCCTTTTACCTCAGAGGCAATATTAGCCATGTCAATTTTCCCTTCAACCATTCCACTGGAGACAAATGCAGCTTTTTTATAGTATGCATCAATTGCTTTTTTAGTTTTTTGAATCAAAATGGTTTTTTCAGGCCATACATTTTCTTGCATTTCCATATCAGCAAGAATCTGCTTATAGGTTTCTTCTGCTTTTTGTATAGGATCTTGTTCCCCGATTGAAACAGCTGTATTAAATAGTTCTTCTAGCCTGCTGAGTCTATACAAGTTAGTTTTAGAAGTTTGTACTAAAGGAAAATACACATTCTCAACTTCACCTAGTCTTTTTGTATTTTCCACATTTATTGAATAGATAACAAACAAAATCATTAAGAAAGAGATCACTGTTACTGCAGGAATAACAGTAATCTTTGTTCTGACTGACATTTTACTTACGATATTCATCGAATAGTCACTTCTCTATATTCGAAGTTAAAGCGCCAGTTAAAGTCCAGTCAATATATTTTTTGAATGTTATAAAAAATACTCATTGACTTTAATCTTACTGACGAGTAAAAGTATTATACTCAATAAATACTTTGCTAATTTTCCCATGACAGAAACCGTCAATTTGATACTAGCAATAGCAAAGTTGATTGCAAGATTTTCTGACACCCCTATAAAATTTACATATTCAATAATTGATACTTTCATTTTTTCTATTTAAGCTACTAACAAGCTATTTAAGTTACGATTGTACGCATAACCCCCTATAATAATCAAAGCTACTATCATTACAGTTAAAAAAGCAACGCTATTGGTTTACATCATTTTTTTATGAAGTATCATTTAATAACTTTTCTCCTTATTTTTTATCCATTATCCCTATGCAATGCAATGGAGTGCGTATTCATTAATCCAAGTCCTAAAGGTGAAGTTTTTTGGGATAAAGTAAGTAGTATCATGCTTGCAGCGGCAACAAATTTAGATGTCAAACTCACCATAAAATATGCTGATATTGATAATCGTAAATACTTAGTTTTAGCTCAAGAAATCGTGAATCAGCATAACTCTGTTGACTATATTTTATTTATCCATAAGAACATAACCATCACTCAAAAATTGTTAGATCTCTTTGAACAACATAAAAAGAAGTCAATTTTGTTTAACACTCAACTTTCCGAAAAAGAGTATCAAGTATTAGGTCCTCCCCAAACACGTTATAAATACTGGCTAGGTACCATTTCTCCTGACGATACTCAAGCAGGCTTTACACTTGCTAAAGAACTTATTGAACATAGTCAACGTTTACATCCACAAAAAAGTCAGTTGATCTTATTAGGATTAGGGGGAAATGAAACAAGTAACCCTGCTCTGCAGAGAAAAAAGGGGTTATTTGATGCAATCAACCATTATCCAAATGTTAAGCTCATTCGCTTCATTCCAAGTCAGTGGTTTTATGAAACGGCCTATGAACATACTAAATATATGCTGAAGCGGCATAAACGCGTGGATATTATTTGGGCTGCCAGTGATTTGATGGCAATGGCGGCATTACAAGCCGTTCAAGAAGCAGGACTAAAGCCTGGTTATGACACTATCATTGGTGGCATTGACTGGGTACCTGAAGCAATCCATAAAATTAAACAGCAACAATTATCGGTTTCTGTTGGAGGGCACTACCTTGAAGGGGCTTGGGTACTCATTAGTGCTTTTGATCACCACCATATGAATACGGCTATCGGTCAAAATTTAACCAAGATGTACCCGGTCACGCTAGATAACATCAAACTCATTAGCAATAAAATACTGAGTGGCGACTATTCTTCAGTTAACTTCACCCAGTTTAGCCGGTTTTTAACCGCTAATAATCCTCAGGATAAAAATAAAATAATCTTTACAACCACCCCATAACTCGTTATTTCAAAGTAAAATAAACGTATTATATCCTTCACCAATGAATGAGTAGTATGGTTATGGGTGTATTTATCCCCTTCACGAATCATTTTTAGGGTTTGTTGTCAGCATTCTTGAACACCAAGGATGGTGTGAATGCAGTTTATGCAGGAGCATTTAACTGCCACCCCAATCACTTATTAATATAAGCTCCTGGGGATTCATCACTTGACGGCCGCCCCTAAAAACCCTTCGTTATGGGTATATAAACCTAATTAAATATACAACGTTACACTTTCAAAAAGTGTGATGCAGACTATCGACATATCGATAAGATTTCTAATTACGTGAACAGCCGCCTACTTTCAAACCAGCAAACTAGGACTATTATCCAATATACTCTAATCTGACATTCAACCTAAATGTAATTACATCGTTAGATTATTTCTGGTGAAAATAAACTGGTTTAGTCGTTTTAGTAGAATATCGTTGACTGATATATCTTCATGAACAACGATACCGATGAGATGGACTTAACAGAAGGCTTATGGACTCTATAAAACACATTGCTCAAACCAAAATGATTCACTTTGTAGTTAATAACAGCGTAAGAATGCTACAAAATGACTTATCCTTACTATTGACGAAGTTACCTCCTGAAACAATTAAAGATGACGTCAAATTTAAACAAACTGTTTTAGCAGTCACGCAGTCAAGTATTAATAAACGTTTTTCAGGCATTGTACGTTTTATTGACAATTTCGATGAGTTATTTGAACAAGCAATGTTTTATCTACGTGATGAGTTATTGATAACAAAAAACAATTCTATAAAGCTTATTACATTAGAATCATCGCGCTTTAGCTGGGCCTTAAAAAGAGGCTTCCAAAAAGCGCTTATCACCCACTGATAAGAAAAAAATACATATTTATACCATAACCTTAATCAACATCAGTATGACTGCAGTTATACATAAGCATAATGTCCCATATCGAATCAACGATTTATTCACATAATCAATAATTTTATAAGCAATATAATTACCTAATAGAGTGGCAGGCAATAAAGGTAACGATAATAACAAGTGCTCATAAGTAAATATGCCCATAGGCACCAAAATCATCAACGACGTTATACAACTAAAAAGAAAAAAACCTGCTAGATTTGCTCTTATAAAACTTGCCTTTTGACCTTGAACCAATAGCGCAATAGGCGGTCCACCAATAGAAGTACTAATCCCCATAACCCCTGATGCAAAACCTGCCCAAAATAAATTACGGGCGTTTAAGGGTAATGAAAATTTGAATATATTCATTACCACTGAAAATAAAATTGATACAGCAATTAATATAGCCAAATAATGCTGATTGGCAACAAGCAACAACCCTCCCCCGACTATACATCCAGGAATACGACCTACAATAGCTGACTTCAAACCCGAAATGGATAAAGACGAACGAAATCGATACACATTAGCTAAACAATTAAATAATGCAGCAAAAATTATAGGGCCAGGCACATACTCTGGATTTAAGAAAAAGAGAATAGGCGCAGCAATGACAGCCATACCGAAACCGATCACAGTTTGTACAAATGAACCCAAACAAACTGTAAGCGCGGCAATAAATAACATACTCAAAGCATAATCATCACTCATACCCTAGCCTCTTAATGCAGTGCAAAACCAAACACTGTCAAAACAAAGTTGGTTAATACCAACAATCTTACTGACTCAAATCATAAATTTCAAAAAAAATACACTAAACGATATTATTCGTTTAATTATGAGAAGAAAACCGCACGATGATGGCGAGCTTTAAAGCCAGAAATAGCCAGCCATTATTAGCATATGCAAAGTCTGCTGATCAATTTTCACCCATTTTTTGGGGACTCCGTCGAAGCTTGCTTCCCAGGAAGCATTTGCAAACCCACATTTTGCTATACCTCAATTATTATTAAATGAACAGCTGTGGTATTTCGATGTACGCCAGTAGTAGACAAATAATGCTCATCGAACTGTTTGCCGCAAGGATACGGCAATCAAGCCTCTAGGGAAGGATTCACGGCGTGTTCAAAGGGCGTTATGCAGACGTTGGACAAAGGTACTTTAGAAAAAAATGGCTTTTATAAAGGTAAAATTATATGCGATTGCCCTGGTTAACCATTCGAGGAAAGATAGACAGATTATCAGGCAGGAAATTACATTAGCCTTATCCACATTTTTTACCAGTCCTGGATGAAGCTAATAGGCTGACATAAAGGGGTAGTTAATCTGCAGTATTATTTAAATACTTCTGCCGAATTGCCTCGTACTGCCCACGTTCTTTAACTTTTTCCAAGGCTTTTCTTAATGTATAAACCAAATCATCTGGCGTTAAAATACTAAGTGCCATATAGAGTTCTGAAGATAGTTCCTCTATATAAAAAGCACGCTCAAACTCAGCCAAATTGTAGCCTAATTTTTTCACTGAATAGCTAAAGGCTATTTCATCAAAGGGGGTTAGGTCTATACGACCATTAGCCAACATAATAAGATTTTGCACATCACTTTTTGATAAAATTAAATGGTCTCCGACTTCAAAACTATATTCTAATAAATAATCAAGCTTAACATCTTTTGGTACTCCACCTGTTAGATACTGTTTAGCTTGCTCAATTTTATTTATTTGAATATCTTTTCGTTTTTTTAGCTTCCAGAGATAAACACTATAGGGGGTAATGGTACCAATCCATTTAAAATGGTGTTCCCGTTCACGTGTGCGGGCAATAGAATAAATCAACACATTCGTTTCTTGTAATGCGCGCTTATAAGCCCGAGCCCATGGGTACATTCTGATTTCTGTTTTTATACCTGCCTCTTTTAGTACAAGCCTGACAACTTCTGTCGCCATACCCTGAACTTTTTTATTCTTATCTAAATATTGAAAGGGAGGAAACTCTTCAGTAACTACATCCAATGCATAACCATATGCTGTTGCATTCAATAATAATGTTACTGTAAATACCTTACAGAAGTTGCTATAAAAGCTCATGACCACACATAAATCCCCAACAAAACTTACTCTTCTTAACTAAATCAGTAACGAAAACGATGGATCACTATCATTGCCTTCAACCCTAGACTAGGATTAATCTACAACGTCTTGTTACAGTAAAGTAATGTGTAAGTGGTTTAAGGATAGTTGGATATCTTAAGTGCGTAAATATATACCCTTCACAAATCATTTTTAGGCTTTGTTGTCAGCGTTCTTGAACACCAAGGATGGTGTGAATGCAGTTTATGCAGGAGCATTTAACTGCCACCCCAGTCACTTATTAATATAAGCTCCTGGGGCTTCATCACTTGACGGCCGCTCCTAAAAACACTTCGTTATGGGGATAATCACTATAAAGCAAGCCTTTCATCAACTAATTTATGAGATAATGAAGCTTCATTAATGAAGCCAAAAATTACCCACTAATATTAGGACACCTCTAAAAATGCACTTTTTTTAGAGGCGCCCATTAGTCAAAATTTCACATAGAAAATAAGACACTTATTAGTCCTACAATAGGACAATTCTATTCCTCTAAATGTCTAAAATTTAACTATCTTCTCCAATACAATGGTACACGTCCATACTTTTAAGCCAGGAGATTAATGGTTTGACCGCCGCTGAGTCATTATTAATAGGTGTGCCACCAGTCATCTTTAACACAACCTCTTCATACTGGTCACTATCATCTGCAACACGTTCATAAACAGCACAGCCTGCAGGTGGGGCATCATAAATAACCTGCCCATCAAAACTATATTTACCTTTTATACCTTGATCCATTAATTTCTTGTATGTCACAAGCACAGCGAAATCTATATACCCAACACGTTTTACCTTTTTAAATTTTTTTTCTAACACAACTGACGAAACCAGGCGACCATCTTTGATATTATCTGCGGTCACAAACTCCCAATAATCCTCTGTAAAATAATGATAAACTTCACCACGTTCATCAATTACATAACCTTTCATCTTAAAAAACTCAGGTAACCAGCGATACATAGTGACTTGATAACAGTCAATTATTCTATTTCCCAGATCAATCTTACCAGGCTCTGCTTTCACGCCAACGGTTAAACCGATAGATATGAGTAAAAATAAAAAACGTCTTGCCTTTTTCACAAACAACTCCTTTTGTTATACTGGTGACCTACAAAATAGGTACCAGCCCTCAGCGTCATAAACAACACACAATTTGTGCTCTAATGAACAAATACACTGAAATAGCCTAGAATCCTAGCATTAAGTCCATATCCCATTCAGCTTAACTGCCACAAGTACAGCTATACTAACTTCATTCAAACGTACAATAGCTTGCAGTATTTAAGTAAAAATTATTATATTTTAAGAAAAAAATCGTAGATAGTCTTATATATTGACACAAAACAATATTCGTTAAAGTTACTTTTTTATTTTTTTTGCAAAGCATAGCAAGATAGAAATAAATTAAGCTTACCTTTATTATATTGCATTAACTCCAGCATCAATAGCCTTACTCGCCTTAAATGACTAATTAGTACTAATAAAGGGTGAATTGCCTACCCTCGTACAGTGGTATAAGGTATACCACTTGCAAAAGGTTACTTATTTGTATATTAATTTAATTCACTACTAAAAATAATAAAAAACTAATATAGGTTTATCATATTATGACGTTTAAATCAGCAATGATTGCTGCCCTAGCGCCTTTAACACTGTCAACTTCTCTCTTTTTTTCTCAAATAACAACGGCAGCAGAAGTTCCTCCAGGAACAAAATTGACCAAAGTCCAACACCTAACGCGTGGTATAGGCGCGGAACCTAGCTCCCTCGACCCTCATTTAGTCACTGGAACACCTGGGGCATTTGTGGTTCGCGACCTTTTTGAAGGACTTACGACCGAAGATCCAAATGGTAAAATTATCCCCGGTCAAGCAGAACGGTGGACAGTGAGCGATGATAAAAAAGTATATACATTCTACTTGCGTAAGAATCTTAAATGGTCTAACGGCGATCCTGTCACAGCACATGACTTCGTATTATCCTTTCGTCGCTCTGTAGATCCTGGTCTTGCGTCTCCCTACTCTTGGTATATTGAGTTGATTGGAATCAAAAATGCCAATGAGGCGTTGCGTGGTAAAGTCAAACCGGAAACAATCGGCGTCAAAGCACTTGATGATACAACCCTAGAAATTACATTAAACCAACCCACCCCCTACTTTATAAAAACATTAGCCCATTACACGACATACCCCGTGCACTCAGCAACGGTGAAGAAATATGGAAAAAAATGGACATTGCCACAGAACATTGTATCCAATGGCCCTTATAAATTAACCAAGTGGGTTGTTAATGAGCGAATAGAGTCTGAACGCAATCCATATTATTGGGATAATAAAAAAACGGTCATTGATCACGTTACTTACTATCCTATCGAGTCATCTAATACCGAGTTAGATCGTTATCGGGCTGGCGAATTGGATATCACCCATACGATTGCTGAAAACCACTACAAAAAACTAAAAAAGACCATACCTGATGAAGTAAAAACTCACGGCATTGTTGCTACATACTACTATTCAATCAACTTACTCAAAAAACCCTTTGATGATGTTCGGGTGCGTAAAGCGCTTTCACTCGCTATTGATCGGGATATTATCGCAAAGAAAGTTTTAGGGTTAGGTGAAATTCCTGCCTATAACTACATTCCACCTTATGTTGATGGCTATCAAGCCGTTGAATCACCTTTTGCCAACATGACACAAAAAGAGCGAATTCAACTAGCTCAAAAGTACCTAAAAGAAGCGGGAATTACAGAAAAAAATCCGTTAAAATTCCAAGTTTTGTACAACACATTAGAAGCGCACAAAAAGGTGGCTATTGCACTCTACTCCATGTGGCAGAAAAATTTAAAACACGTCAAAGTTGAAATATTGAATCAAGAGTGGAAGACCTTTCTCACCAACAAAGAGCAAGGTAACTTTGTCGTAGCAAGAGATGGTTGGAATGGTGACTATAATGAGGCATCAACCATGCTTAGTACATTGCTAAGCTACAGCAAACAAAACTATGGCCGCTGGAAAAATAAAACGTTTGACCAGCTATTTACAGAGGCAACTGTTGCTGAAAACCCCAGCTTATACTATCAAAAAGCAGAAAAGCTTATACAAGAGGAAATGCCAATTATTCCTTTATACTATTATGTCTCAAAGAATCTGGTAAAACCCTCAATTGGAGGATTCAGTAACCGTCATCCTTTAGATAATTTCTTATCTAAAGACCTTTACAAAGTCCAACTGTAATTCGAATCCTCTCTGAACTGGGGTATATATAAAAAAACGCAACCCTGCCTATAGTAGGTATGGGTTGCGCCAATCATCGGTTTTCTCGCTTAACTGCTCTCCTCCTAAGATTGTGTGCAAGGCATACAATCCATCATGTATACCATACACACACCACCTGAGGTGTTATAATTCAAGCAGTATATCGCGGGCCGGAGTATACGACAGATTTTGTGCTTCTGCTACACTCTTACAAGTAATTTTACCTTTGGCAACATTCAACCCATTCAATAAGTGCTCATCTTCCTCTAAAGCACGCTTTGTGCCTTTTTCAGCTAATGCCAGTACATAAGAAAATGTTGCATTATTTAATGCCAGTGTTGATGTTCGCGCGACGGCCCCTGGCATATTGGCCACACAATAATGCACCACATCATCCACAATAAAAGTAGGGTCCTGGTGAGTTGTTGCCACAGATGTTTCTGCACACCCTCCTTGATCGATAGCCACATCGACAATAGCAGAGCCAGGCTTCATTTGCTTGATATGCTCACGGGTAATCAATTTAGGTGCTGCCGCACCAGGGATCAGTACCCCACCAATCACTAAATCAGCGTCTAAAATATGATCTGCAATTGCTTGTGCTGTAGAGAATACCGTTTTAATACGGTTACCGTAATGCTGATCTAAACGGCGTAATACATCCACATTTTTGTCCAAAACGATCACATCAGCGCCAAGACCCACAGCCATTGCTATCGCATTCTGACCAACAACACCGCCTCCCAACACAACCACTTTGGCAGGTTCAACACCAGGTACACCACCTAACAATAGGCCTAGACCACCACAATACTTTTCAAGACAGTGGGCTCCAGCCTGAATTGACATACGTCCTGCCACTTCTGACATAGGGGCTAATAACGGTAGACGTCCCAAACTATCTGTAACCGTTTCATAAGCAATACAGGTAGCGCCAGATTCAATCAAGTCATTTGTTTGGGGAACATCAGGTGCTAAATGCAGATAGGTGAAGAGTGTTTGATCAGCTTTGAGCATCTTACGCTCAACAGCCTGTGGCTCCTTAACTTTAACAATCATCTCAGCCTGAGCAAAAACCGCTGCCGCATCAGCGACAATTGTAGCCCCGGCACGAGTGTAATCATCATCACTGAAGCCCACACCATCACCAGCCGTAGTTTCAACCAAAACCTGGTGATTCCTCTGGGTAAGCTCGCTTACAACAGCAGGTGTCAAGCCAACACGGTATTCATGGTTTTTGATTTCTTTAGGTACACCAATCAACATGGTCTACTGCCTCCCTTATACTTGGGTCATTAGTCCAGCATTAATAATTAAAGCTGCTTGTTGAATGATAAGTAGCTGAGTTTGTTACAGAAATTTTTCACAAGTTTAGCCCAAAATGTATAGTTATTCTTATCATTTTTTCAGAGTATGCAGTGATATTTACTATTATTTTAACAAAACACAAAAATATTCACCTGACCTATAATTCATCTACCTGGAGGATTTGACTATCTCAAATGGTTCCTCAATAAGGAGGATTGATCATACTACTCACGTTTTGCTACCTGATTTCACTAAAAAACAACTTAACGCTACTATTTTTAGTCCACAAATACGCCTGTAAGGTTGCCAGCACTTATAAGCAGATGGGAGAATATATTTACAGGTAGCCCTCCAGCGTAAAGATAGGCATTGGCTAATAGTCACCCATTCTACTTAGAGCCTTTTCTCTAAGTGGTCATTTTTATCCTAGGATTAAAAGCAATACGACTATTGTTTACTAAGTTAAGCTGTTTACTACGTTAAACGCGCACCAATAAAACTTAAGTGTGAGCCGTCGTTGTCATATGTATTACGTTTTGTTTATAGCTTTTATGCTGGGTATATCTATTAACAAAAAGAGTGGACGTTTATTGTGAAAAAATTATTGTTTATTATTGTTATTCTTGCTGCAGTGGTTACCGGAGGACCTTTTGTATCCGGTATCCAGGCTGAAAAGCATTATAATGCAAGTGTTGTTCAGTTAGAGCAGGCCTTGAGTGAATATCAGCACCTGCTAAGTTACTCCATCCAAAAAAACTACCAACGAGGCTGGTTTAAATCACAAGCATCAACCGAGCTGCAAATAACGCCTAAAAATGAAGCCCCCATTACCATTAATATGCAACATAGTGTCCAGCATGGACCTGTTTTTTGGGGTAAAAGCCCACTCTTTGGTTTAGCCAGTACTACTACTGACTTACAGTATTCAGCAGAAGCACAAAAAACCATCAAAATGCTTTGGAAAGACAAAAAGCCTTTGGTTATTTCCAGCGTAACAGGCTTCTCCGGTGAAACCACATTTGACATTAAACTAACCCCCTTCACCCTTGAAGAAGGCGGCAATATAGTTGAGGTGAAACCAGCCCAAATCAATGCCAGTATTACTCCCCAGGCCGATAAACTGACAGCATCAGGTGAATGGCAAGGCATGAGCTTAACCAGTCAGGATGGCAAACTACAAGTTGGGAAAATGACATTCAGCTCTGATAAATCTCGTGCTCTCGAAACACTATGGGTGGGTGATGATAAAGCCGATATTGATTATATGACGGTTACGGACCCCAGCGGTGCTTCATTTCGCGAGGTCAATCTGCAAGGCTTTTCCATGGTCTCTCACTCAGAATTACAAGCTGAAGCGATCAATGCGAATGCTAACTTACGTTTTGCCGCTATCACCATCGACGAAGAAAAACTGGCCAGCGATGTTATCCTTAATTTAAAACTCAACAATATTGCAGCTAAACCCCTTGTTGCTATACAACAAGTCGTGACTAACTGGCAACAGCAAGCTATGCAACAAACCAATCCAACACCACCTGACTTTACTCAACTCCAGCCTCATTTACAGGCTATTTTGAAGCAAGGACCTTCTATTGAAATATCCAAGCTGCATGCTGAAACACAAAAAGGTAATGTTGATGCTGATTTATTAGCAACTATCAAAACGGATAACCCGATGCTATTAAGTAATCCACTATTCATGCTGGGTGCTATTCAGGCTAAAGCGAATGTCAGCTTACCTAAAGCCCTATTAATGGAATCTCCTATGGCACCACAATTGGATATGTATATTCAGCAGGGAGTTTTGAAAGAAGAAGCGGGCCAATTAAAAGCCAAAGTGAATTTCACAGAGGGCAGTTTAACCATTAACGATAAAAAAATGATGTAACTGCTCTCCCCTCAACTAGGGCAATTGCACATGTGATGAATAGAGATAACACTTGTGGTATTTCCCTGTGATGGTGGTCTGCAGCAAACAAAGACGGAATAACACCCGTCGAACTGGTTGTCGCAAGGATGCGGCAACCAAGCCTCCAGCGAAGAGTAGCTCAACGTTCCTAAGCGCTTGACTCTGCCACTTGCCACCCCACTTGTGTTGCCTGTTGTTCAAGATATTCATAGCCTTTACGTGCATAAGTTAATGGATGAGCAATGGCAGGATCCTGCTCCGCTTCAACAACCAGCCAACCTTCATAGCCTTTGTTTTCCAGTGTCTTTAATAAAGGTGAATAATCAATACAACCATCGCCTGGCACGGTAAAAACTCCCTGTAACACGGCATTTAAAAAACTATTATCAGAATTTTTGGCCCAGTCTAAAATCTCAAATCGGATATCCTTACAGTGCACATGACAAATTCGTTGACTGTAACGCTGAATAACCGTTAGGGGATCACCACCACTGTAAGTTAAATGCCCAGTATCCAGCAGCAATCCGACGGTATCGTCAGTCATCGTCATTAACCGGTCGATGTCTTTTTCTGTTTCAACGACGGTCCCCATATGATGGTGATAGGCCAATCTCACCCCCTGCGCTAAGGTATAAGCGGCTACCTGGTTTAGCTTTTCTGTAAATATTTTCCACTGCACATCAGTCATGACGGGACGATGAGACAAAGGTGTATCTTGTCGCCCATGAACACACCCTGTTACTTCTGCAAAGACCAATACTTCAGCACCTAAGGCTTTCAATAAATGCAAGTGACCTTGTAAGGCTCTGATTTCATCTTCTACACGCCGCTGTAATAATTGTCCGCTGTACCAACCTGACACCAGCTCAAGTTGGTATTGCTGAAGTATTGGTCCTAATATCTCAGGTTCACGTGGAAATTTATTACCTAATTCAAATCCTAAATAACCCGCTTGTTTACCTTCTCGTAAACAGGTTTCCAGTGGCGTGTCAGCACCTAGCGAAGGTAAGTCATCATTGCTCCAGGTTAATGGGTTAATGCCGATTTTAATTGTCATTGCTAAGACTCCCTCTACCACGTAATACAACTCATATTTATTGTTATTGTTGATGCCATAACTAATAAGGCTGTTGTCGTTTAGCTTGTTCATACTTTGCTCTGGCATCATTCACCTGGTGTCGCTCAGATACCTCTGGTACAGCAACATCCCACCAACAACCACCCGCTTCCGTTGACTGCCGTGGATCGGTGTCAATAGTGATCACATAAGTCCGGGTTGCTGCTTTGGCACGCGTTAATGCCTGTTCCAGTGAGTGAATTGAGCTAACCTGCTCAGCCTCTGCCCCCAATGAACGTGCATGGGCCGCGAAGTTAACGCGTAACACTTCGGCTTCAGAACTGTAACAATCCGCTAACAGGTTATTAAAAGGTGCACTGCCACAATGCTGCTGTAATCGATTAATACAACCAAACCCCTGGTTATCCAACACGACAATAATAAGCTTCAAGCCCATCATCACTGATGTGGCAATCTCACTGTTCAGCATGAGGTAGCTACCATCGCCAACCATAACAATCACATCTCTCTGCGGGTCAGCCAACTTAACGCCCAGTCCTCCTGCAATTTCATACCCCATACAGGAATAGCCATACTCCAAGTGATAACTTCCAGGTTGAGGGGCACGCCATAGCTTATGGAGTTCTCCTGGTAAACCACCTGCAGCCCCCACCACCACAGTGTGCTCATCAGCCAATCGTTGCACAGCACCAATCACCTGAGCATCACTAATACCTGTACAGTCTTGGCCTAAGGCCTGCTGGGTGGGCCGTGATGTAATTGATTCTGCACGTTCTGCAAAAGGTGCAGCCAAAACCTGATCAGCCTGGGTAATCCATTGCTGCCGATAGTATTGAGCCTGAACAGCCCACTCGGCTGAAGGCTGCCATTTGCTTTGTTGCAAAGCGCTATAAAGCTGCTCCAAGCCAACTCTCGCATCACAGATGAGGGGTATTGCCTGATGCTTATGCGCATCAAAACCGTTGACATTCAACTGAATAAGCTTGAAATCTGAACGGTTAAAAAGCGTGCGTGATCCAGTGGTAAAGTCCTGTAACCGTGTGCCAACCGCAAGTACAACATCTGCTTGAGTAGCCAGTGTATTGGCAACACTGGTTCCGGTAACACCAATGCTACCCATATTGCATGGGTGCTCCCAATTTACAGCCCCTTTCCCCGCCTGAGTTTCTACAATAGGAATCTGAAATTGTTCTGCCAATGTTACCAATGCGCTAAAAGCTTCACTGTAGTGCACCCCCCCACCTACTACGAGCAAAGGACACTGGCTTTGTTGTAGTAAAGCCACAGTCTCCTGCAACTGTCGAACATCGGGCTGTGGTCGGTAAATAGTATGCATTTGAGGTGTAAACCAATGTGCAGGATAGTCATAACTCATCGCCTGGACATCTTGGGGGAGTGCTAAGGTGACGGGTCCACAATTAACGGGGTCCAGTAATACAGACAACGCTGTGGGCAAGCTGTTAATGAGCTGCTCCGGGCGAGTAAGCCGATCAAAATAACGGGACACAGGGCGAAAACAGTCATTAGCGGTAAGGGTCGGATCAGCAAAATACTCTACTTGCTGTAA
The DNA here is from genome assembly GCF_018837975.1 of Zooshikella harenae. Lineage (GTDB taxonomy): Bacteria > Pseudomonadota > Gammaproteobacteria > Pseudomonadales > Zooshikellaceae > Zooshikella > Zooshikella harenae. The sequence continues at coordinate 9,218 of NZ_JAGSOY010000016.1, read as the reverse complement.
AACAGGATCAGGTATCCGAGTGGCGAACGTATCAGCCGGCAGCAGTAACACAGGCAGTCGATTGACATGGGCTATTGCTGCAGCCGTCACCATATTCGTTGCGCCCGGCCCAATTGAAGTGGTACAAGCCATCATTCGTCGACGTCGATGCGCTTTCGCGAAAGCAATAGCAGCATGAGCCATACTCTGCTCATTATGCGCACGAAATGTTGGAAGCTTCTCTTGTGCCTGATATAACGCTTCGCCAAGCCCAGCTACATTGCCATGCCCAAAAATAGCAAAAACGCCCGCAAATAATGGAATGCCTTCAGGCTTAGTTTCGTTATTTTGAGTCGCCGTTGCTGGATTAGCCTCACCTTCAACCTCAATAAACTGGGCCGCAAGATAGTTGACCAATGCCTGTGCCATCGTAAGCCGAACAGTTTTCATGCCAGCCTCCTTGTCTTATCGGTCACCCTCGTGCTTTCGGTGTTATCAACAGGCTCTCCAGGACATAGGCTGTTCACTGAATTTAGCGACTTGCGGTACTTCCGCCAGCCATGAATCAACAGTTGATATTGAGCTGCCACAGTGTCTATCAGTGCATTATCGGTTATTTCCCCTGCCAACCACTGTTTACATGATTGTCCAAAAACACTCCGTCCTACCGCAAAGCCTTTAACAATTGAAAACTGGGCCGCAATAGCAAAACCTGACAGGAGTTCAGCAATAGGAGCTTCCAACCCAAGCACAACAATCCCTCGACAGTGAGGTGCCCGTTCAGTAATCAGCGTGGTGACCTGTTGCCAAGATGAAGCTGACAGCGCAGGTAGCTTCCACCAGTCCGGATAAATACCAAGGTTATAGAAACGCTGTAAGGTTAATGGCACCGTTTTTAGAGCTGCATCAAAATCTGGAGGAATAACTTCCAACAGCAGCTCATGACCCGTTTGTTGGCAAACCTGATATAAACTCAGTAACTGCTGCTCTTGCGCTAACCGGAGTGTAGGTGAATCTTCTGGGTGGTAATACACTAAACATTTAACGATGTGCTCTAAAGGCCAATACTGAAGCTGCGCCAATAACGCATTACCCTGTTCGAATGCCAATGGCCTGGAGCCCGGCTGTTCTACTGGCCTTGCCACCCACCAATCCTGGCCACTAATTTGAAGGAGTGCTTGCTGGCCATAAGTACTGTCCAGCAAAGTGGCAGGTCTGACCAACTCAGCGCCTGCGGCACCTCGTGCTACTGCTTGTACCAATAACTGCTTTAATTCAGGCAGCTGATTTAAATCTGCCCCAGCCTCCTGTGCCATAGCAACAAACTGGCGTCGATGATCCAGTGCTAAAGCGCAGATCTCCTCATCATAATAAGTCCTGCGCGTGGTAACACGATGTAAGTAATCTAATTGGCAATCTTCTGCTGGGCGAGAATTTTCAGTCCGTTCTACTGACTGTAGAAAGTAATCCAGCTCTTCCGCTGTGGGCATAGCGGGTGCGCAACCATGGCGTGATACCACAATCGCACCACAGGCATTAGCATAACGGCAACACTGCTCAATGGATTCGCCTTGTAACTGGCCACGTAAAAAACCACTCAAAAAAGCATCGCCTGCACCAAGTACATTGAGCACCTCGACATTCACCCCTTTTATGCAGAGTCCTTGCTCAATATCATTAGGAATCGCTTCTGTAAACACGACACAACCCAAAGGCCCACGCTTCACCACCAATACAGCATCAGTGATGGTTCTAATGGCCTGTAAACTCTTTGTTAAATCACTTTCCCCTCCAGCAATACAGATTTCCTCCTCTGTACCCACAATTAAGTCACAATAGGATAAGACTGACTGAATATGTGCAGTAACTGTTGCCGCAGACACAAAACGATTTTCACCTTCGCCTAACTTCGTGAGTCCCCAAAGCACAGGTCGGTAATCAATATCCAACATCACTTGTGTGCCATTAGCTTTTGCCCAGCGAATAGCCTGCAAACACACTTGATAAGTATGTGCTGTTGATAAGTGAGTTCCGGTAATTAACAAGGCTCTCGCTGACGCAATAAAAGCTTCGTCAAAGTCCTCCACGCTCAAAGCCATATCTGCACAGTCATGCCGGTAAAACAACAGTGGAAACGTATCCTTATCTTTAATACTTAATAATACGAGTCCCGTTAGTCGCTCAGGATCACTCATTACATGACTGACATCGACCCCTGCTTGTGCTAACACCTGACGCACAAACTCTCCCATTTGTTCATCACCCACACGGGTAAGCATGGCTGATTTCAACCCCAGACGAGCACAACCATAGGCTATATTGCCTGCGGAACCTCCCAAATATTTGGCAAATGTTGAAATATCTTGCAACTTTGAGCCTACCTGCTGACCATATAAGTCAACGGCTGCCCTTCCCACACAAATCACATCATAAATTCGTTTTGTCGCCATAAAGCACACTCCCGTTCATTTCACACGCTCAAAGCTCTTTTTCAAGTCCATGTGGCTGCCAGGGGGTATTATCCACTGACATCGTCCAGCGATGTGCTTCACGAAATGTGGGTGCAATATAGGGATTATCCGGCAAATGACGTATAGCCCAGACATACCACATACCATAACCGGGAGCAGCAACTTGCGCATGATCATGGCCAGGCATAATTTTTAACGTGTCATTGGCTTTTATTTTATATACGTCTTCCCCATGTTCACCATGTCCAAAACCTTGCGGCTCTGTAAAACGATAATGGTAAATTTCTGGCTGAGGATGATAATGTGGTGGATAGCTTGACCAACGTCCTGGTAAAGTCACAACCTCACCCAGTACTAATTCCGCATTAACGTCACTATTACTTCGGTCAAATAAGGTCCTGACTAAACGTAGACAGGAATTACCAACAAGCCCTTTACCACGCTGCTCATCTGCAACCTGTGTAATTAACCTAGCCGCAAAAGGTTTATCATTAGCCACATCAAAAACGGCCAATTCCGTATCTGTATGAAAGAAATAAATAACCTCTGTACCTGCACAAACATGCAAACACTGTGGTTCATCATCAAATAATGAGTTTCTATGTATTATTATTTCTTCTTTATCGTAATTATTATTTTTTTCTTCACTTTTTGGCGTTTCGCTTTTTTTAACGTGAGCAGATACGTGTGCTGTGGGTTCAGTAAAACGCAAAGAAACCTTGCCACTGATTAATAACCACGCTGTCTCATGCTGAGCAATCATACAAAAGGCTTCGCCAGCTAAAAATTTATTAATAGAAAATGCAATACCCGTATTATTTTCAATTTCATCAAGCTTAGTAATTTCTGTTTTTCCCTGAGCAAAACCTTCTCTATGTTGTGTTATGTGAACCATTATGACACCCTTAATTCCTTTTTATAATTACTTAACTTCCCTGATAGGTTATACCCTAGCTAACTGTGTGAACTTACCAGCTTGAATTCTTGCTCCATTGCTTCAGCCATGGCATGTTCCAAAGCCGCACTCGCTTCTAACACAGTATTATTTTGTGTTACCGCAAAGACGGCATCTGAACGAGAAAATTCCTCAAGTTCAGAGGATAAATTATCCATTTCTTCTCCACCTGCCATCATACTTAACACCTCTTCACGGCTTACTTCGCTTTTACGAAACATACCAAAACAAGAGCCTCGTTTTAAAATAGTAAATACATCACCTATAGTGTAAGCGTGATGCACATTGTGTGTTATAAAAATCACCCCCAGACCTCTGGCTTTCGCTTGAGCAATATAACGTAAAACAATAGCTGCCTGTTTAACACCTAAGGCGGATGTTGGCTCATCCAAAATCAACACTTTGGCACCAAAATAAACTGCACGTGCAATCGCAATACATTGACGCTCCCCTCCAGATAATGTACCCACTGGCTGAGAAGGATCACGCACATCAATACCTATTTTTGCCATCTCTTCTTTGGCTACTTCATTTGCTAAACGCCAATTGATTCGACGAAAAATTCCTTTGCCTACAGTAGGTTCCCTCCCCATAAAAAAGTTACGCGTAATACTCATTAAAGGAACCATTGCTAAATCCTGAAAAACGGTTGCAATACCGTTATCTAATGCATCTGCTGGCGAATGAAACGCCTTGCGCTTGCCCGCTATATGCATCTCCCCCTGACAAGGCTTATACACACCGGACAGCGTTTTAATAAGCGTTGATTTGCCAGCCCCATTATCACCCAATAAGCACATTACCTCGCCAGCATTAACTTGTAATGAGATATCATTCAGTGCAATAACGTTGCCAAAATATTTATTTACATGACGTAATTCAATGAGAGGTTGTTTCTGCTGCATGCTCAATGACCACTCCTATTTTTTTTGATACCCATAACACAACTATTTTTTTAATTACTCAATACAACTACTATATAAGGCATTTTTTACGCACATAATTATTAAACATCACCGCCAGCAACATCATTCCTCCCATAAATACTTTAAACCAGTCAGTGTTAACACCTGTGTAAAAGATTCCCATTTGAACAGTGCCAAATATGAGTGCTCCAAACACAGCACCAATGGCCGAACCATATCCCCCCGTCAATAACACACCTCCTACCACCACAGCAATAATCGCTTCAAATTCCTTTAAAAGTCCTCGATTAGTATCTGCTGATCCAGCATCCATAACTTGTAAGCAAGCAAATACTGTGGCAGCTAAAGCAGTCATCATAAACAGTGTAATCTTGACACGCGCTACTGGAACGCCAACATTTCGCGCAGCATTAGCATCCCCCCCACAAGCAAAAATCCAGTTGCCAAAGCGCGTCATAAGCAATACCCAAGTAGCAATAGCTGCAATCACTAACCACCAGACAATAGATACTGGTATCCCCGTTACCATTGGCTGACCGGCAAAATTTGTGTCTAACCAACCTATTTCAGTAAGCCAAGTAAAAAAGCTTTGGCCTACTTCACCAGAAAACAAACCCGCCAAAACATCATTTTCAGTGACTTCTTTTAGTCCACCAACCTGTGTACGACCCGTCAGTAAACGGGTAAAACCAATTGCAAGTCCACGAAGAATAAATAAAAAAGCTAACGTCACAATAAAGGATGGCAATTTTGTTTTTACCACTAAATAGCCATTAATAAAGCCAATCCCCAGTGCTGTAATAAATGCAAATACAATGGATATCCATAAGGGCCAATCCCAAACAGCCACAGGAATAGCCACAACAAGTCCCGCAAAAGCAATCATTGAACCGATTGATAAATCAAACTCGCCAGCAATCATCAGCATGGCAGCCGCTATGGCTAGAATGCCTAACTGGGCAGAAACTTCTAAAAAATTAATAATACCAGCGGCACTGAACATTCCACTGTCATTCGCAAAAACGCCAAAAAACCCAAAAACTAAGAGTGCTCCTGCAACTGCACCAAACTCAGGTCGGTGCAAGGCTTTTTTAAGTAAATGCTGCTGTCTTAATCGTTCATCATGCGTTTTATTTTCCACAGAAACAATGCCTGTCGACATATTGCCACCCTTAAATGATTTATCGTTATAGTCTTAAGAACACGCAATACGTTACCGAATACCTTTTTTACTTAATGCAACTACTTGATCAGCATTTTCTTGAGTGACAAAGCCTGGGCCTGTTTGTACTTCACCATTAGGTAAAACCCCATATTTGTTGTATTGAGCTAAAAATATGATCGGTAAATAACCTTGTAAGTACTGCTGTTGATCAATGGCAAATGCCATATTTCCTTTTTTAATTGACTTTAAAATAGTAGGGGAAAGGTCAAACGTTCCGACTTTAATTTTGCCATTGGCTCCGGCTTTGGTCAGTGCAGCAATGGTCGGATCTGCACCCATTGATCCAAGGGTTAAAATACCATTTATATCACGGTGCTTGTTTAAATACGCTAATAATGCATTACGAATTTCTGTGGGATCGGTAGTAACGGCAAGAACGGCAGCATACCCTTCCATCCCTTCAATAAAACCCGCACAGCGTTGATCTAAACCCGCATTACCCTGTTCATGGTTAATACACAGCGCTTTATTCACCCCCATTTTACGCATTTTAATTCCTGCACCTTTTCCTGCCAAATACTCACTCTGTCCCACATGTAAACGTACGCCTAGCGCTTTATAACTATCAGCACCAGAGTTCATCGAAATAACAGGAATGCCTTTAGCGACAGCTTCTTTTATAGAGTCACTCAAAGCGTCTTTATCAGGAATAGAGACAACTAATCCAACGGGTTGTGAGGCAACAGCAGCATCAATAATCTGGGCCATTTTCACCATATCAAAGGTGTCGGGAGCACGATATTCTATTTTTACTTTTGCTTCTTCTGCCGCATTATCAGCACCATTTTTAACTACTGACCAAAATGGGTCTTGTGGTTGTCCATGACTGACGACCACTATTCGTGGCATATCGGATAACACAACTGAACACCATACTCCAAACACACTCACGCAAAGTAATAGTAGGCGCTTCATAAGGTACAACTCCTGTTTTCATTGTTATTTTGTTGTGGAGTAGAAACTACCTAGGCCAACGTTTACTGGTGATGTGCTCTTTTCGCTTAAAGCCATGTTAATTAAATATGCCATGCCCCTTATAAGCATCCACATTAACTAATCTATACCCAATACGAAGGTTTTTTAGGGGCAGCAGTCAAGCAATGAAACCCCAGGAACTTATATTAATAAGTGACTGGGGTGAAGAGCGCTGACAACAAACCCTAAAAATGATTCGTGAAGGGTATATTAAGCACAAAACGACAATATAAGTACTGACCTAGTTTCAATCCCTTTCGTTTTACCTGAGCGACTCATTTGGATAACAACCCTGAACAGCGGATAGCTATCAGCATCAAGCACTCTCTTAATCCCTTGCTTAATGCCTCAGTTTACCCTTCCTTATGGGTATATTTGAATGTAATTTATTGAGTCAACGGGTTTATAGACTCCTTTATAATGAAATACTTATTTCATTTCCAGTCTGATTTTAAATTTTTTAATTCACTTGCATCAAAAATAAAATACCTGTTTCATTTTTGACCATTTTACGCTATAACGACCCAATAACAATAAGAAGGAATTTTCCTATGACCAGCATACCACCAGAGACGCTGGCAGAACTCGAAGCAGAAATAACTGCCAGACACAAGACGTTAAGCAAACGTCTGCGCCAAGTTGCTCACTTTATGATTGAAAGACCAAAAGAAGTTGCTTTTGGTACAGTGGCTATAATAGCCCGTGATGCGGATGTGCCGCCCTCCACGCTCGTAAGGTTTGCGAATGCCTTTGGTTTTCAAGGGTTTAGTGACATGCAAAAGCTATTTCGTGCCAAGCTTGTGGAAGAAACACCCAGTTATAACGAACGTGTTCGACTGGCACGTAAGCATTCACAGACTAGCCAACATACATCACCAATGGAATTACTTGAGGAGTTTACGACCAGTAATATGGTGGCAATGGAACAACTGATTAAAGAAGTAAATACCAATGATTTAGAAAAAGCCGTCAGTATCATTTATTGTGCACAAGCAACTCATATTGTTGGTTTCCGCCGCTCATTTGTCGTCGCATGTTACTTTGCTTATGCACTTAGACATATTGATCAACGAGCCTTTTTAATTGATGGTGTTGGTGGCTTGTACCGTGAACAGGCAACAACTTTATCTAAAAATGACGCTTTGATTGCAATTAGTTTCAAACCCTACGCGACAGAAACGCAAGACACTATAATGTCAAAGCCAAACGGTGTACCACTGATTGTAATTACTGACAGTCAACTCAGTCCACTGACACAGTACGCTGATGTTTGTTTTGTGGTAAAAGAAGCCGAAGTGCGTTCGTTTCGCTCACTAACAGCATCGTTATGTTTAGCGCAAACCATTGCCATTGGCTTAGCCTATCGTGTCGAAGAAGAACTAAATGGTTCATCTCAATAATTAAATCAATAAAACACTATCCACCTAAATAAACCCCACTAAAAAAGGTAGGAATCAGCAATGATTAACTTAGCTTTATTCGGTGCCGGTCGCATTGGAAAAATCCACGCCAACAATGTTGCTGTGCTGGCAAATGTGAACTTAAAATATATCATTGATGTTGACCATGCCTCAGCCGAAACATTAGCCAAACGTTATCAAGCAAAATCCGTTGATACAACAACTGCATTACATGATCATTCCATCAATGGTGTCATCATCGCCAGTCCCACAAATACACATGCAAACTTAATTGTCCAAGCCGCATTGGCCAACAAAGCAATATTTTGTGAAAAGCCTATAGACTTAAGTATTGAACGTGTAAAAGAATGCCTGCAAATAATACAACAACAAGACGCATTATGTGTTATTGGTTTTAACCGGCGTTTTGATCCACAATTTACTCAACTCAAACAAGCCATTAATCAAGGCAAAGTAGGTCAAATCCAGCAAATATGTATTACCAGTCGAGATCCCTCACCTCCCCCCATAGAATACATTACACATAGTGGAGGAATATTTCGGGATATGATGATCCATGACCTAGATATGGCTCGTTGGTTACTTGATGAAGAACCTTGTGAAGTTTATGCCAATGCGAGTTGTATTATTGATCCGGCGTTAGGTGATCAAGGTGATGTTGACTCTGCAATGGTTATTTTAAAAACCCCCTCTGGTAAACTGTGCCAAATAAGCAATAGTCGTGCAACCACCTATGGCTATGACCAACGGATTGAGGTCTTAGGAAACCGAGGCATGTTACAAGCCAATAATAATACCGCAACGAACCTTTGTTTCAGTGGTGACACCGGTGTAATACATGAAAAACCATTACACTTTTTTTTAGAACGTTATGCTGATGCTTACCGACTAGAACTTGCCCACTTCGTACATGCGCTACAAGAAAAAAATATAAGTAGTACACCTAATGCCTATGATGGCTTACAAGCACTTAAATTAGCTAATGCCGCATTAATATCACTCAAGAAAAATGTAGCTGTTAAATTGTAACCTTTTTTATCTTTTTACAATACCTCCTTCCTCTTTTCTAGTTTACTGAATTACCTTTTATGTTTTTTTTCGATAGCCAACAACATAAAAGGTAATCAGGCAATATCCTCCTTTACTATACTAATCGTCCTATTACAACTCATATAAAAACGCTTAATTAACACCCAAATAAGACCCACTAAAACACCGAAGTTAAATATATATAATGTAAGAAGAAAACCATATTCCTTTTACTTT
>NZ_JAGSOY010000159.1 GCF_018837975.1 Zooshikella harenae | reverse complement strand
AAATACTTTATATACATATTCACATGAGGATTAATATTAATTAATCAACAGGCACTTACAAGCTAAGTTATATTATTATATAGAGATTTATGCGTTTAATGTGTGTTATTTACAGAGGTAATTACAATTGCGAAAAATAATGGAATATTTATATTAATCAAAACCTATACTCATTAAATTATCGACCATCTGTTCAAGATTTGGAGCAAGGTAAACAAAAGGAAACGTCCTAATCTCCAATCCACTAAGATAATGTACTGGTCAACCAAAATTGGACACTTTTAGTTTAGAATTTTCAAACTCTACGGGTGACAGATCACCAATGGCAGAATGAAGTCGCTCTAAGTTGTAATACTTCATATAAGCAGCCACATCTTGTTTCATAAATTCCCTCGTGGGTTGACTCACCTTAAAAAGCCAATCGTGTTTCAAGCTGCCAAAGAAGCGTTCTACAACAGCATTATCCCAACAAGCTCCTACATCGCCCATACTGGCCCGGATACTATAGCTCAACAACAGCTTACGATATTGCTTGCTGGTATACTGTGAGCCACGATCACTGTGAAATACAAGGCCCTTAGGCGGTTGACGCAGGTTATAAGCTTTCATTAATGCCTTACATACCAAATCTGTTGTCATCCGTTTATCGATATGCCAGCCAACAATTCGACGAGAGTATAAATCCATCACCACGGCCAAATACATCCAACCTTCACCTGTCTTTAAGTAAGTCACATCGCCAGCCCAAATCTGGTTGGCGGTGGTTGGGTTAAAGTTCTGTTCTGGTTTAGCAAGTTATCAGGCACTGAATCAGCATGCTTACGCTTTGTTGTGATCTTGTAAGCTACGCGCTGTGTTACTTTTAGGCGTAATCGGCGCATAATGTGACGAACTTGGTAGCGACCAAGTTGATAGCCTTCTTTACGCAATTTCTTCACCATTTCACGATTTCCTAAGCTGCCCCGGCTTTCTCTAAACAATTTTCGAATACAGCGATAAAGCTATCAAAGTATCAAGACTAATCACGGTTGCAGGACGTTTGAGCCAATCATAATAGCCTGATTTACTCACGCCCATCACGCGGCATAACAATGCCACAGGGAAATGGTTAGATTGTTTTTTAATGAAGCGAAATTTTACTTCATTTCTTTCGCAAAGAAGGCACTGGCCTTTTTTAAGATTTCTTTCTCCATGCGTAATTCTTTGTTTTCTCTACGCAATCGTTTCAGTTCATCTCGCTCAGATTCCTCTAAGATACTGCCTTTCTGCTGGGCTTCGTATTTTTCTTTCCACTTGTAAAGCAGGCTAGTACCGACGCCTAGTGACTTTGCAGCATCAGCAACACTGTAGCCTTGCTCTAGTACCATCAAAACAGCTTCACCTTTAAATGACTGTGGATAGCTCTTATGTGATTTTTTCAGACTCATATAGACCTCTTAATTCATTGACTGTATTGTCTCAAAATTAAGTGTCCGATGGGATTAGACCAGAACAGTATACTCTATTTAATATTTCAGGATATCGCGCCTCAATCCCGCCTAAAAAAACATTGGGCCCCTCCTCTTGGGGCTGTTTTTGGATTTTGTTTAGCCCTCTTTAGTGAAATGCTGGTATTAAATGCTTAGTTAATTCCTGGTATTTAACAGTCAAGTACCACATTCGTTGCTTATTACAAGGATTGTAACGATCAAGTTAATAAAAGTTTTTTCCGTTTAGTCACAAAAATTTCAGACTATTGTCGTTATCATTCTAAACAGCTAAAGCAGAACTTTCAGATTCGATACTAAAAATAATAGTCAGAGAAGAATACCCTTCACGAATCATTTTTAAGGTTTGTTGTCGGCATTCTTGACCAACAAGAATGTTGGGAATGCAGTTCATACATAACATCGATGTCATGTATTAGAGCAATGCAGGAGCGATTGCCGAGGAGCTTTTAACTGACTTATACCATTACTGCAGGAACATAATAAATAGAAGAAGGAAGATATAATGCTTTCATTCCACAAGTGTTCACTTAACCTCCCCTCTCAACATTTAGCCAAAAAGCGGTATTCGACTATTATCTTATTCTGCTGCTTACTCCTCAGTGGCGTGTTCCACAATACAATAAGCGCCAATGAAGCAAACTCGCAAGATACCCGCCACGTTATTTTTGTGGGCAATAATTGGGAAGGAATGATCGATGTTATCGATGCCAAAACATATGAAAAAGTAGGACGTATCAATGGGGTACCCGATAAACAACAACGAATGACAGAAATCATCTTTAATCCTATAAAGCTGATCGCTTTTCAGACTATTCGTCACCTGATAGGTGAAGGTCATGATCAGCTTGTTGATGATATGTATAGTACAAAAAATGGTCGATTGCTGATCGTCTCCCGCCCTAGCTTTGCCGATGTTGTTTGCATAAACATCACTACCAATGAAGTCGTATGGCGTTTCCCTGTTAAAGGCATCCGATCCGATCATATGGCCCTATCCCCGGATGGCAGTCAAGTGGCCGTTTCTGCTTCAACGGGTAAAGTGGTCCATATCCTGGATGTGGAAACAGGCAAAGAATTAGGTCAATTCCCAAGTGGTGACTCACCACATGAAAATGTTTACTCCAAAGATGGCAGCAAAATTTATCATGCCAGTATCGGCATGGTATTTACTCCTTTAGATGAACATTTTTTGGATTTCACCAAAGGTAAACGTCGGTTTCAGGTTGTTGATACAAAAACGTTAACTATCATTAAACAGTTCAACATGGCTGATAAACTGAAAGATGCAGGGCTGCAGAACCTGAGTCCAGCCATCCGGCCAATGACACATACCCCCGATGAACGATTTTTTTATTTTCAATTATCCTTTCTCCATGGTTTTATTGAATATGATATGCAAGAAAACAAAATAACTCGGCTGGCAATGCTACCCAACCTTGTGCCAGATATGCCCATTACTGAATACGTTAACGACTCAGCACATCACGGTATTGCCATGAACAATACTGGAGACACTTTATGTGTAGCAGGCACAATGGACGATTATGTTGCATTAGTGGACCGTAGTACTTTTGAGTACCAAGTGCTTACAGGGCTGGGGGAAAAGCCTTACTGGGTCACCAGTGATCAGGCAGGGGAACATTGTTATATTTCATGGAGCGGGACTGACCAAATGTCGGTCATCAACTATAAAACACGAAAGGAAATTATTCGGGTGAATGTGGGAGATCATCCACAACGAATTCGTGAAGGTTATGTACCTGCAATGTGGGCAGGTTACTAATACACTATTACTTTTATTTTTTTGTTATTAAACCTTGCAGGAGGCCGTTAAACAAAGGTCTCCGGGGAAGGTTTCACGTTATATTCGAAGGGTGTTATGCCTACTTTAGGCAAAGGTG
>NZ_JAGSOY010000158.1 GCF_018837975.1 Zooshikella harenae | reverse complement strand
CGTGGGTCTCATAACATATTTTTCAGATGTATTAAGTTTTAAAAGTTAGGGCTATCCCTTATTTACATTAAAGCTATAAAACTCGTAACTGGCTGTCAATTTGATAAAGGTGAAGACTTATTAGTTTTAACAACCAACTATTATTTCTCGATCTTGTATATTAAAGCTACTAAAGCAGCTGAAACCAATGATGCATCAGCAAGCTCTACAGCTGATAAGTATTGAGTACCATGAAAATAGTAACTGACTATAGTTTTTTTGATGTTATTCCTCATGATATTCTAGTTCTGGCTCACTATATACGATTACATTGTACTTCTTTTGTAAAATACTTATTACCTTTTGAATGAGTGGATTATCTTGCTTATCAGATTTAATCTGGTGATTCACTGAGGAAAAAGTATCGATTGCTACTTTATTTCCTTCTTCGTAAACCCAAATCCATGAATCACTCTGAAGCCCAGAATCTACATGTTTAAAGTTGTTTCTAACATACTTAAGTAAAGGGACGTGGAAGTCTTCATAATGGTCATCATATTTTATTTCTGCAAAAATCATTATTCTTGGTCACTATAGAGTTAGGAACACATAATACTGATAATCAAGTACGTGATTTTTTGTCACCGATTAAGTCAGCCTTGTTTTTATCAAGTCGTAAATCAATATATTCGTCAATATGACCAAGGCGAAGGTCTTTTCCTTTTTTAAAAGGCTCCCAGCCTTTCGATAAACCATATTCAATAACTTGTCTAACGATATATGACGTAATTACAAATTGATTCGTAAGTTTAACTCCTATTTTTCCATCATACTCAAACTCAATTTCATCCTGATGATAATAAAAATAACAAACCAGCTTGGGACTGTTTGGAATATCATTCATTATGTAAAGATTTATCCACCCATCATCACCTGTAGCAGACCAATAATATTTATTCTTATCTACTGTAATCTTGCGTTTATTCTTTTTACTAAACATTTTTTAACTGAATCATAGCCCCTAAACAACGAGTAAATTATTACAAAGCCAGTGCTGGAAGCACGATAATTCATGACTTTGTTAGGCTTTTGTTCACATTAACTATCGATAAAACACTTAAACCCATTTTGTTTAGCTTTATCGCTTCTAAATATGTCTACAAGTCTTCGGAAATGCTCTTTTGCTGGCCCCCAATTTTCTCCCAACTCTAAAACATTCTCCAGCTCAAATATATAACTTTCAAACTCATCTGGTTCTATTTGAATGACTAACTCATCATCGATCGTACATAACCTACCTAACAATGGAAAAACTTCATTACCAACACATAAGCGAATGATATATTCGTGGAACACATCCCCCATATAGAATACACATCCGCGAATACCTTCACCATTAATATTATTTTGATAATAAATCTCTATACCCATTATTATATGCCTAACGTCAAATTAAACGAAGTAATCTTTTTCCTCTTTCAGTTGGACGCGTGATTATGTAATTTCGTACCAAAATGGTTTACCTTTTGATTCAGGCTCCCATCCACTTGATAAAGCAACCTTTATTTGATGCTCAATAACCTTGTTTGAGAGTTTTGGCCTTTGTTTATGAGGTGTAGAACTTCGTGATTCAATTGAAAACGGAAACTGAACAACCAGCTGTTTTTTTTAGGGTTCTTAGCTAGCTCTACAGTGACCTGTACCCCCCTGCCACCCGCCATCGTGGCACCACTGGGGCCATCTTGAAACCCACCAACAAAATTTAATGCTTTCAATTTCTATAATGGAGCTTTGCTGTTTCATACCCGTCTACACATAATTATTAATGAACAACACTTAATATCAGCCTAATCACTAATTCCCAATCATCCAATAATCGAGCTTTTAACCAATTAAGTAATTAGTGGCCAACTATGCGCTTTTTTCCACGAGAATCGTTCTCATTTGGTTGCCGTACATTTTTAACCATGTCTTTACGGCAAGCACCAAATTCTTCAAAGTTTGTTTGTGCTTCAATTAATGAAATTCCATTACAACCACATTCCTCTTCAGGTACATCAAAGCCAATTGGATCATCTTCCCAAAAACAAATAGGACAAATTGCATAGTCATTCCCAGGAGAAGGATTATCAAAAACTTTATATCCACAACATGGGCATGAATACTTCTTAGCCCCCATTTTATAAACTCCTGTTTCTTGTCATAGAATTTAACAACTTTCCCAGTTCTTTAGACTGACTACAACATCTGTTTTACGCGTCTCTATTTGTATAAGTCTGAATATATCTTCAATATCTCGGTATTCAATATGCTTGCCATCTGATTTAGCGTGAATATAGGTCTCGCCAGCATAATCGGCCATAAGGTGTCCCCTCGGTGAGTGTGAGGATACAGAAAAAACTAAACTACACACAGTTGCCGAGGGGGCACTAATGATTAACTGATTTAAAAGCTTTAGCCAGAATTTTTTCAGGTGTATTCTTTATCAAAAACATAGGCTTACAGCCGGTTCTGGCCAAATTGTCCAGAATCACGGCCGACCCTTGGATTAATTATAACTTATCTTAAATAAACCGTTATCAGGAACAAAAGATGAGTTTATTTTAGCGATGTTCCAATAATCTATTAATTTTTGATACGCGCTCTCAACAAAAACATTACTGCAAGAGTCATAAAAATACGAAGTATTTAACGTCAATAACTCTGATGAAAAAGAAAACTCAAAGGTATCAATGGTATTTCCTTCGCCTCTGCTAACTCTTGACAGAGTGGTTATTTTCTCTACTGATACATCCTGAAACATCGACATAATTGTTTCAATTTCTAAATCATCCTTACTACAAATAAAAGAAGTTTGGCATGATAACTTTTTACAAACCTCTGGTAGGCTTCCAAATGATGTTTCCCAAGAAGACCTTCTAATACATATATCAGGGAGGCTTTCTGCATCTAGTTCGAAGCCTGTATGGTATAAGCCTACAAACTCAATAGATACTCCGTTACTTTTCGAACACAAAAACATTGGGTCGTAAACTATTATTTCATCATCAAACTCTGCACTAATAGTTGCAACCTTGAACATTTTCTCCAAAGCAATTATTTTTGCTTTTGCAGGAGAGATATAGCCAGAATAATCTAGTTTGACCTCAATAGCATTTTGCTCACTAAGGTCAAACTCCCATGGTACAACTGCCACTTTATCCTCCATCTTTAAACATATCTAAAGTCCCTTGCCACTGAGGCACGCCACCTTGCCCTTTTTTTGGCATGGTCCATATATTATCTGCTTTATCTACATAAATATCTAAGCGAGAATCACCAATGCCAGCTTTCACCTTATGAGGGTCAACTCCTTGTCTTTTTAACCAGTTAGCATTTCTGTTTTTCAAAGAGCCTACAGGGGTGGTAGGTATACC
>NZ_JAGSOY010000157.1 GCF_018837975.1 Zooshikella harenae | reverse complement strand
GTTTGTTGATTTGCAGAGATAGCAGCACTGCTCTGCATGAGCAAGAGTATTAGAAATGAGTACTTGGTTAATAAATTACTGCTAGTATGCATGGTTTACAGACTATTAACTTGACTAGGATAAGTATATACCTTTGAGAAGTACATTCTAATTTTAAAAGCTCAAATCGACTGATTCAATTAGGTATTTTCGGAATTTATTTAGTCGTTTACTTGTGTTTATATCACCCTATAACTAATGTTATTTATTAGTATACCTTCATGAATAATTTTTAGGGTTTGTTGTCGCTCTTGATCACTAAGGATGGTGGAAATGCAGTTAATGCAGGAGCAATTAACAGTCACTCCAGTCGCTTATTAATATAGGCTTCTGAGGCTTTATGACTTGATGGTCACATCGAAAAAGCCTTGGTTATGAGGGTATAGTTGTTTTATAAAAATATCTTGTATCTGGCCTTTCAAAGGATTGAAATAATGAGTAAAGTAAAGAATTTTAAAGATGAATACTTTTATGACCTTGATCTAAGTGGTAGAGAGCTTTTTTCAGGGCGGTTGTTGCAGGGACCTGATGCAATGTTAATGTCAGCAATCAAGCTGACACCTTATCCAGTCTTTTTGTCTCATCAAGAACTTATTGTTAGAGGGCAGGGAACAGTAGCTTTTTCTTTTCAGGCTAGATCTACATTTGGCATAGTTTTAAGTGAAAATACAGCTATTTTGGGCGCTGATGAACCTGTCATATGTTTAGAAATTGGAATCCATCAAACGTTGTTCAAGAAAAAATTAAGTGATGATCCTGATGCAATTATTGCAAAAATCGAAAAACCTAATGAGGCCGATGCTTTTTTAGATACCAACCAGGTTCAAACATATTGGTTAAGTATAGATAAGGAAAATAGGCTATTAAGATTTGGTAAAGGTTATATGTTACAAAAGTTAGTGGTATTTGAAGCTGAACTGCCAAAGAATGAAGAACCGGAAGAAGATGCTTATGCATATATTGAGAAACTAAAGTTTATATCTCTTACGGGAGACTTGACTCAAGAAATGTTATCAACGATACAGTCGAGTTTTTGGAAATTTCCAGTGACAGTTGATTTACCTCCAGTCATTATTTCTACGTGTCCCCTCGGCAACTGTGTAGTTGGTTAGAAAAATTTGCTCTTACACACCTTCACCAAGGGGACACAAACAAGTTGGAAAATCTTGAGTGATAAAAGGTTTGATTCAAGTGATGGAGAAGAGTGTTATCAATTAACCTTAGCCATAAATGATGAAAGCATTACATTCACATACCATGACTCTTACTTATGGCTTGAACCATTCTTAAACGATGTAAACCATGTTTTCCAAAAGTTAAAATTAACTGATCCTATATACTGCCTGACAATTGATGAAGTATGGCTTTGTTTTATGTATTTGCCTCTTCGTATTCACCATGTAGCCAATTATCTTTATCAAGCCTATACCACTGGAGAGGTGTATGATGTTAGTAGCCTTCTAGGCTACGACTAACCTCAAGTATATTAAGGTGCAATAGGTTGCACCCGGCTTCAAAGCTAAGCAACTCAATGCATGCAACCTGTTGCACCTAATACGCATTAACTAATAAAGATTAGCCACAAGGCATTCTACTATCATGCAAATTAAAGCATGAAAGTAAGAAATAGGTAGCCATTAGCCCACAAGTCTATTTGAGGATAGGTAGCATCTGCTTGAGAGCAAAAAAAAGTGAGTACGAATGTACTCACAACATCACGCTAGAAGTCTTTTTTCTTAAAGAAATAAGACTGGCGAAGTTTACCACGAAATATGGGAGATACGCCTTCACTCTATCTCTTTAATAAGTCCATCTATACTGCTTATGCTGTCATTGTCATGAAATAAAACTAAGACGCTGCCCATAATCAAATTATCTGACTTAGTAATACGTAATACCAAAAGTGATAGCATCTTACGCGAAAATCGTCAAAATAGCCGATAACTACGATTACCGGCTATTTTTTCGAGGGGGTTGGGTATTTGGGGAAAGGGAGGGGCACTAAGGGCACTGGTACATGCATCAGTTGGTACTGATATACGACGGGTGCTTTTTAAAATTTATTCAAAGAAATAAAAAAGCCCACAAATGTGGGCACAGGTAATAAGTAGTATTTTTTTAATTAACTGAATAATTTCTTATACACTGTTAATTAAAGATTATTAATTCTCACTTTGTACATTTAGGTAATATTTTTTTAAGTTCATTGTATCCTTTATTTTTTGCAATAGTATAAGGGAAAGAGCCTTTTTCACCTTTGAAGCAAGGATTTGCTCCCATACTTATTAAATAACGAACAACTTCTATATGCTGATTAAATGTGGCCCAAGCCAATGCAGAATTACCACTCCCTTCCAAGTGCTCTAAATCTACACCGTGTTTTACAAGTAATTTAGTTACTTTTAGCTTTCCTTCTCTTGCAGCAAGAGTTAATGGTGTCCAACCATCATATAAGTATGCCTCCAAAAGTTTAGGGTGCTCACCTAAAAGCTGATCAATTTCAACTAAGTTATTTTCTTCAATAGCTTTTTGTAAGTCATTTGAATAAAAGTCTGAACAACCTGAAATAGGGAGTAACAAAGTTAATAAAACAATATATATTAATTTCATTGTTTAGGCTCAAATTGGTTTAACTCTGTAGGTATAACAGGGCTTGACTCTATAGGAGTTTTAGGAACTATATAGTGTTTACCTCCTGTTACTCGAGCAGCAGCTCCACCCATTGATATCACATTAAAAGGACTAATAGTTTTTCCTTCAGCTAATCCTGCAGCACTTAACGCCCCGCTAGTTCTTGTTGCACAATTTTCTCCAGTAATCAGTCCAACCCTCCAATCAGGTAATGTATTATCTGGATATTGTTTTAAATAATTTAAGGCAGCTTTATCTTGTTCAGCAGTTGCAGGGATGACAGTTACAACAGTATTTCGACGAGGAGCTTCTCTCTTGAGATAATCTGACGTACTACTGCCTAGAGGAGTGCTATTACCATAGCTATATACTCCATGCCCTGTTATTGCGATTGCTGAATGTCCGATCGGGTTACCATCTGTTGGCCCATTATTAATTACAGCAATATCAAGACCTTTAGAATCAGAATATCTAACTGGATCACCTAAAGCATACCCAAAAGTATTTAACCCACCTTGCAGCCCAATCGGATCACTGGTGACATAACGGCCCAGGGATTGGTCATAATAGCGATGATAATTATAAAACAGCTCACTTTCAGGGTCGTAATATTGTCCAGGGAAACGCAAGGCAATAAAAGTTTTCTTGCCATCACCGTCTACATCTTGGTTTATATCACCTATTCCGTAAGCATCACGGTACCAAGCCCAGCTGGTGTTGCCTTCTGTGTTGGTGGCACGACGTGGGGTGTTTAAGTGATCCGCATGGATATAGC
>NZ_JAGSOY010000156.1 GCF_018837975.1 Zooshikella harenae | reverse complement strand
CAATATCGAATTAAACAGTCTTGAACGTTCCATTTTGTCAGGTAGCGATTCGAAAAAAGCCACCAGGGTCTTCATTAATTTAATCGACTCTTGCCGTACTTCCTTGGCGGGAATTAATTCACTGCACGCCAATTCAAACTTAAGCCGCTCATTCTCGGATTGATACCAGTCTTTGCGGTCTTTAGGTGGCAAGTCGTTAGGGTCGTAGTCAGGCGGCAGGTTGCGAGTGTTTGACTCGTAAAATAGGTGCTCTACATCTTCCATACTGTAAACGTTCGCATTCCTTACGACATCAACAGGCTCAACCCCTGCTTGCCTTATCTTTTTTCTAACGGTCTCTCTGCTTATGTCATAGAACTCAGCAATTTGAGAGATGTTAAGGTTTTTTACTTCTGACATTCGATTCCTTATTGGTTATTTTTTAGCTGCTGGTGGCGCATAAAAGCCCGAAATTCTTCCAAAAGCCGAGCTTTGGCTGCGTGTAGCGCGTTTTAAGGCGCTCAGGGACCCCGACAAGTGCCCGGAGATACCCCACGCTCAACGTTGCTCAGAACGCCGATCAAGCAGCCTGTCGAGCTTGTCATTGATGCCTTTCATATCACTCTTCATCTCGTTTCTAAATTCTTTATAACGCAGGTCCGCTTTGGCTTGTGTTGTCATCACATGTTGTATGTTCGTGGCATTAAGCTCGATGCGTTTATCCACGGAAGAACCGAACACAATGGCAGAAATAACTAAGGAAAGGGTGGCTATGATGTGCGTGATATTAATTTCTTTTTTAAAGATCCATTCGTCTTGTTGGTGAACTGTCATTCTCCTCTTAATCCTTATCAATTAATGCATAGATCGCATACGTTTTAATTTGGTTAAACCTTTACCTGTAATCAGTGGTGTTATACATTTCTTTAATCCTTGAACGGGGTGATAATATTCACTTAGTTTCACATCCATATTGCCGCTATTTATTGTTGCCTGGTATGGCTCATTATTTGGGTTCACCCATTCAATCGCACGCAAGTAACTCATTAAGCGATTACGGCCTGTGTCTAATACCTTAGCGGCCTCGGCGATGGTTATTGCATCGTCAGCATTTGTGACATCATCAAAAAAATCAATTTTTGGTTGTGCTTCTCTTATTTCCTCTTTTGCTACCTCTAACTGTTTGGTTTTATTTTCAATAATGGTGTTAGCCATTTTTAGCGCTTTAGCCATTATCACTTCAGGTGAGTCATTTTCCTGTCCTGCGATATAGCCACCGTTTTTACGAATGCTTGGGAGCACTTCATGGGTTACCCAACGTTTAAAGCGCTTAGCTTCTGGGCGACGGCTTTTGAGGATGGATGAATAAAGGCCAGATTCGTTGATAATGCTTAGTTCTTGACCTTTATTAGAGGGGTACAGATTGTGTACCCCCTTTTCATCATCATCTAATAGGCGATTCATTGTGCTTGCTTTGGGGTAACCTAAAACTAATGCAATATCCTTAGCCACAAACCAAAGGTTCGCCTTCTTTGTTAATAACGCGTATTGATGCGCTATTGAACTGAAAAGGAATAATGTTCAAATTTATTTCCCTATTTTTATTCTTTGATTTAAATAATTCGAAAAAACATTGCGTAAAATGCGCCTAAATCCAAACGTATCGATATACACCAGGGCTAAGGCGAGCATATACCATTCAGGGACACTCACGTTTAAGGCTTCAAAGCCGCTCTTAATGTGGTTACTCATCTCAGGCACAAAGCACAGCACAAGCGGTGTGACGGTAACGATTAATAGAAAGTCATCCTTCCAGCCACGGCTTTGAATACTCAATGAATCAAGCTCTGAAGCAGAGATATTACCTTGCTGGATCTCATCTAATTGCTTGTTATGGATGGCTTGTTTTAATTCAGCTTTGTGTTGCTTGTTGGTGAGATAGGTTTGGAAAAGGCTCGTAATTGCGGTGATTATGGTTGAGAGCATTTAACTCCTATAATTTTGCGTACTATCAAACCTTGATGTGTGGTAATATTGATCTTCTTTATTTGTTCGAACGTACTTATTATGAATTTAAAAATCTCCAAAATATTATCTGCAAAAACTATCTTTTTTTTCTCCATTTTTTCCTTAGCCTGCCACAGTGAGCCTAACCCAAATATCAAATATTATGGGTATGACTGGCTAGATAGTGAGAATGAAGTGTTTAATATTGAGCTTGAAAAGAACTATGAAAGAATCAGTGCCACAGGTCCAAATAACACAAACTTAAATGTAGTTCATTCAATAGAGAGCTTAAACTCTAAAGTTTGTGCCCATGAAAGATGTGCACTTAACATAGGCGCTGGAGAAGAAAACTACTTTGGTCGACTAGATATCTGTTACTCAGCAAAAAGTAATACTGAGTGCCAAACTAAAGGTTCATGGGGAAACATTTGGAATATAGTTGCAAATATAAAAAGTGCTATAAATAAGCCCAAAGCGATCTACTTTCTGGATGAACCATCTACTGATAAGGCTTTGCAGGATAATGCGCAGTATGTTAAGTGGCAATATGCAAGTTATGTTTGTACCTTAAGGCAAGCTTTAAGGACTCATAATTTAAATGATATTCCGATATTTACAGTTTTGATTCATCGTAACTTTGATCAAGCTCTACCTTCTGTCGTTAATGAAATCCTTCATCAAATGCCACAAAGTGGGTGTTTAGGTGCCAAAAGCACACCTGACTGGGTTGGCATCGACAACTATTATTGGCGTCATGACAACTCTAGAGATGATAGTCCTGTAATACATGAAACATACAAAAGGTATTTTTCTGCAAACCCTAACTTAAAATGGATAATTGTACCCCCTTCAACACAAGAGTCTTTATTAATTCCTCCAGTCGAAAACGATCAGGACCTTCATGATCGAATACAAGCGTACTGGGACTATCTGAATGCTTATCCCCAAGACCCTGTAATTGCTGTAATGAATTTTAGGTTTGATAAAAAAATCTTAGCTCCGTCTTCTGTTGAGAGCTTCCCTAAGTCAAGAGCACTATTAAAGTTTATGGGAAATACTCTAACCCCCTAAGAACTTAATGTTGGTTACTACTCCTAATCTTACCTGAGTGGGAGTGGTGGCGCTTCCTCATCTCCTTCTGTCCGATACTCGTGTCTAAACAGCAATTACAGTAGAAACCGTTTGCTTTATTGGTCATAAACCGCTATAAAACTCGCTGAATTCAATATAAGCGCGAGATTAGAATGAGCACAGGTACAGTTAAGTTTTTCAATGCAACTAAAGGTTTTGGCTTCATCACTCCAAACGATGGCAGTAAAGACTTGTTTTTTCATAAAAATGAAACACAAGGTCGTGAGCCTCGTGATGGTGACACAGTAGAATTTGAGGCTGGTCAGAGCCAGAAAGGACCTTGTGCTATCAACGTTCAAGTTGTGAACTAAGAGCGCTTAAGTACCTATTGGATGGCTGGAGCATCTTCAAAGCCTTCCGTTAGGTACTTCAATTCTTCAACCGTCAGCATATCCCCCACATAGCCTGGCC
>NZ_JAGSOY010000155.1 GCF_018837975.1 Zooshikella harenae | reverse complement strand
GAATCCATATAGAGCCAATACTAATTAGAAGTCGAATTTCTCTTGCTGCTTTTCAAGCTTTTCTTGATATTTAACATACCTTCTAATCATTTCTGCATCTAAACCAACTGTATCCACACAGTAGCCTTTCGCCCAAAAATGATTTCCCCAATAAGGCCTCTTTTTCAAATAGGGAAACTGCTTGAAAACTCTTATAGCTGTTCGTCCCTTTAGGTTACCCATTAAATCAGATATTGACTGCTTTGGTGGAACGCTTATCAACAAATGAACATGGTCTGGTTGCACATTTAACTCTATAACCCTACATTTCAACCTTTGGCTATATATCTGTATACCGCTGTACACATCCTGTGCTACAGCTCCCGTCAACACTCTATATCTATACTTCGGCACCCAAACAATATGGTATTGGCAGTGCCATATAACATGCGATAATCTTTCGAATCTGCTCATGCGTTTTTCCTTTACTTAGTTATGGGGATAACCAAGTAATGGATACCATGAGCAGATCCTTCAGGCATAGCCTTTCGACGATGACCACGCCCACAGGACGTGGTTTTTATTTGTTAATAAAAGTCGAACATCGCGTTAGTATAGCTTTTCATCAACCACTGAAGGTAATAGCGGTGGAGTTGTGCTATAGCATTAAGGAATGCTGATTTAGCGCAGTTGAATGTGATGTACTTATCGGTATAATTTGGCGGTTTTTTGCTTTCACAGAGTCAAGAGTATGTCTAAGAGTATTGAGATTAGTGATGGAAAGCTGGTGATCGGTAAAGATACCTACCAACTTAAGAAGATCTTAGAGATATATGCAGTTGAGATGAAAATCAAAGACCATTTGATAAGAATATTTACCTTTGCTTTTCTATTTTCTGCTATAGGTTGGGCTATTTTTTATTTACTAGGATACGCCTTATTTGCAATAGGATTTGTGTTAGCAATTTTAACCATGAAAAAGTATGAGCTGAGAGCATTACATAAAGGCTCAGATGAAACTGGTGACCAAATAGTTAGCCTATTAAGATCAAGAAAAGAAGAAGATTTTGAGCGCTTTAAACAAGTTGTAGAAGAAGTTAAGTCTGCTAAAAGATATCAGTCGTAACGCTTGAAAGATTTACTATGGTCAAAGTTGTATTAATTTTATAGAGGTATTTGCATAGGCTGATAAATGATGAAGAGTAGTGATATTTACCAAGCACCTGGGGCTGAGTTGCGAGAAAACACTTTGGAGGCAAGTAAACTTGCTTCGATATCAAAGCGTTTTTGGGCAATGGTTATAGATAAGGTTATATTGGTTGGCTTAATTGTATTAGGAGTATGGTTAGTTGACTCTTATGAATACTATTGGAACGATCCAGATACTGTTTTTTTATATTATATGTGTATAGTTGGCTCTTTATTATTAGGGATAAATACTTATCTCTTGTCCATGAGAGGCCAAACAATTGGTAAAAGAATACTTAAAATATCAATTGTAAACTATGAGGATGGTGGAAGAGTTAATTTTCTTTCCTTGATTTTTTTTCGCTATATATTGTTTTGGTTCGGGAATGCAATTTTAGGTGTTTTATGGTTGATTGATGCATCATTTATATTTGGCCATGAAAGACGCTGTTTGCACGACTTGGCAGCAAATACGAAAGTGATTGATTTACAAAATAATTTATAAAAAAGTGGTAATGGCTATAATCAATGATAACTTTTTTTATTAAACTGGATAGAACAATAGATCAAGCTTATAAGTATTTTAAGTAGTTTTACTCTATTGATTTATTGTATGTGAAACTAATAAAATCTGATCTTTCGAATTTTGTAGAAATGAAATAGGTTAAGGTATTAGTTTGCATTTAGTAATTATTGCCATTCTGTTATTTGTGACATCCATTTTCCTGTATAAAAAACTTTTTAACCGCAAGAGTACAGGGTATGCAGTAGATTCTGTGATGAGTGAGCTTGTAGGACTCTGTCGCGGTGATGTTGAGCGTGCAGAGCGCTTGTTAAATCACGAAAAAAATAAAAACCCTAGACTATCTGATAAGCAAGCCATTGAAAACGCAATTTATTTCCTAAGGCGAGATAGTTAGCGTTATTTAACTTGATATTAATCTTAAAAATATAACCTTTTCTTACCCTCAAAGTTTTTCCTTACTCTAATATTGAGCCAGCTCAGTATCTGCTTTCATGTATATTGGATAACTCTATAATAATTGCTATTATTCCGTGATTTACTAGTGACTGGGAAGTAACTAAGTAAGGTTGGTTATGAAGAAAGCCTTATTACTTATTGTTTTGTCTGTGTTTTTTTCAGGGTGTGCAACACCGATAAAACGATTCGTAGCTCATGAGAATGTTATTGTTTCGGAGAATCATCCTAAAGTACGTTTAGTTGTGCCTAATGGGTATGAACTATTTGATAAGTGCTCAGGTAAAAATGAAATTAAATTTGATGATGCTTCTGGTATTAGTTATGAGCATCAAGACTGGTTCCAATTTCGTAAGAGGAATAATAAAGGACTTATTGATAATGTGTTACATTTTCGTTTTAGCGATGCTCCAAAGGGTATGAGTTATAATGCGGGAAGACCTGATAATAGTTACTTTAACCGTAGTGCTGTTACAATAAATGGGATAAGTTACACAACTTATTTAATTGCTAGAAAACAGTCTAGTGACAAAGCAAAAGTTACTATTGATGCGTGTATAATGGGAAAACTGTTTGACTCATTTCTGACGGATGAGAAAAGCCACCAGTTTTCAATTAGTTATACATCTTTTATACCTTGTGAAAAGCTTGTAGATGGACGAGTGGTTGATGATGGTTTGGTACATAAATTTGATCTACAAGCAAATGAGCTTATCCGAAAAATGAGTCAGTAAAAAACTATCCTAATGATTAGCCAAATGAAACTATTCTTGGTGGTAACTCAATAAGGTTTGCTATGCAAAAAGCTATTTTGACTGTTGTTTTGTTAATATTTATTTCAGGATGTGCCGCGCCTGTAAAACGATATGTTGGCTATGATAACGTTGTTGTTTCTGAAAACCACCCAAAAATTCGGCTAGCTATACCTTCTGAATATGAGTTTATTAGTCTCCTAAAAGGTTAAAACCATCGGCTTTAGCCGGTTAGCTTTAGCTATGATACTCTGAATCTGCTGATGAAGTAGTAGGAGTATAGTAATGGAGTATAGATATGGTAGTCATACAATTTTCAAGATTCAGTATCACTTTGTTTTTGTGACGAAATATCGTTATCACGTATTAAAAGGAGATATAGGGTTTAAAGCTCGAGATTTAATAAGACAGACCTGTCATGCATTTGAAATTGATATATTAAAAGGAGTGATTAGCAAAGATCATGTGCATTTGTTAGTTTCAGCACCGCCAAATATTGCACCGAGTGAAATAATGCGAAGAATAAAAGGCCGAACGTCGGCCAAGTTGTTTGAAAGTTACCCAGACTTAAGGAAAAGGTATTGGGGGCGTCACTTTTGGGCAAGAGGCTATTTTTGTGTGACGTCAGGAGAAGTTACAGAAGAAATGATTAAAGAAT
>NZ_JAGSOY010000154.1 GCF_018837975.1 Zooshikella harenae | reverse complement strand
ATGGAAGACATTTTAGTAAGCTCAACTTGTTGTTTGTTTAGGTTTTAAAAAAATTTGAGATCGTTTTTAATCGTGGTTGTTCTTATAAGGCGTTTAAAAAATACTAATCGGCCCTTGTGTAAGCGAGATTGAGCAGATATAGTTACTAGCACTTACTAAAATATAAATATTTGCTAAGATCAAAAAGTCGCTGATTTAAGATGTGTAATAAAGCTAAAACAACAGTGATGTTTCGTGACTTAAAAAATAGTTACCATCCTGCATTTCTTACTCTCCTCCTCCTGCCTTAGGGCAGAAATATATTATTCCATAAAAAAATCCTTTCAGAACCATACCTATTAGCTTGAGCTTTTGTTTTGGAGTGTTTTGCTATGAGCGAAAACCAGGTCATTATTTTTGATACAACATTGAGGGATGGGGAGCAGAGTCCTGGAGCATCAATGACGCGTGAAGAAAAATTGCGTATTGCCAGAGCGCTTGAGAAAATGCGGGTTGATGTTATTGAAGCTGGCTTTGCAATGGCCAGTCCTGGTGATTTTGAGTCGGTGAAAAATATCGCTGGCCATATTAAAGATAGTACCATATGCAGTTTAGCCAGAGCATTAGATGCAGATATTGAGCGAGCTGCAGAAGCACTAAAACCTGCAAATTCTGCTCGTATTCATACCTTTATTGCAACATCACCAATTCATATGCAATACAAATTGCGTATGACACCTGAACAGGTTATCGACCAGGCTGTTCATGCAGTTAAACATGCAAGAAACTATGTTGATGATGTTGAGTTTTCTTGTGAAGATGCGGGACGTTCAGAATTAGACTTTCTTTGTCGTATTATTGAGGCAGCAATTAGTGCTGGTGCTAAGACGATTAATATTCCTGATACAGTGGGTTATGCTATCCCTCATCAGTTTTCTGAGACTATTTTGCAGCTGCTTAATCGAATTCCTAATGCTGATAAAGCAGTATTTTCGGTACATTGCCATAATGATTTAGGTTTAGCCGTAGCTAATTCATTAGCCGCAATTGCCAGCGGTGCCAGGCAGGTAGAATGTACTATTAATGGTCTGGGTGAGCGTGCAGGTAATGCTTCACTAGAAGAAATTGTCATGGCAATTAAAACGCGCTATGACTTGCTAAATGTGGATACTAAGGTTGATACGACTCAAATCGTACCTACTTCTAGGTTGGTATCAAGTATCACAGGTTTTTCTGTTCAACCTAATAAGGCGATTGTGGGGGCGAATGCATTTGCTCATGAAGCAGGTATTCATCAGGATGGTGTGTTAAAGCACCGTGAAACTTATGAAATTATGCGTGCCGAAGATGTTGGTTGGAATGCAAATAAAATGGTTTTAGGAAAGCATTCAGGTCGAAATGCATTTCGTGCAAGGTTAGTTGAATTAGGGATTGAGTTTGAATCAGACGCAGAGTTGGCAGTTGCCTTTGGCAAGTTCAAGGAGCTGGCAGATAAGAAGCATGAAATTTATGATGAGGACTTGCAGGCGCTGGTCAGTGATACTCTGCACTCAGAACTTGTTGAAAAATATCGGTTAGTGTCTTTGGAAGCTTACTCAAAAACAGGAGAAACTCCTGTAGCACATGTTACTCTTGAAATTGAGGGATGTGAGCGTACTGCTTCTGAACAGGGAGACGGCCCTGTGGATGCAATATTTAAGGCAATTGAAAAAATGGTCAGTGCAAATGCGAACCTACAGCTGTATTCAGTAAATGCGATTACGGGAGGCACTGACTCTCAAGGGGAGGTTACTGTTCGTTTAGAGCGTGATGGTCGTATTGTTAATGGCTCTGGGGCAGATACTGATATCGTTATTGCTTCAGCTAAAGCTTATGTTAATGCGTTAAATTTAATTACATCAGATGTTTATCGAGCTCATCCACAAGCAGCTGATGTTTAAGAGGTAGTGTAGTGTGATTGAACAGCAGCGTCAGGAGTACTTAAAAGCGATGGGAATTACCTCATGGTATTCTCGTTATTCTTTGGCTCATGCGCTGCCTTCAAACCCTTTGTTATGGGCTGATATAGCTAAGCCAAATATAATTTCAAAAGAATCTTGTGAAATTGAGACTATTGATTCTCATAAGGCAAGCAACACCACAACAAGCATACCAAACCTTCATGGCTTGTTGCATACACCTAAAAACAGCGAGGAAAAGCATCCCTTACAAAAACAGACAACAGTGCTAAGTCAGCAACTGAAGTCTGCAATAAACACAGCTGAAAGCCCTTCTCAGCAAGATTTAAAAAACAAGACGCAATTTGAGTTGAAAAATAAAGCTACGGATACGTCTTCTTCAGCTCAATCAACTGGTAGTACCAGTAGACAGCCAGTTCCTACATTTCGACTGGCAATCTGTACTTGTCAGGATGCTCTTATCATTACTGATTTACCTTATTCTTCAAGAGAAGGATTTACCAAACATCATCAAAATTTATTAATGAATATTCTTTCTGCATTGCACTGGTCTTCTTCTGTGCAGAATATGAATATTTTTAGTTGGCCGTTTACTCATCAGCAGATGATTGATCAGCACCGACAAATTGCGATTGATGCTCTTTCTCGTTATTTAGTTTGCCACTATCAATATAAGGATCACTCGAATATTTTATTGCTGGGCCGAGATGCAGCTAAGTTTACTTTGAATACTGATAAACCTTTTGAACAACTACGGGGACTACAAAAGGTTAATAATGATAAGCAGCGAATTGTCGTGACTCATAGTGTTGATGAACTGTTAAAAATTCCTCAATATAAACGTGAGACATGGGCTGATTTAGTTATGTTATTAACATAATAATAAAAGTTTTGGGGCTATATTCTCAGTGTTAAAGCAAAAAGATGAACTGATCGTGCAGCCAATGACGATAGATAATTTGGATGCCGTATTGGGTAATGAAACGGAAGCTTATTCTCACCCATGGACAAAAGGAATCTTTCTGGACTGTTTACAATCAGGCTATCACTGTAATGTGTTATATATACAACAAAAAGTGGTTGGGCATAGTGTTTTGATGTCGGTAGCTGATGAAGCACACTTGTTAAATATTACTATTGCTCCTTGTTTCCAACGGCAAGGTTTAGGTCACTATTTACTAAATATTCTCATAGCTCGTGCTAAACATCTAAATGCAACCATGATGTTTCTTGAAGTGAGAGAATCTAATTACGCTGCAATTACACTATACCAGCGAGCTGGATTTAATGAGGTGGGGATACGAAAAGATTACTATCCCTTAGCAAAAGGGCGTGAAAATGCAGTGTTAATGGCATTACCATTAACTGTAGACGATTAAAAAATGTCACTGCATTCTACGTTGCTGACATTTCATCAGCTATGGTTAGGTATAGCGATTTATAGTGGATTTTTAATAGTAGCTATTATCGCTATGCCATGGCGACTATGGTTGCAAAATAACACTTGGCAACAGGTTACCTTTGCATCCTCGGTTGCTTTACTCGTTTTGTGGCTGATTCATAAAGACATAATGCCAGGATTAAGCTTTCATTTCCTGGGGATGGTTGCTTATACCTTAGTAGTTGGATG
>NZ_JAGSOY010000153.1 GCF_018837975.1 Zooshikella harenae | reverse complement strand
GGCGATACCGCACTGAGTGTCAAAGAAGCGGCCGATGGTCAGCAAACCGCCTTTAACCTGGGCTCACAAGACCTGCTGACGCGTCAGGTGTACGACAATGCTGGGCATATGATTAAACAGATTGATGCCAATGGTGCGGTCACCGAACTGTTCTATGACGCCAAAGGTCAGGCGGTACGCAAACGACAGAACCTGCAACAGGCTGATGGCAGTCAGCACGTGGTTGAAGTCCGCTTTGGTTATGACAGCCAAGGTCGGGAGATCTGGCGTGATGAGGGGGTAGGGGCGATCCAGCGTACCTACTACAACAGCCATGGCGAGATCAGTGGCAAAGGCGTCAATGACCAGATGCACGAGTACTACGAGTACAACGCGGCGGGCCAGCTGTTCAAAACCAACAAAAAGAACGGTGCACCGCAGGTCTTTGTTTACGATGCTAACGGCAATGCCTCGCTGGAAATCCAGTCGATGACCCTCGACCTGAAGGACATCACCCTCAGCCAGTTGCGTACCTTGGATGCGAAGCAATTACACATCTCCCTCAGTCGTTATGATGCCCGTAACCAGCTGATTGATGTGGTGCAGCCGGAGATGACCTTCCTGCAGACGGAGGACAGCACTGCGGCAGGAACGGAGGTCATCGAAGCCACGCCGTACACCTTTGGTGAAGCGAAAATGATCGGTGGTGAGAAGTTTGACTTTAACTTCAAACTCTACGCCCGAGCCGCGGGAATGCATTGGCCCCGCTGTTACTTCGAGCAGCGTGGTGTGCAGTTTAAGTGGTCAGATATTGGTGAGTATGATGGCGACCTGCTATTTGAGTGGGACTCGGGCTATCAGTCGAACACCAAAGGCTCGTTTGTGGTGAACGCCAGTCGAGGTGAGTACCTCATCCCCCTGAAGAGCTATAACAGGACTACCGTCTCCTATCTGAAAAACATGGGCTTTAAATACCATGTCAAAATCTCCAAGAAAAACGAAGCGGGTGAGTGGGTTCCACTGACAGAGCAAACCGGTCGCTACCGCTGGAGTGGTTTTGCCCCCCGCTGGGAGCACGATACGTTAGTACGTTGGGAGAATAACCACGTGGAAATGCCCAAACTGCTGACCTTAAAAGAGCAGCCACGGCAGGCCACCCGTTTACGCATGTACTACCGTCCGGCACAGGAACCTGGGTATACCAGCCGCGCCTATGATGAGGCCAATTACCAGCCAGGCAAGTACACCCACAGTGTTGATGGGGCACGGATGAACCGCGAAGGGGACTGGGCGCTGGATCTGACCAACGCACCAGGCCTCTCCGCAAATCAAGCCTATGAATACTACTACGAAGCATTGACCCCCGAAGGCACGGTGATTAACCGGGGTGAGGGCATCTTCCGTACCACACAAAATACCAAGCACGGTGAGACCTTTGATCTGCGCTTTGGTTTACAGCAACAAGCTGCACAAGCAGCCGCGAATGGTGATGCGGCTAAACCCAGTCAGCAAACCCTCAATGACCTGCAACTCCGTTGGGCCAACTTAGGGGGCTACCAAGGCAAACTGAAGTTTGATTGGAATGCAGGTTTCGGTGACGCCAAAGGCTCTGAGATTGTCGAGGCCAGTGCCGGTCAGGTTAACCTAAAACCCAATGTGTCCCTGGAAAATGCCGAAGGCCGTACCTTCACCTACACGGTCAATGTCTACAAGCAAAATGCTCAGGGTGAGTGGGAGCTGTTGGATTGGCTGCAAGGGGATTACAGCTTTGCGGCCGAGCGGGGGGAATCCGGCGAGTTTAGTGCCAAAGCGCATCATCAACTGAGCAGCTTCCATGCCCTGGACCAGGGTAGCGTCACGCACCGTAATACCGGTCGCCCTGCCTACACCAAAGCCAGCCTGGACTATGTGATTGGTGAAGGGATGGAGACCAGCCACAGCATTCATCGCAAACAGCACTTTAATGCTTTTGGTGAAGTCATCGAAGAAGTGGATGGGCGTGGTAACAGCACCACCTTCCGCTATAACCAGCTGGGGCAGATGGTCACCAAGCAGGCGCCGGAAACTGAGGCTACCGATGAACAAGGTCAGGTGCATCAGATTCGGCCAACCACCCACTATGGCTATGACCTGTTAGGGCAACAGATCACCACCACTGATGCCAATGGTAACCTCAACGAACAGCAATGGGCGGCGGGGCAGATCATCAGTGAGCGCCATGCCGATGGTGGTCAGGTAAAAATGGGCTACGATGCCTTTGGCCGTAAGGTCAGCCAGACCAATGAGCTGGGTGAAGTCACCCGTTACCAGTATGACCAAGTGGGGAATGCCACCCGGGTTGAACGGGCGGGGGGCAATATCGATCAGTACACCTATGATGCGGCGGGCCAACGTCTGACCCATACCAATGCCTTAGACCATACTGAGCGCTATCAGTACGATGCCAAAGGCCGCGTCATTGCTCACCATAGCTATGGCAACATGGTGACCCAGTACAGCTACCGTTATGATGACAGCATTGGCGGCACCGGTGGCTGGGAGGTGACCAAAACCGATGGCAACAAACACACCCTGGTGGATCATCGGGATGCCTTTGACCGTATTCATTACCATAAGGATTTAGGCGGTCGCACCT
Organism: Zooshikella harenae; assembly: GCF_018837975.1. GTDB lineage: Bacteria > Pseudomonadota > Gammaproteobacteria > Pseudomonadales > Zooshikellaceae > Zooshikella > Zooshikella harenae. The sequence continues at coordinate 1,003 of NZ_JAGSOY010000153.1, read as the reverse complement.
TCACCTATGGCTACAATGCCTCCGGCAAACTGGCCTGGCAGAAAGGCGATACGGTGCTGGATAACACCAGCAAGATCGATCAGGAGATTTACTACGGCTACTACAACAACGGCTATATCAAAAACATCGATGATGTGGGCGCCAATAACTACGCCGAGTTCCAATATGACAACAACGGTAATCTGACCTTCGAAGGCTACAGCAACAAGGATGCGAAAGACGGTTACAAGAACGTCTACACCCAACGCTCTAAGGTGGAATACGATAGCCTGAACCGCATCAGTAAAATCGAAGACCCCAAGTACACCATCGAGTATCAGTACGATGCCATGGGCAACCGGCGTCAGGTACACAGTCGCTATCAGCAGGTCAATGGTGAGTGGCATGACCAGGACTTCTGGTACACCTACGATGCCATGAACCGCTTTACCACCACCATGGGGGCGCTCAAAGACGGGCAGATCACACCCGGAGACCATGGTTATCGGATCAGCTATAACCTGGCGGGGCAGCGGGTCACGGCCACTAATAAACAGCACACCGAGCGTTATCACTATGATGGCAACGGTAAGCTCACTGAAACCTACATTGACGATAAGCTACGCGCCAAGCGGATCAACGATGCGCTGGGTAATACCACCGCCTACCTGGAGTATGACCAGGAGAGCAATGTCTACCGGCAGGTCAATAAGGTCTACGATCAGGATAATCGGGCCACCCGTGAAACTACCAGCATTGCCAAGGGTAAAGCGCAAAACAAAGGCAGTACCTATCACTTTGATGGGGCGGGTAACCTCAGTTCTACGGAAACCTTCGGCGAAGAGGTTGATGTTCGTACCCACTACACCTATGAACGTTGGGACGACTACAAACAGAAGACCATCAAAAACGAAGGCCTGACCAACGAGGAGTTTGACTTCCCCTGGCGGCCCGGGATGTCCATTCTGCATTACGACGTCAACGGCCATGTCAACATGGCGGAAGACAAATACAATGCGCGCAT
>NZ_JAGSOY010000152.1 GCF_018837975.1 Zooshikella harenae | reverse complement strand
GACCATAACCCTAAATGGAAGGATAGAGACTTAACTGGTTTAGATCGAAAAGGCGTTTTAGACGAATATAATAGAGATGTTGGATTGCGCTGTAGAGGTTGTAATCGAGCAGATAACTAATAAGTGATTAAGAATGAATATCATTGATCATGCTGAAAAATTCTTGGGTACAATAAACCAAGGTTGGAAAGACTCAACAGGAAGCGGCCTACAGGTCGCTTCTTTCTGCAATACACCTTTTAAAGGCGTAAATAGCTATTTATCATTAGGTTTGAATCGTCATGTTCTAAGCATTTCTGACACAAAGAGTATTCGTCATGAGTTGATAATGGCTGTAAATGACGGTTTTTCATCCCCAACTATCGTTAATAATATTTTATTTGTATGTGAATCAATTTTGGATGACCATAAGGCTTTGCTTCGTGGGCAGGTTGTAAAATTACCCAGTGAACTAGCTTCACAGCTTGGTTTTGATGCACTTTACTGCTCTATTCCTATCTTTTGGGATGATGATTTTTCTGAGTTTAGTGGATCTAAGCCCCCAGTCATAATTGTCTTATTAATACCTATTTTTAACCAGGAAGCTGACTTTATACATCAAAATGGTTGGAGTAAATTTGAAGGTTTACTAGATGATAAAAACCCTGATTTATTTTCGATGAACAGAGAACCTGTTGTATAAATGAGCTTTAAGTCAAATCTAGGTGTTTTTGTCTGCCCACATGTTTTTCAAAAAACAAGGCCCATTTTGTTGGTGATTCATGAGGATGGTGAATGGCAGTGCCTTTGTGGTTACGGAGACCATACAAGTGAGGGGCACTTGGTAGAACGTGACCCTTCTTTAAACCAGTTAAGTGACCTGCCTGATGGCTGGGAGGCAGAAAGGGAGTCACCAGAAAACACTTGGCTTCGTACTAAGTACCGGTATGATGACTAAAGAATAATTTTAGGAATAAACCTGTAAACGGCAGTCATCAGCTTAGGAAAAACTATGTTCCCTAGAGTTTTTGAAGTATTAAATAAAGAAACTAGTTTTCTTGCTGTGATGGGCAGACCTACAGGTGGTGACTGCTTAGAAGATGACATAAGTTATCTAGCACGTAATGAGGTATCAGTTATTGTTTCACTTTTGGAGAACTCTGAAATCCAAGAGTTGGTGTTAGATCATGAGCCAAATTATTGCCAAAAATACAACATAGACTTTATAAGGTTAGCTATTCCTGATAGAGGGCTTCCTAGCTTAGTTGAACCAGTGAAAGACTTATCTACTCAGTTGTACAAGTACCTGTGTGAAGGTAAGAGTGTAGTGATTCACTGTAGAGCAGGAATAGGCCGAAGTGGGCTATTAGCCGCTGCTACTTTACTGCATACAGGGATGACCGCTACTGAGGCATTTAACCTAGTTTCCACGGCTAGAAATGTTAAAGTGCCAGATACAGTAGAGCAAGAGGAATGGCTGATAAATAATCAGTCAAAAATTCAGAATTAGCTCTTACCTAATTTATGTCTATTAAAAAGTTAATCTCAATTTCAAGTAACCCACTGAGTAGTGAGCCAGTTAAACTGGCTCCAATTGATGTGCCACAGGCTGGAACCTTGGCTAACGAGTTAATAAGCTTACTAAGCCAAAAGAACGGATTTTATGCGTTTGAAGGGGCATTACATATTTTCCCTGCCAGTTCTCCAGAAGATGAAATGAACCTGATTAGTTGGAATGATCAAGACCTATGGATTAGTCACTATAAAGGATTGGCTGAAGGCTGCCTATTTTTTGCAGAGGATATTTTTGGCGGACAATTTTGTATAAAGGACAATAAGATATTTATTTTTGATCCTGAAACAGGTGATTTTGAAGATTTCGCTGATGACTTTAGTGGATGGGCTGAAGAAATACTTGGTGATTATAATACAATTACTGGTTATCCATTAGCTCATCAATGGCAAGTTAAGAATGGCAAACTTGCTGATAGTCAGCGGTTAATGCCAAAGATTCCATTTGTGTGTCGCGGCGAGTTTTCCGTTGAAAACTTAACAGCAATTAATGCAGTAAGCGGTATGAGAAGCAGGGGTAATTTAGCTCATCAAATACATAATCTACCTGATGGTGCACAAATCAAGTTTAATATTATTGACTAGAAAAAAGTAGGGACGCTTCTAAAGCTGAGCTAATGTGTACTGACTCAAATTTAACCTGACAGACACCTGAAAAAAGAGGGTCGTGTCAGATCAGATACGAGTCAGTACAAATTATAGCACTTAGCTATTTTTTCTGTGCAGAAGGGTTGCCAAGCACTATGCCTATGCGAGTGTTATTGCCTTGTACTATGCCGCTTTTACCTTTGGGTATTTCTTGGATTTCTCCGCCTGCTTTAAGGAAGGCCGCCACTTGATCGTCAATGCTTTTCTGACGGGTTTCACTTGATACTTCGTCTTGCTTTTTACGTGCCATGAGCGCTCCTGCGTAGATTGACCAAGCATTATACACAAAAAGGGAGAAGCCTGCTGTTGTAAGGTGTATCAGTGCATTATTGAAACTAATCCTAGGTGCAGCATTATTTGAAGAGGATCCTAATCTGATTAATGTACCTGGTTTGAATGAGTTAACCGTGTGTTCTCAATAAAATGTTTAAAAACACGCTAATACTAATGACTTTTCCATGCCTGTTGTTCGCAAAGGTAAAAGGTAGAGGTTAGTTAATACATATGATCTCAGCTGCGGTGTGAGAGAAAATTCAATGTTGAAACTAGCGGGCTGAGATGACAGTGTAAAGGGACTAATTACAACGACTTAAAGAACAAGCTAAAGCAAAATATACGACCAATGCGGGTACTGCAACGACCGATACAGCAGCCATACCAACGTCCATAACTAAATCAGCTGATAAAGCTAAAGGAGTCAATGGAACACGATATAAAAATGAGAGGTCTGTTGTTTGCCTTTTATCAATAAAAACTTCTCTTTCAAAGTTTACAGCATCATGGTCAATAATAAGCTCATTTTTTGAACGCTTGGTTAACGTTGTATCAACATATATTGGCCTTATTAAACGACCGTCTGTAAGCGTGATGTTAAACTCACCACCTGATGCGGATACGCTTTTTCCTTTTACGGATATGTATAATATTTCAGAGATTTCTACATTTTTTATTTTATTTTTTATTTTCGAATAATCTTCTTTTTTAAATCTATAAATAACGGCCAAATCACTGATTAAATTCGATTTATCTGTATCGTTTAAGGTGTTCTTATTTGGTAAAATAGCAATTTTATCGTCATCTAATACAGAAACAGCAAAGGAATGGCTTTGCATAAAACTAATACTTTTGTACTCATCTAGAGAGTTATAGCCCTCCCATAATTTACTCGTCACACATGAACATAAAACAAAGGGGGTAATTAATATACAAAGAATTCTATACATTGTTAATTTTTAAACTCTGCCTGATTACGGTGTAGGATTAATGTTTGAAGGGATAATTATTATACGCGAAGTAGAAAAGATATAAGTCGCGTTTACAAAGTAGCATTGGGTGCCAAGAAAAGTATATTTGAGTGCTTCTTTTTAGTGTGTGATCGATAAAAGTGTTAGCAGGGGACACACGGTTGAAACAGCTCCATAGATGTTGGGCCGCGCCTGAGCTGAACAAAAAACAGCCGATAC
>NZ_JAGSOY010000151.1 GCF_018837975.1 Zooshikella harenae | reverse complement strand
TAACTAGCTGATTATTTGTCATTTATTAAAAGTACGTCAGTATGCGTATTAATTATTCAAAGCAAATAATAATTTATTATACTTTTTTAATGGTTGTGTTGCAAAGAGACACAGCACTTTGAAATTCCTATCTAAAATGCAAAAAACCAAACGAACTGGGCTAGTTTTTAGGCTCGATTAAATAAATCTAACAGCTTTTCAGTCATGGAATTAAAGCAACCTTTCTTTTAACAGAGTCATCGCTAGGCAAATAAAGCCAAACAGAATCACTTCAAAAATGTACACAACTCAACCCCCCCCCCCCTGTGGCACCTCAGTACCATCGACTTCATTTGCACCAATACCATAGGACCATGTAGCTACTTCTCCCGCCTTTAGTTTCTATACTAGCCAAAACACAAAACCATCAACCTAGTTATAAGTCAACTGGAGTATATAGCAAAAGGTCATACAAATTATGTCGTATATCGAGCTGTGAACTTATTCTTGAGGTTTTTCTGTATCAACTAAGGCAAGGGTAGCAGTAGAATCTTAAAATTGCTTAAATCGAACTGTACGGCGTTTTAGGTGTATCTATTGCTTTTCAAAACTTTGATTATTTTAACATCAACATTCCAGCTCACAAACTCGTTTTTTAGTTTGTCTTGTTTATCTTGTTTTTAATACTTGTTTTTCTTGTTTTCAGGTTGGCTGTATCCATTGATATACCTGGCCTGTAGCGATTTATGGTGTAGTGATTGACACAAAAAGGTGTAGTAACTAACACTGTTGGGTGTAGTGATTGACATAAAAGGGTGTAGTAATTGACATAGTAAAGTGTAGGATTTGACACAAATGTTTAACTCTTTTTAACTGTTTGAATTTTAACCATCTGTGAAATTGATTCTCAATTAACTGTGTAGTAACTGACACATAAAAGATGTAAATAGTATTTTTTGATTACACCTTTTGTGGTTTAAGTGTAGCTTTTAACACAATTAAAGTGTTATTATTGGTTTTGTATTACACTTTATTGTTGTGAATGTATATTTTATAGTCATTTTAGGGCGAAAGGTGTAATATGTGTTGGTGGTTTACACTTTATTTGTGTTGATTGCTAGAACTTGTCAAAACATTTAAGGGTGATTATGGGTTCTGACAATACAGAAATAGATAAACTTAGGATCACAAAAGCAAACCAGTTAGTTGAAGCCGTTTTGATTGAAACGACATCAAAGTTAACACTTCGCGATCAGAAGGTTATTCTAGCGGTTATTAGTCAGTTATCGCCTGACGATGAAGACTTTAAAAAGTACCATATAACGCTAAGTGAACTAGAAAAGCTGACTAATATCGATAAGCAAAATTTATATAGAAAAAACAAACAAAGTCAGCTATCCAATAAGCCTAGAGAGATTGAAGAAATTTGCAAAAGGCTTATGTCTAGCCTTATACAGATACGCGAACCTGAAGAACCTGATGGTTTTTTAATGGCAAACTGGTTTTCTCATGCCCGCTATTCTCCCTCTAGAGGATTAGTAGAATTTTCTTTCTCTCCAGAACTAAAGCCTTATTTGCTTCAGGTAAAGAACAGCTTTACTACATATCATTTAAAACAAGTCATTAATTTACAGTCTGTTTACTCAATTAGACTGTATGAGCTGTTAAGGCAGTTTCTAACATTGAAAGCTGTCAAAGAGGGACAGTCACTAGCTTATAGAAAAATAGAACTTAGCCAACTGAGAGGGTTTATTGGCGTTGAGGAAGGAAGGTATAAGCGTTTTGCTGAGTTTAGACGGAATGTTTTAGATAAAACACAAAGAGAGCTGTCAGAAAAAACAGATATAGCTTTTGATTACGAGCCAATTCGAAAGGGGCGTAGTGTAAATAGTATTAACTTTACTATTCGACACAATGTCAAGTTTGAGGCTATTGAAGATAGTAAAGTACATGAAGCTGATATTTTACCTGATAGCTATGACGAAGCTGTCGCTGCTATGCTCGCAAGTGCAGTTCCTGAACTGCCAGATCAAGTTGTTAAACTACTGGCGTCAAAGCTTGATGGTATTTCTGCTAGCCAAGCATTTTTAAGTTACACCAAAGCCAAACAAGCTGGTAAAGTTAAAGACTCAGCTGCGTATTTTTTAGGAATTTTAAGACACCAGGAACAGCAGTCAAAGAGCACCCGAGAACCTGATTTAGATGATATGAGTTGGGTTGGTAGGGGCTTTGATGAATATTAAAGTACTACAAATGTAATACATAACACAATTAAATGTATTACATTTGTAGTACGGTTTGCGTGGTTATTGTATATCAAATGTATTACATTAAGTGTTATGCATTATTGATTCTAATAGCTTTTTCTTGTTTATTTTGTCTCTCATTCCAATCAAACCGCGAATTACTTTTGCTTCAGTAATATTCTTTTTTGTCATGCTTTGTATTTCTTCTGTCAACTCCTGTAGTCCTGAAATATCATCTGTTGTCAGCCTGAATGGCTTTGGACTTAAGCCTGTTGTTACATTACGGTTTGTCTTAACCGTAGTCAGCTTTTCTTTTATCTGAGGTATTTCCTCAGGCTCTTCTTTTTTGCTAAAACGACTATTAAGATTCGTAGTGCCAGTTAACTTACTCATTTCAGGTCCAAATTGTATTACATTTGTATATCAAATTCGTTCAAGGATTTCTTTAGCTAGCTCTTTGTAATCGCGGTTCGCAAGAGCACTTTTTGAATAGTACTTTAGAGGTTGGGCCGTAACACTTGCTTGTCCAATGGCCTCACTCCTCCTTACTTTCGACTTCAATACTTTTCCATTGATAACTTGTAGTTGCTCTGTAAGAAAGTCATTCATTAACTTGTTTTGGCTTGCATATTCATTTCTAAATACAGCAAAGTTTACATCATTGGTCTCTTTGACCTCTTCTATTGCATCGAGTAGGTCGCTTAATCCATCTAGAGCGAATCTGCCTCCATCAATTGGCATAAGAAATAAATCAGCAATGAGCATTGCATTTGTAACACTCAGTGAAAGTGATGGCGGACAGTCTAAGAGAATAATATCGTAGTCCCCTTCTAGCTTTTTTAAGTGCCGTTGTAGTATTCGTTCTCTATGGACTCTTGTTAAGCACTGTTCTATTTGTCTGCTAAGTGTGATGTGGGAAGGGATATAGTAAAGGTTATCAATATAGTCTCCATCAGACTTTGCTTGATGTATTGCATCCTCAATTTTAACTTTGTGATTTGAAAATAAATCAGCAACGGTTAGGTTGAATTTGCTCTCACCTCCACTTAGGACCTTGGTTAGGTTTGCTTGGTGATCAAGGTCGATGGCTAATACTTTTTTTCCAAGCCTAGCTAACTCCGCACTAATATTTATACATGTGGTTGTTTTACCAACCCCACCCTTCTGGTTTGTAACCGCAATTTTTTTAGCCATCCCCCTACCCTTTGTATTACATAAGTATTACAAATAACATAACCAATATTTCAAAATGAACTACAAATGTATTACAAATATACACCCTATCTCTTACTTTGTCAGTATTTGAAAGCTTTCACTATTTCCTTTCACTACCAATTTAATTATGTATTACATTAGTAATACATAATTGCTAAAGTAGCTAGTATAAATTGTATTACCAATGTAATACATAAAAAGATTGTATATAAACTTGACCTGTATTACTAATGTAATACATTATTGTTCTTCAAAGTGCCACCCGCATGAAGAGTTGATAGTTATGCTTGATATTAAACGCCACCCTAAGACTGTACTACAACTGACACCAAGCTAC
>NZ_JAGSOY010000150.1 GCF_018837975.1 Zooshikella harenae | reverse complement strand
TGATGCCTTTGTAGAACAAGTCGGTTCAACCAAGGTGACAGTGCAGGTATTTGATGCCTACAATAATATTGTGGCAGAAAATACCTCCGTGGATTGGTCTGTTGCCGGTGATGTCTTTATTGCAGAGCAAGAGAATAGCACCAATGAAACAGGGCATGCGTCTGCGGTACTCAAAGGTAGTTTATTAGAAGGTGAATACCAGCTCACGATTCGTTCAGGGAATACCACACAAACCGTACCCATCACTATTCATCCCATCGAATTAACGATTGATGCGCCGAGCCATGTAAATACCAATCACAATGTCACCGTCAAAGTGGCTGCAACGGGTTTAGGTCAACCTTTAGCGGAAGTGCCTGTTTCGCTGAAAGCCTCTAGTGGACGTTTCCAAAGTCACGAACTCGTGACAAACGAAAAAGGTGAAGCTTCTGTTATATGGCATACTGGCTTTAAAAAACAAAAAGGTATTCTAACCGCTGCAGTAAGCGTGACAGGCGGTGCATCACATAAGGTCATCATAGAACCGGTGGCGACCGAAAAGACACTTGATGTAGGTAATGCAGTTATTGTTGGGGATTATGCCGGTGATGCTCCCTTTAAATTAAATACCATGGTGGATCACCAGCTTGATTTAAGCTATCCCACCCAAACCACCATTACGGTTAAGGGGCAGCCTGGTGAAACCATACCCCTCTCGTTAGGTAATATCGCCGACCCTGTCATTGCGCCTGCGGCAGCGTTTTTAATGAATACGTTATGGCAGCAGACTGCCCTGACGGATGAAACAGGTCTTTATGAAGCGCAAGCTGAACATATTCGTTTAGTTAAAGATCACCCAATAGGTGGAGCTGGTTTTAGTTATCAGTTTACCCAGCAAAGTTTTAACACAACACCCGAGGAAAATACGGGGAATAGTAAACTGGTGGTGAATAATGCAGAGGGGTTGGCTTTACCTGATGCTGTGGGTTTTCGCGTTGCGATTAAACCGAGTGAAGTTGGTGGTGAATTAATTAAGTTAGGACAAGGACAAAAACTACAGTTAACTCAAGAAGGTAAACTTAATTATCAAATTCAAACCAGCACTGGGCGTTATCATTTAACCAGTGAGCCATTAGCGATGGGACAGTGGCATATCGTTGTGGCACGTTATCAAAATAATCAACTGGAATTATGGGTTAATAATAAACCGCTCACCACAGAAGCTGAAGGTGATATTGTCTACGGCAGTAGCCGTTCGTTAGTCATTGGCAATCGTTATTCAGGAAAAATGAGCGGTTTACGATGGTACAACTGGCAAACCCCCGCATTAGCCAAGCTACCGAATGATCGACAACAGATGGATATTAAGCTGGACGAGCATGGACAGCAGCAAGTTGTTATTCGTACAACAGGACAGTTAAATCAGCTTATTGATAACAGCCAACTCAAACTTGCCAGGGTTGCAATAACGGCTAAACAAGCCACCCAATATTTGGGGGTAGTATCCAGTCACTGGTTTAGCGAGGTAGTGAGCCAGCGGGTGAATATGCAAATTGCAAGTTCGGTTACCGTCGCCTATCAACCTCCACTGAATTTACCCTTGTCATCCTTTGTCACACCTGCGTATGCGGCTTGGTATGATATTGATTGGGAGGGTGTCCTAGAAGCAGCCGTTGAGTATGGTAAAGAAGCTATTTCCTGGGTGGTGCCTTATGAAGATATTGCAGAGCTTGGTCGGCAATTGTATTACCTATCAACGGGAAATGATAAAGATTTTAAGCCTGAGTTACTTCTTACAAGTGCACTGGGAACAATCTCTGTTATCCCAACACCTGCAACTAAACCATTTAAACTGGTATCCAAGGGGTTGAATAAGCTTTTTAGAAAAATTAATCCAAGATCGCCATTTGTAAGATCTTTGGCTGGAACCATTGGAAAAGTTGCAAAGCGTTGTTGGGATAAACGCAGCTTTGAAGATTTACAAAGTATGGCAGGGTTTATGGCGTTGTTGGCTGACTTTATTACGCATATGGATGAGTATGAAGAAGAGTTAAAGTTTTTTATTTCAACAGTACAAAATAGTGATCATTTACTGGCCTGGATTGATTTGCTATCAATGCCTTTGGGTGGTGAACTAGGTGAAGTTTTAACCGGTGATGATTTTGCCTATTTAGACAATCAATCCTATGAGCCATGGTATGCCAGTGCTATTAATTTCGCCATCCCAAAAGCGTATGCAAAAAATACAAAAAAATCACGATTACCACTCGGCAGAGCAGTTCAGCTTTTAAAAGAATTGAAAATTATTGAAGAAAAATTGGATTTAGAAACTGGGTTTATTGGCGATTTAGTAAAACAAATCTGTGCGCAGATGAAAGATAAAAAAGTTTTCAATAATAGTCATATATTAGAAGCAAGAAAGATTTTATTTAAACCACAGCTATGGAAAGCAGCTATCTTGATGAAAGCGAGAGTTGGTGTTGATCATATGTTGAATATGTTGAAAGGATTTCAGGGGCAAAGAATACCCACAATTCAAATGATCGGTATAATTGGCTATATACACTATAACATTATTGAAGGTTCAATCCCAACGGATGCATTAGAAAGTGTGTATACATTACTGGCCCGTTCCTTTAATTATAGTGGTGCTGTTAGAGATAAAAATAAGAAAAAAGATAAAAATAAGGAAAAAAATACAAAATCTAACTGGAATGATATTAAAGGAGCTCAGTTCCAACTAGCAATGACTGCAACCTATTTAGGTATTGGCTATACACTTGTTGATATCGAAAAACAGTTCAATCTGCCTATTCACTTTAAAGGTAATAAAATTGATGATAGCTTACCTAGACAGGTAGATATCATTGTTAATAAAGACGGTATTAATAAGTGGTTAGAAGTAAAGTCAGTTCAAAGTGAATGCACAGCTTTCTCAAATAGTTGGAAATATGTTTATCGTGGCCGGTTAGAGGATGTAAGAGCTAAGAAGAAAGATAAAAAAAATAAAAATAAAAAAGTAAAAGGGGAGGATGCTGATGAGTGTTCTAATGGGACTGGCGGTAATTATAGAAGAGAGTTTTTCTTTGATCGTAGCCATGCAGGAATAGAAAATATTAAGAAAAAAATTAAATGGATTGTTCAGGATTTTAAATATAAAAAAAGTGATGGGACTTTTACGTATGGAATTAATAGCGATGATCTTCTTGCAAGTAAGGTTAATAGTTTGATTTTAGATAAGCCGGATGTGGAATTTAATATTCCAGAACAGTTTGAATTTAAATATAGTCGAGGAGATTATTCACATCAAGCCTGGCAAAGGTACTTAAAGCTAGCAGGAAAAGATATTAATTCATCTACAAATAAGGTTATAACTGCATGGCTTGAATTGTTTGAGTCAATAAAAGTATTAACACTTCCTAGAGAAGCATCAGAAAGTGCGAAAAATGCGTTATTAGAATTTATACCTACACCAGACTAATGGACTAAGAAATGGTTTATATCAGTTTGTATTTTCAGTTTAACGAATCAGCTTACAATAAAAATTTCGTCTCAGCTTTTTGTGATATGGATGAAGATGGCCCAACAGAAGTATTTGCAAGAGCAATGGGAGGTGCCAATAGTAAATTGGTCACAGAGATAAATGACTTTTTGGAAGAGTATAATATATTCTGTGATGAAGTCTTGATTTGTCATAAGCATGAATGCATTAAGTTTGCGATTGATCTTTATGATGGAGCTGAAGAGTTTGTCGATTTACTGGAACAAACAGAAGTTGAGACCTTTACGTTGGTGGCTTATCATCCTGACTGGCAAAATGAAGACACGGGATATCCTGAATACGAGAGATATTGTTTAAAAGATGGTGAAGTGACTTTTGAAACCTTTAATCCTGATACTGAAGCTGAATATTATACTGAACTTGACTACGAGTTAGCTCAAGCTTGTAAAGCAGGTAACTTAAGCCAAGTACAGGCATTAGTTGACCAGGGAGCAAATCCCAACTTACCCATTGAC